>NZ_JBVVQZ010000025.1:0-42630 GCF_055811635.1 Mesorhizobium sp. WSM4806 | reverse complement strand
TCGGCCTTGCAGCTGTAAGCATAGGGGCAAAAGTCGCCGACCCAAATCACTGATTCACCCTTACATTTCAAGCTCTAGGAAAGGAGAAAAAAATGAAGACCAATATGCAAGCTTATGGTGTGACCGAGTTAACGCGCGAAGAAGCATGTGCAACGTCCGGAGGGTGGTTCTGGCTGGCGTCGGCAGTATTTAGCGGAGTTGCTGCGTTAGTATTTGGTATAGCAGCCGTGATAACATATGTTAAGCATCATTAAGATCCATAATATTCGCGACTGCTCTGGGGTTGACCTTGGTCATCTCCAGGCAGCTGTGGCCTGGGTTGTCGCGCTGACAGCGTGATGTTCGGCCCGGCGTGCCGCCGCGCTCTCAATTAAGCCGCCGAAACAAAAAAGCATAAGCGCTGTTCCGGAGCTTCCTGTGCAGTTGGCACGACTCTTGATGTTCTCGTTGTACGGCGGCACACGCCGCCGAGCGTGCATTACTGGTCATCGTATTATTTTGAGCTCTGGGAAAGGAGAAAACAAATGAAGGCGGAAATGTCAGCTTATGGTGTGACCGAATTGGTTCCCGAAGAAGCATCTGCAATTTCGGGAGGGATGTTTTGGGCAATAGCTTTCGCGATTTTGGGGACGTTCGGCCTTGCAGCTGTAAGCATAGGGGCAAAAGTCGCCGACCCAAATCACTGATTCACCCTTACATTTCAAGCTCTAAGAAAGGAGAAAAAATGAAGACCAATATGCCCGCCTATGGTGTGACCGAGTTAACGCGCGAAGAAGCATGTGCAACGTCCGGAGGGTGGTGGTTCTGGGCAGCGGTGGCAGGATTTGGGGCAGTTGCTGCGTTAGGACTGGCTATAGCAGCCGCGGAAAGATATTTTAAGCATCATTAAGACGATCTACAATATTCGCAACTGCCTGGTTGACCTAGGTCACCTCCAGGCAGATGTCGCCTGGTTTGTCGCACAAGACAGCGTGATGTACGGCCGACGCACTCTCAGTTGGGTTGGGAATAAGCTACAGAACGGCCTTTTTGGCCTCTATTTGCGTAGTCGGCATGGGTATTGCCGCCTTTAGGCGCGGGGGAGTGCTGCCGAGCTGCAGAATGATCGCCGACTTTCATCGTTGAATGTTGGAAAGGAAAACAATGGATACCGACATATCAGTATACGGCTTGACCGAGTTAACCCGAGAAGCGGGATCATCAACTTCCGGTGGCCCTTGGTTCATAGCCTCAGTTTCTGCTGTAGGATTCGTTGATGTAGTACGCGCCGAAGACATGGTGGATGATTGGCAACATCATAGATCAATATCATTGTGACCAGCGAGACCGTGATCAATATCTCATTTATTCCTGAACTTGCCAACTGCACTGCAGAGAGCATCCTTTCTCGAGGATCAGATAGATCTTTGATCATCTACAAGATTATTTTGCTCTCTGTGGCTACGGCGCTGGTCTCTCTGCCTTTCATCACAGTAATGGTATCTTTCCAAAGTGCCGGTATTATTCGACCCACCGTCGAGAAGACGCCCCTGGTGGCGCCGGTATCCGGACGCATCTCCCGCATCCTTGCCGCCGAAAACGATCTGGTTGCTCAGGGGCAAGAGATCCTCGCCCTCGATGATGGGGTGGTTGAGGAAAAGCTCAGGGCGCTTAAAGGGGATATTCGCGCGAAGAGCGATTTTGCCAGTGACCTCGAAACCCTGATCTCCTCCGGCACGCAAGCCAAGGACCCGATCCGCCTCTTAACCGAGTCAGCCACGGCCGAGCGCGCCCATTTCCTCAACCTGCTGCGGGAGAACCAATATGCCCGCGATAATGCGGCCGCGGAACTTGAGCGTGCTAAGCGACTGCTCTCCGCTGCTGTAGCACCGGCAAAGTCCGTTGAGGAAAACGCCTTCGCACTTCAGAATGTCGAGATCCAGGGCGAGATCCTCGCCCGGCGCAAATTCGCCGAATGGAACCAGCAGCTGTTCGACGTTAACCTGCGCCTCCAGGAACTCACGGCCACCGTGCATCAGCTTGAGAGCGAACGGGACCTGACTCTCATTCGAGCCCCCGTATCAGGCGCTCTCGAGCAATTCTCGGGCCTCGCTTCCAGCAGCTACGTCCAGGCCGGGCAAACCGTCGCTTGGGTTTCGCCGGATGGTGAACTGGTGGCGGAAATCTTCGTTTCCCCCAACGACATCGGCTTTGTCCGCCCGGGCCAGTCGGTGCGTCTCCAAGTGGATGCCTTCAACTACAATCAATGGGGTGTCATTGACGCGACGGTGCTCGACGTGGCGCACGACTTCACCCTGCACGACGGGAGACCGGTCTTCAAGGTCCGCTGCGCGCTCTCTCGCCGCCACCTCGCCCTCAAGCACGGGGTCATCGGTAACCTGAAGAAAGGCATGACCGTCCGGGCTCGCTTCCTCCTGGGTGACCGCAGTGTCCTGGGACTCCTGTACAACGAGGCCGACGATTGGCTCAATCCGCTCCTGGCGAGCCACTGATCCTTCATTTTCCAAAAAGTCAGCGAGCCGCTATGTCGAGCAAAGCCATCAAGTTCAAGCAGCGCGACATCACCGATTGCGGGGCCGCCAGCCTTGCTTCTGTCGCGGCCTTCTATGGCTACAAGCTGCCGCTGTCGCGCGTCCGGCAGTATGCCTCGACCGACCGCTCCGGCACTACTGTGCTGGGCCTCATGGAAGCGGCCCGAAAGCTGGGCTTCGTTGCCAAGGGGGTAAAGGGTGGCTTCGACAGCCTATACAAGATCCCCAAGCCCGCCATCGCGCACGTAATCGTCAACGAGGTCCTGCATCACTTCGTCGTAGTCCAGGCGATCAATGCCAGGTGGGTCATCGTCATGGACCCAGCCTATGGTGAAATCCGCAAGCTGGCGCACGAGGAATTCAAAAAGCAATGGACTGGCGCCCTGGTGCTCCTGGTTCCGGCAGACACCTTCAAGCGCCGCGACGAGACCAGCTCACCCCTAGGTCGTTTCGTACGTCTGCTTGCGCCACACAAGGCGGCGATGGCGCAGGCTCTCGCCGGGGCCCTGGTGACGACGATCCTTGGCCTCTCGACGGCCATTTACGTCCAGAAGATCGTCGATCATGTGATTACAGCGGGCAACCGAAATCTGCTCAACCTGATGAGCGTCGCCATGCTGCTGATCTTGATTGTACAGGTCGTAATCAATCTCCTCAGAAACCGGCTCGTCCTGCAAACGGGACAGAAGATCGACGTCCACCTAATCCTTGGCTATTACAATCACATCCTAAGCCTGCCTCAGAAGTTCTTCGACACGATGCGCATGGGCGAAATCATTTCCCGCATGAATGACGCGGTGAAGATCAGGAGCTTCCTGAACGACGTCTCGATCAACATGTTCGTCGACGTGCTAATGATACTGTTCTCGTTAGGGCTGATGTTCATCTACTCGTGGAAGATCGCGTTGGTCGTGGCGGCCTCCATCCCGTTGTACCTCTCCGTCTATTGGACCATCAACCGGCTGCATAGGAATCGACAGCGCGCCATGATGGAGAACGCTGCCGAACTTGAAACGCAACTGGTGGATTCACTCGGAGCTGTCTCCACGATCAAGATCTCCGGCATAGAGAGCTTCGCGAACTTCCAGGTGGAGACCCGCTTCATCAAGATGCTTCATTCCGTCTACAGCTCCGGCCTGATCTCGATCTTTGGAGACAGTACCTCGACTTTCCTCGCAACTCTATTCACCATCGTGCTGCTGTGGTTCGGAACGACGCTTGCCCTCGATCAAACCATCACGCCCGGCGAATTACTGTCCTGCTACACCTTGCTGGGCTATGTCACCCGGCCGGTTGCCAGTCTGATTCAGACCAACCGGATCGTTCAGGATGCTTTTATCGCGGCGGATCGCCTGTTCGAGATCTTCGACCTGGAGCCGGGAAGCGGTGGCGGCATCAATGCCGACAAATCCGACATTGGCGACATCCACCTGGAGAAGGTCACGTTCCGCCATGGTAGCCAGCTCGAGCTTTTCCAGGATCTTAGCGTCACCTTCCGTCAGGGGGAAATGACAGCGGTGGTGGGGGAAAGCGGCTCGGGCAAGAGCACCCTTGCGGCGCTGCTGCAGAATGTCTACCCGCTTGAGGGTGGACACATACGGATAGGCCGCTATGCCCTCCAGGACCTCTCGACCGTATCCCTGCGCAAGGTTGTGGCTGCGGTGCCGCAAACGGTCGACGTGTTCTCAGGCTCGGTGATCGACAACATCGCCCTTGGCGAGTTCGAGCCGGACGTCGAAAAGATCCTCCAAATCTGCGATCAAACAGGGCTGCGGGAGGTGATCGAGCGCTGGCCCGGTGGCTTCCAGGCCTATCTAGGCGAAAGCGGCGTACGCCTCTCCGGAGGCGAGAAGCAGCGCCTTGCGTTGGCTCGGGCTCTGTATCGGGATCCGGAGATCCTGATCCTCGACGAAGCAACCTCCTCTCTCGACTCGGTCGCCGAGGCGTTTGTCCTGCGAGTGGTTGAGGATCTGCGTCGGGGCGGCAAGACCATAGTCATCATCTCTCATCGACTCAGCACCATCCGTTGCGCCGACAAAATAGTGGTCTTGGACAAGGGGCGGGTTGTTGCGGAGGGAAGGCATGCTGATTTGGTGGCAACTGAAGGCGCTTACGCTCGCTTGTGGCGAGTGCAAACCGAAACCAGCTAACAGCTTCAGGTGAGGACATTGCAGATCCCAAGACCAATCATGGCTTCGCGCTGGTGGGCTCATCAGAACGCCATAGGAGCCGTCGGGAGCGCTGAACCGCCAAAGTCGAGCGGTCAAAGAAGATCGGCTCCCGCTAGGCTGTGTAGAAGCGGTGAACCTCCTGCCCTGCCGGTAGCTTCACCAGCTGGGGAAGGCGCCTGCCAGGTCTGCGGGAGGAAGTGGCCCGCTCACGCTCCTTGCTCAGGCTGCCGGCAAGCACGGTGGCGATATGGCGGTCCGTGCGGTCGAGCGGTTGGTCGCACCACACTACGTGTAAGGAGATTCTGATGTCGAACATGATGAAGGCGCTGGTCAAGGCCAAGGCCGAGCCGGGCATCTGGATGGAAGAAGTGCCGGTGCCGGAAATCGGCCCGAATGACGTTCTGATCAAGATCAAAAAGACCGCGATCTGCGGTACCGACGTCCACATCTACAATTGGGACCAGTGGGCGCAGAAGACCGTACCGGTGCCGATGGTGACCGGCCACGAATTCGTCGGCACGGTCGCCGACTTCGGCGCGGCGGTCACCGAATACAAGATCGGCCAGCGTGTTTCGGGCGAAGGCCACATCGTCTGCGGCCATTGCCGCAATTGCCGGGCGGGCAGGGGGCATCTGTGCCGCAACACGCTCGGCGTCGGCGTCAACCGGCCAGGCGCCTTCGGTGAATATCTGGCGATCCCGCAGCACAACGTCGTGCCGATCCCCGACGATGTGCCCGACGAGATCGCCGCAATCTTCGATCCCCTGGGCAATGCGGTCCACACCGCACTGTCCTTTGATCTGGTCGGCGAGGACGTGCTGGTCACCGGCGCCGGGCCGATCGGCATCATGGGTGCGCTGGTGGCGCAGTGCGTCGGCGCGCGAAAAGTGGTCATCACCGATATCAACCCGGTGCGGCTGGCGCTGGCGAAAAAACTCGGGGTCCAGCATGTGGTCGACGCGTCGAAGGAAAAGCTGCGCGATATCATGCCGGCGATCAGCGCCGAAGGTTTTGACGTCGGCCTGGAAATGTCTGGCGCCGCACCCGCCTTCCGCGACATGATCGACGCCATGAACAATGGCGGCAAGATCGCCATTTTAGGCATCCCTCCGACCGGCTTCGAGATCGACTGGAACAAGGTCATCTTCAAGATGCTGCATCTCAAGGGCATCTATGGCCGCGAGATGTTCGAGACCTGGTACAAGATGATCGCGCTGGTGCAGGGCCCGCTCGATGTCAGCGGCCTGATCACGCATCGCATCGGCATTGATGATTTTCAAGTAGGCTTCGACGCGATGCGCAGCGGCAGCTCGGGCAAGGTGGTGATGGACTGGCAGGGCGACTGGTCGATGTGACTTTGCGGAGGTGCTGACGGGAACGCCAACCCTGGCTGCCGTCGATCTCCCCGCGAGGGGCATCGCTGGTGCAAGGCAGTGGCTCCTGCCACCAACGTGCGACGCTCAATCGTGCCGCGACGTATCATGGCCCAATCGGACGGCTGCGCTTGTGGCCATTCGCCCAGATCGGTCAAGGAATGCTCATTGGCCCCCGACGCGATCGCCTGTTTTCCCAATGCCTAGGATCGAGGTCGAGGTGTTGTGGGCGTTTCAGTTGGCAAGATGGGATATGTGATCTCCGGTCGCTTTCCGGTCAGCGAATTAAGGTAGGCAACGATCCGATCGATTTCGATTTGCGTTAGCTCTTGGCCAAGCTGGGTGGTGCCCATGATGGCGACGGCCTCGCTCAGGTCCCAGACCTTGCCCGAATGAAAGTATGGCGCGGTGATTGCTACGTTGCGCAGCGACGGCACGCGGAAAACATAGGAATCCTCGGGTACATTGGTGACGGCGAATCGTCCCTTGTCGTTCTCCGGCAGAATGTCGGCGCTAGGCTTCTCAACGAGGCCGAATGGATAATAGCCTTCCCCACCAATATTGACACCGGAATGGCAGGACGAGCAGCCCTTTTCGATAAAAAGGGCCAGGCCCTGTTTCTCTTTGGGACCGATGGCGGTCTCATCGCCATTGAGGAAGGCGTCGAAGGGGGCCGGCGTGACCAGTGTCGCCTCGTAGTCTGCGAGTGCATTGACTAGATTGTCGAGGGTGATGGGATTGGCCTCATCCGGGAAAGCTGAATGGAACAACTCCACATATTGCGGCATCGATTTGAACGTCTCGACCACTCGATGCGGTGTGTTGGCCATTTCGACACCGGCCTGTATCGGCCCTTTGGCCTGAGCTTTCAGGTCTTCGGCGCGACCGTCCCAAAACTGTGATTTGTTGAAGACAGAGTTAAACACCGTCGGCGCGTTGCGCTGCCCCTTCTGCCAACCATGGCCAATCGAAGTTTCACGATTGTCGTCGCCCCCGGTGGCCAGGTTGTGGCACGAGTTGCAGGAGAAAACGCCTGAGGACGAGAGGCGTGGATCGAAGAACAGTGCCTTGCCGAGGGCAATCCTGTCCGGCGTGCTCGGGTTGTTGGCGAGCGCCGGCGTGAATGGCAAGGGCTTGAAGGTGGCCAGTGCCGTTTCTCTGAGGTCTGGCGGAATGGACTGCGCAGCAAAAGCTGTGGCTGCCACAAGCGCAACAGCCACCGCAGGGAATAGAATGTTCATAAATGGAGTCCTTACGATGTGCACGGAAACCATTCTCCACATGCGGCCTGCGAACGCCCTGCGCTAGATCAGCGTATCGAGGGAATCGTGCCTGTCGACCAAACCAATCGAGCGGCGGAGACATTGACTGCGATTCATCGCCCGACGGCGGATTCAATGGTGGCGCGCGCGCAGTCGCTGTTTGTTCGCCTGAGGGTTTGGTCGGTTCTGTGGCCTGTCGCCACATGCTGGCGCAACGCCAGCCTGTTTCATACGCGCAAGCTTTTCTGCCCCCATCGAGTGCACGGCTCATGGTTTACAAGCTTTCTGCGTCTTCCCTCTGCAATTCAGACGGACGAGATCGGAACGGAAAGGCGGACACTGGCGCAGTTATGGGACAGCGACTACCAGGCAGATCAGTGTCACGACCGCGTGATGTGGTGCTATAGACCTCAATCTTGGACGAGCAACGAACAATCCTGTCGTGACATTTGTTGCTTTCACCGGAAATCACCACTAGAAGCGACGCTCCGCAGACCAATCCACCGGAGAGTTTCATGCCAGAAGAAGACTTCAAAAACATCGACAACCTCATCCAGCTTACCACAGATGTTGTCTCAGCCTATGTTTCCAACAATCCCGTTCCGGTGGGGGACCTTTCAGCCCTGATCGGCCAAGTGCACGAAGCTTTGAAGGGCACGGCGGCCGGTCGCGTCTCGGCACAAGAGCCGACGGTGTTGACGCCGGCGGTCCCGATCAGAAAATCGGTGACGCCGGACTACATTGTCTCCCTTGAGGATGGGAAGAAATTCAAATCGCTAAAGCGTCATCTGTCGACCCATTACGGGCTGAGCCCTAATGAATATCGCGCCAAATGGGGTCTGCCGGCGGACTATCCCATGGTCGCGCCGAACTATGCGGCTGCCCGCTCTGCGTTGGCCAAGACAATGGGACTCGGCCGCAAACCGAAAGAGCCTGAAGTCTCGGCGCCGGAGAAGCGGTCCAGAAAGAAGGTACCAGCGTGACTTCTTCCTCATCCAGACCCGCTGTGGGGCTGGCGGCTCGATCGGCATGATGTGAGCGAAACATCGAAAGGCGGGATCAAATCCCGCCTTTTCCTTGCACGGTGTGATTACACGGCGCGAAGCGGAATGGAATTGACATAGCGCAGAGACACAGGAGATCGCAGGGGTAAAAGGAGGACAGTTGTCAACTTGGGAGGGAAACTGTTGCAGACTTCTATCCTGAAAAAACATCGCGAGGCTCTCCTGCCTTGGTACACCATCTATCCGACTGTGCCGGAGTTCTCCGCAGCGGTCGGCGCAGAAAGCTATGAGGAATGGCTAAGAGGTCTGCCGGCTGACGATCCGGTGTCGCTCTATCTCCACATTCCGTTCTGCCGATCGATTTGCTGGTATTGCGGCTTTCCGACCACGATTGCCCGCAACCATGGTCCGATCCTCGACTATGTGGCCGATCTGCGTGACGAGATCCGTTTGGTCTCGGAGCAAGTGCCGCAGAGGCTCGTCGTGAACGACGTGCATTTCGGCGGTGGAACCCCGACCCTGATCGGGGCAGCGGAATTCTTGGCCATGATCGAACTCCTGCGCCGCCGCTTCGCGTTCAGGGAGCCCGCTACGATCGCCGTCGAAATTGACCCGCGCACGTTCACGCGCGAGATCGCCGAGGCACTGGGAGCAGCCAATGTGAGCCGCGCGAGTCTCGGGGTGCAGAGTTTTGATCCAATTGTTCAGAAAGCGATCAACCGGGTCCAGAGCGAGGCGCAGACGGCCGCTGCCGTCGAAGAGCTGCGCCGGCATGGAGTAAGCGGCATCAACGTCGATCTCATGTTCGGTCTCCCGAATCAGACGGTAGAGTCCTGCGTCCAGACTGCGGCGGCAACCGCCGCCATGCGTCCCAACCGGCTTGCGGTGTTCGGCTACTCGCATATTCCATCGGTGATCAAGAATCAGCGCCTGATCGAGAAGACTGCGCTGCCGGACAGCGTCGCCCGCGCCGAACAGGCTGCGGCCGTGGCAGATACGCTGGTTGCGGCCGGCTACCGAGAGATCGGCCTCGACCATTTCGCCTTGCCGGACGACGAACTTACGCTGGCGCAGACCCGCGGTCGGCTACGCCGTAACTCGCTGGGTTACTCGGCCGACACCTGCAAAACCGTGATCGGTTTCGGCGCGTCGGCTATCGGGCGGGTCGGCGATGGTTACGTCCAGAACGAGGTGACACACGAGTCCTACAGCCGGCACATAGCAGGTGGCCGTCTGGCAACGTCAAAAGGCTGCCGGCTCACAGACGAAGACCGCGTGCGAGCCGCAATCATCGAGCGGCTGATGTGCGATTTGGAGGCCGATGTGCCGGCAATCTGTGCGGCCCATGGATTCGATCCAATCCGCTTTCTCGATTCAGCTGAACGCCTGGCGAAGCTGGCCGAGGACGGGGTAGTGGACATCGAATACGGTCTCATCCGGGTGCGGCAGGAGCATCGCTTCGTGATTCGCGCTGTTGCTGCCGCATTCGATGCTTTTCTCGACCGGGTTGTCCCATAAGCACAGCCAAGCAGCGTGAGGGGCGCCAAAGCGATAAGCTCGTGCCAAACGGCACGCTCGTAAAAATGCCGCAGGCCCCGGTCACGGCGCCCCTGCGCGGATTGAAGTGTTGGACCTTCCCGAATGGACGAGCGTGCCGCCCACAACGCGTCACAGTCATACAACGGTCACTGGTTTTGTGAGATGCCCGGCCGGTCGACATCTGTGCCTATGAATACTACCGTTCGCAGGCAAGAAACTGGCGGGAACGACAAGATCGTCGGCGCGATTATCTCGTCCATGGCTCGCGCATTACGTGTACATCGCATCAAGTTCGATGCCGCAGCCCTTGTTCGTCAGTGATGAAGATCAACAGTTTTGGGGCTATGGACGGAAACTAGCCGAGCCTAGCCATAACTAATAGCGACGTGGGTACGATCCGAGAATTCTCAGGCCATCAATCTCCGCCAACGCGGCCAGAGCCGGGTGCGTCAAAACGTGTCCAGCGACATCGATGACGTACTGATGAGTGTCTAGCCGCTCGCAGGTTGGACGCTGATAGACATTGAGAACGGCTAAATTGTCCTTCGAGAACCTGTTCAGGACACAACTGAGATCTTGCTCTGAAACGCGGAGGTGAAGTGTCGCCCGGTCAAATCCTGTCGGCGCAGGGGTCCTGCGCCCGAGCACCCACCACCGCGTAACGTTATGCAGCCCTTCTTCAATTCCTGTTCGCAATATCTGCAGATTGTACAGCTTGGCACCAAGCGCAGGACCAAAGGCTGCTATCGAGGGAGATTTTTGCTCTGCCACGAAAGATGTTGATCCCCGACGGCTCTCTCGCTCGACATTGGGCATGTTCTCGTCGAGCCACCCGGCTAACTCCTGCAGAGCCACGGGGTGGCCCACCACCTTAGCGATCTTCGAGAAACTCGCATCCTTGCTGGCCATGAGGCTGTAGCTCAGTACCTTCGGGTACTCGGCGATAATCGTAGGAGACCTCAAGCTCAAGACTTGGTCGAGGTAGGGAGTGGCTCCGACCAGAGAGGTCGTAGCTGGGACGCATGCAACGTGGACGCAGCCATTCTCATATGCTTCGAACAATCCGTCGCTGAACGGAACGAGTTCAACGTGGTCACCAAAGAGGTCCAGCGAGGCTTGATGGGTCCAGGACCCCTCAGGGCCAATGTACCCTGCCCTCTTGATCCAGGAGGTGTCGATCGCTGGAGGCTGGCTGAATTGCTCGTTCATTCCCCGGCACGCTCGATCGAGAATGCGATAAACATCTGCTGCAGAAAGTAAGAGGGCTGGGACCCGCCCCTCTTCGCTTGCAACATCGTGTGGCAATAGAACTTAGCAGCTTGCTGCAATCCGCTGCCCCAGTCGGCGGGGATCCGTGTTCTTGCCCGCTCCTATGGCGCGGTCAGTGGCACTTCTGCCCGGCTCTTGCCGGGCAGAAGCAGAAAAAGGTCAGCCAGCTTTGCTGAGACTGCCAGCGGATGATTTGCCAGTACGGCGGTCCTGTTCGACCTCATAGTTGATCTTCTGGCCCTCATTAAGGGTCGAAAGGCCCGCTCGTTCGACAGCAGAAATGTGGACGAAAACGTCCTGACCTCCGTTGTCAGGCTGGATAAAACCGAATCCCTTGGTGCTGTTGAACCACTTCACCGTTCCAGTCGCCATAGCGTATTCCTTTGTAACAATTCAATGTAGGCAGGCCATAAGCCAGGTCCGCTTCATATCCGAGACTTTAGGGCAGCAAAAGCTAAAATAGCAAAAGCCGGGTCAAATCGCTAAAGCGGCTCGCAAGCTCCATCATGACCGCCTGTCGCGGACAGCGTCTCCCGCGCTGGCGCTCCGAATGGCAAACACAAGTTCTGAAACGCTCCGGTAAATTCCAGAACCGCGTCTATCGCTGGTTTGGAGTCCTGTTAGGGACCTGCGATCGGCCGATGTGAGCAAGAGTACGCGGACGACCAGCAACTACGGGCGCGCGCTAACGCCACCATGTTCGCCGCAGTCCTAAGGGTATTTCACCTAGCCACCTCTTTAAGCGGCAAGCGCTCCCCAGTCGGCTGTGTCTGACGTCGGACAATGTCGGAGGTAGGCAACACAGAGTCCGTTGAATCGCATCGCCGAAACGGCTTTCTCATCTGGCACGGTTCCTGCGGGGTCATGCAAAACGCGCAGGAGAGTCGTCCCATGATCCCCACACAGAAAAATGCTGCCGCCCCACCTTTCGCCGACCTACTCAAAACTGACATCCCAGCCGGGCCTGGCAGCATTGTGAGGGCTCGTCTGGACCGGCGCTGCCCACCGATCCACCTTCTCCCAGTGGGGGCGACAGGGACGCAGCACCTTCAAATTGAGGGACAACTCACTTCCGTGCGAACTTTGTCCATCGCCCGGTCACCACAACCGAAGCCACCGTCTGCTTGGCTGCGGGGCGCACTTTTTGCGACCGCGCTGGCATTTCTGACGACCGCGCCGTCTCCGGCGGCCGCCTATGACATAGCGAATTTCCTGCTCGACAACGGCATGGAGGTGGTCGTCATACCCGATCACCGCGCGCCCATCGTCACCCATATGGTGTGGTACAAGGTCGGCAGTGCCGACGAGCCTCCGGGCAAATCCGGCATCGCGCATTTCTTCGAGCATCTGATGTTCAAAGGGACGGCCAATCACGGCGCCGGCGAGTTGGACCGCGCGGTGACGGAGATCGGGGGCTCGCTAAACGCCTTCACCTCTTACGATTATACTGCCTTCTACGAAAGAGTGGCGCCCTCGGCAGTGGAGCAGATGATGAGCTTCGAGGCTGATCGCATGCGCAATCTCACCCTCACGGATGACGTCATCAACACCGAGCGGGACGTGGTCCGCGAGGAGCGTCGCTTGAGGGTCGACAACAATCCGGAGGCGCTTCTCGATGAGGAGGTCGTCACGACGCTCTGGCAGAGCCAACCCTACCGGATCCCGGTGATCGGCTGGATGCACGAAATCGAGAAGCTGGACCGCAACGACGCCGTGGCTTTTTATGACAAGTACTGGCCGAACAACGCCGTGCTGGTGGTGGCAGGCGACGTCGAGCCCGAGGCCGTGAAGGCGCTGGCCGAGAAGACCTATGGCAAGGTCCCGCGTGGACCAGATCTGCCGCCACGCGAACGCCCGTCTGAGCCGGTGCAGAACACCAGGCGCACATTGACGCTAAGGGATGGCCGCGTTTCGGTCCCCATCTTTTCCAGATATTGGGTGGTGCCGTCCTATCGCACCGCCGAGCCCGGCGAAGCCGAGGCGCTGGACCTGCTGGCACAGATTCTCGCCGGGGGCAACCGCAGCCGGCTGTACCAGGAGCTCGTTGTGAAGCAGGGCATAGCCGCAGCGGCCGACGCTGATTTCGATGGCACCATGCTGGATGCTGGCAAGTTCAGCATCCGTGGCTGGCCGCGCGGCAAGGCGAAGCTTGCGGATGTCGAGGCCGCAGTCGACGCCGAGATAGCGAGCATCGCCAGGAACGGCATCACCAGCGACGAACTGGAGAAGACGAAAAACCGCTATATCCGCTCGTTCATCTTCGCCCATGACGAGCAGGTCTCCGTCGCTGGCATGTATGGCGCCACGCTTGCCACAGGCGGCAATGTGAAAGACGTCGAGGAATGGCCGGACCGCATCCGCAAGGTCACGGCCGATCAGGTTAAGGCCGTTGCCGCCCGCTACCTCGTGTCCGACCATTCGACCACCGGCTATCTCCTGCCCAAGGAAAATTGATATGATGACGAACCAATTCCGCAGGGCCATTCCACAGGCATTGCCCTCTCCTTTTGGACAAGGCTGGCGCCTCGCCTCCTGGCTGGCTGTCCTTTGCCTTGCTATTTTCTTCCTCACCCTGCCAGCGTGTACCGCCCGTGCTGCGGCGAACATCCAGGAGGTGAAATCTGAAAAGGGGATCACCGCCTGGCTGGTGGAAGACCATAAGCTGCCGATCGTCACGCTCCAGTTCGTGTTTGACGGCGGCACCAGCCAGGACCCGGCCGGTAAGGAGGGGCTTGCCAATTTGATGACCGGCTTGTTCGACGAGGGCGCAGGCGATCACGGCGGCGACACCTTTCAGGTGCGGCTCGATGATGCCGGCGCTGAGATGAGCTTCCACGCGCGGCCTGACGGCATCTATGGCTCGGTGCGCATGCTTTCCCAGCGCCAGGACGCCGCTTTCGATCTCATCAGGCTCGCGTTGAACAGGCCCCGCTTCGATCAGGAACCCTTTGACCGAATCCGCGCTCAGCTTCTCTCCGGCATTATTGCCAACGAGCGCGAACCTCACGCGATCGGCAGGGATGCATGGCGGCGCAGGCTCTACGGCGCGCATCCGTATTCGAGGCCGCCCGAGGGCACCAAGGAAAGCCTGGCCCGCATAACGCCCGCCGATCTAAGCGCCTTCCACAAGGCCGCTTTCGCCCGCGAGGGGCTGCACGTGGCGGTTGTCGGCGACATCGATGCCAAAGCCCTGAGTGCAAGGCTCGACCAGTTGTTCGGCGATTTGCCTCAGAAGCAGGCGCTCGCCCAGGTACCTGATGTCACCCCGAAGCTCGGCCAGTGGACGTTGGTCGCATACGCCCTGCCCCAGACTTCGCTCCAGCTGGCTTTTCCCGGCGTCGGACGCAGCGACCCGGAATTCTATGCCGCGCAGCTGATAAACGATATACTCGGAGGCTCGCCATTCACCTCACGTCTGTTCCAGGAAGTGCGGGAAAAGCGTGGCCTGGCCTACGGTGTGTCCTCTAGTTTGGAAGGCCACCAGCATTCCAACACGCTTGTCGTGACCACGTCGACGCGCGCCGACAGGGCGGCGGAGACGCTCGACCTGATTAGACAAGTAATCAAGGAGCTGGTGGACACCGGGCCAACAGCAGCCGAGCTCGAAGCGAGCAAAAAGTATCTGATCGGGGCCTATGCTATGAGCAATCTGGGTTCCTCCACGGCGATTTCAGCCACGCTTCTCAGGCTGCAGCTCGACAAGCGCGGCATAGACTACATCCAGCACCGCCCTGCCCTCATCGAGCAGGTGACGCTCGACCAGGTCAGGGCGGCGGCGAAGAAACTGCTGTCGGCCGAGCCCGCCATTATGGGCGTTGGCCCGCGGCTAACTGGTGTCCCATGACAGCGAATAATCTCGCGCTCTAGGAATAGTTGCTGAAGGACTCCGCCCACATACGTTTGGCTGATTCGACTATGGTGCGGCAGAATGCACGCCTTGATTTCTGCCTGCTCGCCCGCAGACCAGGTTCTCGCCCGGCGGTCCGATTGCCGAGCCGGAGAACGCCCGACGTTCCGAAAAAGCATTCTAACTTTCACGTATATGAAACACGCGAAAGTTAGATTCTCTTGAATTTTCGAGCTCACCATGCTAACTTTCCCGTATTTCAGATACGAGAAAGTTAGAAATGGCCCTTCACCTCGTCGGGGAAAACATCGATAAAACCCGCAGCCACTATCAGGCTGAAACGGGCAAGCTCGTCCAGCTAATGCGCGGCATCTATGTCGATGCCGGGGAGGATATCGAGGCCACGATACTCAAACACGCCGTCCGCATCGCCAAATACCTGTATCCCAACGCTTACCTCTCGGCGGCGAGCGCTGTCCTTCTCGGCCCGACCCGCGATGGCCGTCTGTTCCTGAGCGGGCGACGAATACAGCGCACGCGCTTGCGCTCGCTGGAAATCATTCAGAACGCAGCTCCCGACCACCCATCAGTCGCTCAAGCGAATGTCGATGATGGCATGGGAGAATTCCGGATCGACGTCTCCTCGATGCGCCAGCGCTTCCTCGAAGCTTTCCGCCTGCGCAGCGAACACGCGGCATCCATCGATGAGACGATGCGCGAGACAATCGCGAACCGCCTCATAGAAGAATACGGCAGCGCCCAGGACGCTGCCGACGCGACATGGGCGCTTGCCCGCGAAAACCAGTGGTATCGCGAAGGCGAGCACGCCGAGCGCTTCCTGCTGCGCCGTCCAGTGACCGCAGAGCCTGCGCGCAATGAAGCCGCGTTCGATCTGATCGTAGCGTGGCACGGCGCTCCGCTCGGCAATCTCACACATGATGGTTTTGAGTGGCGCTGGAATCCAGACGATCAGGATGGCCCGCCACTTGTTCGCCAGACCACGCCGGGCAAGCTCCCTCCTTTCATCCTCTCGCTGCTGCCTGAAGGCTGGCTTGAGTCGGTGTTGAATGACCGCGACGAGCGCGCGACGCTGCGCTCGGGCAAACGCTACATGTCCAACATCACCATCGTCGAGCGTGCGAGCGATCTCTCCGCCCTGCCGCCCGACCTCCTGCTAACCCGGCTCACTGGCTTCACTAGAAATTCTATCTTCACTGGCCAGTATGCAGGGCCGGGTCGGGGCGATCTGGAGCAGAGCTTCGAGCGCAATCTGGCGCAGATTTTCGAGCGTACCGATACGCCCCGTTTATCGGGCGTTCAGATCAAAGCGCCGATGTTCCTCGATATCGACGGTACTCTCTCCCCCAGTACCGGCAAACCGTTCACCCACATCCTCAAGCCTGCCGGTACAGGTGGATTTGAGGCCCTGCCGGTTATCGAATGGCAGTCGCTCGCTTTGGGCAGCGCGGCCGGTTTCAAGACGCCCGCGACGGCGCTCGTCCCCATGCCTGACGGGATGCCTCCGGCGCTCCTCGTCGAGCGGTTCGACATCAGAACGAGCCTTGACGACAAGCGCCTTTTGGCGCTTGAGGATTTTTGCTCAGTGCTCGGTGTGCCCACGGAAGCAAAATACGACGGCACAATGGAGCGAATCGCGCGGGCACTAAGACCGCTATCGACCTCCCCCGAAGACGACGTCCTGCTTGTCCTCAAGCGATCCTTATTCGCCTGGCTGATCGCCGATGGCGACATGCACCTGAAGAACATGGCACTGCTGAAAATCGCAGAGCCCGGCAGCGCGCAGTTCAGCTCAGTCCGCATGGCTCCGCTCTACGACGCGGTCACGACTCGCGTGTTTCCACATCTCGAAAAAGACCGGATGGCCCTCAAGCTGAACGGCAAGGACGATCGTCTCCGGCGCGCCGACTTCAAGGCTTTCGCGAGCACGGCTGGCATCAAGGCAGCCGATGCGGATAGCAGCATCGACGATCTCGTTGCAGCCCTCTCACGCGCTCTCAACCACCTCGAATTGCCGCCGCCTCTATCAGACGGCTCTCAAGGCGCAAAGATGGCGGAGCAAATGCGCGCGATTGTCCACGAACGCATCGAAGGGATTGCGTAGATGATCGATCTACTGATACGCCGGTTCCGCTCTCAGACCCAAACACCTTATTGGCGGGACCGCCTACCCATATCGCGTTCGAGTTTGAGCTTGCGCTTTTCCCAATCCGGCCTACATCCGCGTCCACTTTTTTGACCCCCTTATGAACTGTGCGACGGTCAGCGTTCGCCCGGGCGGAGCTGGTCAAGGTTGCGCAGCCCGGGCGGGCGCGGATCGCGCTTGGCAGCTGAAGGGTGATCAGGCGCGGTTCTTGAAGCGCCAGGACTCGTGTGGACAGGTGACAAGTCATCGATGCTGCGGACTTGCAACTTTTCTCTGTCGTGAAAGAACAAGTTCTTTATCAATAATCCAAAATTTCACATTGGAATAATCATTCTTGATGATGTTCGCATTCCTTTTTGCGCGAAGGATCGTCACCCGTATGGCCAAGACTCTGCTTCGCCGAAGGCCACGCAGGGGCTTGGCCTCTACAACGACGCGATGGAAGCCTTCTTGATGGCGCAGGTCCGGGCCATTGTGCAGGAAGCGGGCTCCCAGCAAAACAACTCACACTGGGTAGAAGGACTCGGAAACGCCGCAAACCAACCCTGCAAAATCTCAGAAAGCGGCAGGAATGCTGGAGGTTCGGTGAAAAACGAAAGCAAACCTCTTCACTGCAGTCAAACCGCGAAGCCGATGGGGCGTCTTTGCGCGCGGCCCTCGATTTGCGAGTGTGCACGGGCAGGCAAGCTGACACTACCGGTCGATCCCGGACCAGCCGCGCCAGGCGCTGCCATACTGCGCCAAGCGCAATTGGCAGCTAACGGTCGAAATTAATTTGTTGAACCGGGTGCGAGCGGCACCGATGACCGCCCTTTGAATTGCAGCGTGTTCTCGACATGGCAACGGTCGTCGGTGCGCCGTTCGACGTTATTGTCGTGCGTATCGGCGAAGCCGCCGACGCGAGGGCTGCCGCGAAGCTGCGCTTTCCACCATTGCTCGATCAGTCCCACGGAGATTGTTTCCAAGTTTCATGAACGGCATCCACCAGCGCTGCGGCTAGATCTTGGACATCGGTCTCGCTCATCGGAGTCGAGAGCGCGCCAGAGCAATTCGTCGTCAATAGAAAACTCCGTTCCAGCATTGCAAGGTGCACCTTTGCGAGCGCCGCCTTCTGCAACGCGCTCGGGAACGACGTCCGGTAGTTTCGGATCACTTCAGTCGTCAGGTGGAGCCGAAAGAGGGAGCTCGCGCCGGTAACGTGCGCGGGGAGTTCGCGCCTTCTGAGTTGCTCGATGATTTCATTACGAAGCGTTTCGCCCATCTGGTTAAGACGGGCCACGGCATCCTTTGTGTATGATTGCAGTGCCACCAGCCCAGCTGTCATGCTGAGCGGGTTTGCGCTGAACGTGCCGCCGTGGGACACGGCTGGCTTGCCCCTGGTGTGATCGAAGACCGCCATGTACGACGCAGGCCCCGCTACGGCTCCAACGGGCAAACCTCCGCCGATGATCTTGCCCAAAGCGACCAGATCCGGCTCAAAGCCGAAGATGTCATGGGCGCCACGGAAACCGACGCGGTAAGAAACGACCTCGTCAACCACAAGCAGGATGCCGTAGCGGTTACAGCAATCCTGGATGACCTCCCGCAAATCCGCCTCTATCGGAACCATGCCCACGCGGGGAGCAACTGGATCGAGAAGGATCGCGGCGAGGCGCTCATGGTGTGCACGGATGAGCTCTCTGCACGACTTGGCCTCGTTGTAAGGAAGGACAAGGACATCCGCGGCGGTGGAGGAGGGAGTTCCACTGGCATAGAGCACACTGTTAGGCGACGAATCCCCCCAGTTGTCTGGTGCAGAATCAAGGCTCACTTCCACATAGTCATAGGCGCCATGATATGCGCCCTCGAACTTGGCAATCATCGGGCGCCCTGTAATAGCGCGAGCGGCCTTGACAGCGAACATAACAGCCTCGGTGCCGGAGCTCGTAAAGCGGACCTGCTCAAGCTTCGGCGAACGCGTCGTGATTGCTTCCGCGAGCCTGGTCTCGCTTGTGGTCGGAAGCCCGAATGCGGTGCCGTCGTCCAGGACCTTGTGCAGCGCCTCGATCACCGGCGGAAAGGCATGGCCGTGAATGAGCGAGAAGGAGTTGTTTGCGCAGTCGAAGACCTTGCTGCCGTCCGCCTCAGTGATCCAGCTGCCCGCTCCTGCCACAGCATAGGGCGGGTGGGGAGCGAAGAACTGCGCAGCACGCATGCTGCCGCCGGGCGTGATCTTTAGCGCTCGTTGAAACTCCTCGCGAGATTTTGGCCCAACGACCTCTCCCCGGTTGTGGCCCAGCCCTGAAATGCGCTGCATGTCCGAACTCCTTGTCTACCTTTGTCGAGATGGCGAGGCTCTACGAAACTTTGATGCCATTTGGCGCTGGAGCGAGTTCTGATGGAGGTGCTTGCACCATCAACACGGATCGAGGATGCTGCCTACTTTCGTGGCGGAATCGCAGCTCGCCGGCACTCTCGGTGCCGCAACCATCACGCGAACCTGCGGCGTCGGCACGCCGGCATCGCGGGCTAGTCTCTTGGCGATGATCTTGTCGAGCGCTAGCCCATGCCGGGGCGGGCCGGATCCGGTGTACGGGATGCCCGCCGGGGCATGGCGGATACGTGGGTGAGACCACTTCTCGCCCTGAATACCGTACGCATGTTGAAGGCGATCCCCGAGGGCCGGGCCTGCGGATGGGCGGCATAAACCACACGAGCGAAGCGAGCAGTTCTTTATCGCCGTCGCACCCCGGCGTCTGGTGGCCGCCCTCTCGCAGCACCGCCGTCATGCTTTCGACCTCGCCGCGGTGGTCGACCTCCGGGCGCGGCTGTCCGAACCGATGATCATGCCGGTGTGACCATGGATCTATACGACGACTACTCGCATCATCTACTCCCTCGGTTTGCGCACCGTCACGTTCTGCGCGCAGTTGGTTGATCGAGAGGAACAATTCGTCTGGGCCCCCCGGCCGTTAACTGTCACGTGCAATTGACGTGCCACCGAGGAGCGCGATCAAAAGGAGAAAAGCACGCATTCGTGCCACGCGGGTGGGATGCCGGCGCGTCAGTTGTGTCGGGTTTCGAACCTAAGACGTCTTCAATCGGACACGGCCGGAAACAGGAACATCTCCTGGTCTTCAAGGATAGAGGCCGAGCTCGAGGCCACCAAGGAACATGGATCGGCGCCTATGCTATCTACAAACTGGATCCCTCCAGGTCGATTGCAGCCCCGCCCCTCCAATCGCAGCTCGAGAAGCTCGGCATCAACAACACTCAGCGCCGCGCATCCTGATCGATCGGTGATGCTCGATCAAGTCAGGGCAGCGGCGGAGCTGCTTCCGGCCGAGCCCGCAATTTATGGTCGTCGGCCTGACGCTTGGGGCAAGGATGAGCCCGGCAGCCCAGTTCGCCTTGCTTCTCCCTTTCTCGGGGAGATAAATTCGGTTCGGTGAGAAAGGCCGGCGGAGCTGTTTTCGCGGGCGTGCGAAGCACCTGCCGGGTCAGTCGACCGATCCGCCGAATCGTGGCTCGCCTTCTCCTCATGGGAGCCTCCCTTCCGATGGCAGAGATCGCAATCCGTTCAGGCCACATGAACTGGCTGCTCGGTCGGAAGCCGATGTCCATTGTTCAGGTTGTCACTTAATGAGAACCGCAAGCCATCGACCACGACAGTTCAAGAATTCTCCCTTTAAGTTGAGTGGAATGGTCTACCAGCCATCAGGCCGAGGCCCTATAAGCATCCCCGGACGCGGAATATACACCGACGCCTGCTGACATGCGTATCCGCAGTGTTTGAGAGGAATTCAGTATTGCCCCTTTGCCTGCCGATGGTCCGCCACCTGAAATCCGCGGACCTGTTTGGCGCCATTGATCGCCTGCCGGCGCTCGGCACGCCAGTTAGCGAGCGGACATTCGAGGTCCTCAACCCGTCGAGCGGCGAAGTGCTGGCAGTACTTCCCGACATGGGCGTGGAGGAGACACGCGCTGCGATCGAAAAGGCCTACGTAGCGCAGCCTGGATGGGCGGCTCTGACCGCCCGAGAACGTAGCGACGTTCTGTGGCGATGGCATGAGCTGATCATCGACCACGCCGGTGATCTTGCCGCCATACTCACTGCAGAGATGGGCAAGCCGTTTGCCGAAGCCAAGTCGGAGGTTTCGCATGCGGCCGCGTATCTGCAATGGTACGCCGAAGAAGCCAATCGCATCTATGGCGAGACGATCCCCGCACCCTCGACAGACCGTCGCATGCTGGTGATCAAGCAGCCGATCGGTGTGGTCGGCACGATTACGCCATGGAATTTCCCAGCGTCTATGGTGGCGCGCAAGATCTCGCCGGCCTTGGCGGCGGGCTGCGCGATCGTGCTCAAACCTGCTGAACAGACGCCGCTCGTGGCAGGCGCAATGTTCGCCCTCGCGCATCAAGCCGGCTTTCCAGACGGTGTCGTCAACCTGATCTATGCGTCCGAAGGTGCTGGCGTTGGACGCGAACTCTGCTCCAATCCCAAGATCCGCAAGATCAGCTTTACAGGCTCGACCGAGGTTGGCCGGCTGCTCATGCGCCAGTGCTCGGACCAGATCAAGAAGGTCAGCCTCGAGCTCGGCGGCAATGCCCCTTTCATTGTCTTTGATGACGCCGACATCGACGCTGCGGTTGACGGCGCGATCCAGGCGAAGTTCCGCAACGCCGGCCAGACTTGCGTTTCAGCGAACCGCCTTTACGTCCAATCGAGCGTTCACGATGAGTTCGTTGAGAAGTTCGTGGAGAAAGTCCGGTGCTTGTCGGTTGGCGACGGCTTCGCCCCCGGAGTGGACGTGGGACCGCTCATCGACTTGAATGCTTTGGCCAAGATCGAGTCCCACATCGCAGATGCCGTTGCCAAGGGTGGGACAATTCGATGCGGGGCCGAACGTATTGGCAAGGATGGCACCTTCTTCAAGCCCACAGTCCTCACTGAAATCTCCAGCATGATGGCGGTTGCGCAAGAGGAGACTTTCGGGCCGCTGGCGCCGATCATTCGCTTCCACGAGGCGGATCAGGTTGTGCGTGAGGCCAACGACACGATCTACGGCCTCGCCGCCTATTTCTATGCCTCGAACCTGAAGCGTGTCTGGCGCGTGGCCGAGGCATTGGAATATGGCATGGTTGGCATCAACACGGGGCGTATGTCTTCGGAAGCGGCGCCCTTTGGCGGGATGAAGCAGTCCGGCATCGGGCGGGAGGGTTCCCGCCACGGGCTCGAAGACTACCTCGAAATGAAATATCTCTGCATAGGCGGAATCTGATCTCTATGTGGATGGACACCTCCGGCTCAGAATGAACCAAAGGGATGATCGAGCGCTTTGGCGAATCTGCTTGCGGCTGGTTCGGGTCGTCTATCGCGACCCCGGCCTGCGCGCCTTAAGTGTGCATCTAGGCGCCCAGTACGTTGAACCGCCTCTGCGGCGACGAGCCAAGGCGCCGGTACCTGACGGTACGTTGCTCATCCTATCCAACCGCGGCAAGCATCTCATCTGTGCGGGGCGACAGCATCAAGAAGTACCCGGAGATCCACGCCGCCGACAGCTCACCTTATATGGATATCCTGATAGATTCGGCCGCAATCGCTCGTTTGGGCCTCATAAATGTTCCCTGGTAAACGACGTATAGCTTCTTCGGAACGGGCAGGTGCCGATCACAGTTCGGCGCCCCAATTGCCTCATTTAGTAATTTTGTCCGATCACGTTCAGATAGGGTTGAGGGGCATTTTCCGACCACGTTTTCGGCTCGCTGTCGTGAAATTCAAACACGGGATGAGCGCCCTTTCCGACGTGCTTGAATCGACGCTCGCCCTTGTCATAGCGCTGCCCTGTTGCCTTCCCTTCTTTGCAACGCCGGCCGCTGCCATTTTCTATCTTCACTCCTGCCAAGCATCAATACCCGGCCGCCGCTCCCAAAACGAAGTGTCTCGGGCTCTGCCTCAAAAAATGCCCTAAGTCGCAATACCTCCTCTTCTGTTGCCGCGCCCAAGCTCGGCGCCTAGCAGGCTTTTGAACGGGTCAGGCTCTTCGCGAAGGGACATCGCAGGCGCCCGACTGTTACCCTGACTTGGCGGAAACGCGAAAACAAATGAACGGGTAAACCACTCGCGGTCGGCGTCAATATTCGGTACTGAATCACACCTTGGGCGCGGGAGCGACTCTCGAAATCGTTCGATAGGCTGTCCGACCATTGAGAACTCCGCCAAGGCACCGGCGTGTTTGCGTCCGCGGCGCGAGACAATGCTGGATCACTGTGGTGCCGTCAATCACGATGGTTCTGCAGAGAAACGTCTCGCCAGGTGGTTCACGCGAACTAGAACGAGATCGTCCATCAGATGCGCTGACACAGCGAATGTCGTCAGCCCAACGATGCAGCGCGTCCGCACGGCGAGCGGATGACCCGACGGACACTTTTTACGCCGCAACCTCCTTATTGCCGCACAAGCAATTGAGCGCCCTTCGCGCATCGCTCTGAATCGCTACAGTCGCCGGTATTCCGGCCTGGAGAAGATACAGTGACACTAGACGTGCCCAGGCCGCGCATCCACGAGAGACATTGAGGGGTGAGATCCAATGATTATAGCGCATCTGCTCGACATGGACGGGGTCTTGGTCCGCGGCGGCCGACCGATTGCTGGCTCGGTTGACTATGTCGCCGGGCTAGTCGCCAAGGGTGAGCCGTTTCAGATCTTCACCAATAACTCGCGCTTCACGCCCGAAGATCATGCCGAGCGTCTAAGAGCGCTTGGCTTCGCCGTGCAGCCAGAGCACATCTACACGTCGGCGCTCGCCACTGCGCGGTTCGTGGAACTGCAAAAGCGCGGATCATCTGCTTATGTCATCGGCGACCACGGTCTGGTCGAGGCCCTGCGGCAGGCAGGCTGCCGGATAACGGAGTTTGCCCCCGAGTTCGTGGTCCTCGGAGACACCACTTCGTACCACTACGAGCAGATCGCAACTGGCGCCGAGCTTGTGGCGAAGGGCGCGCGCTTTCTCGCCACCAATCCGGATGCGACTGGCCCGACCGAGCGGGGCTCCCATCCGGCATGCGGTGCAGTCGCAGCACTAATCGAGAAGGCCACCGGCCGTCAGCCCTATTTCGTCGGGAAGCCGAACCCGTTCATGATGCGCAACGTGCTCGACCGGCTCGGAGTGCGAGCTGTCGATACCATCATGGTCGGTGACCGCATGGACACCGACGTGCTCGCCGGGCTGGAATCGGGGCTGAAGACAGCCCTTGTGCTTACTGGGGTCACGAAACTGGCTGACATAGAGCGGTTTCCATTCAGACCGGACCACGTGGTCGAGTGCCTTGCCGATCTGGGCCAGATCATCGTGAACCAATAAGCCGAGCGCACCACTACACGAAGACCAAAGGCTCCCTCTGCGTTCCGCATGGCGGCCGTCAACCTGGGCAATTATCGGCAGGAACAGCTGGCCGCATCCAGAAAAGAAGTGATAAGCATGACAACTTAGTCGAAAATATACCCATGTAGACCAATGCAGGCCGGTCTTGGCTTCTATGAAGCAAGAGTCTTCGACCGAAGAGTCTCGCGCGCCGAAGTAGGCTACGTCCAGCGAATGGGTCAGGTCGGATCGACCAGATGCGTTCGCTGCGACACTCACGCCCGACACCGCCTTCGTTTCTGTGATGGCTGCGAACCACGAGATGGGCGTCGTTCAACCCATTGGAGTTTAGACCGATATGCCGCCTCGCTCCGGAGGCGATCCTACACGTGGACGCCGCGCAGGTTGTTAGTCGTATACCCATAGGTCTGACAGACGAGTTCGTCGAAGTCGATCTGCTCTCCCTATCAGCGCATAAATTCCAGGGCCCGAAAGGCGTTGGCGCGTTATACATTAGGGAGGGGTTGCGCCTCGAACCGCTTTTTTTATGGTGAACAGGAGGACGGGCCACGGCGCGGGACGCTGAACAGCTAAGCAGCCGCCTGACTGGCCGTTGCCGCGGAACAGGCGGCTCGGCGGCTGAGTGTAGCGAGTGGCATCGAAGCGCTTCGAAACAACTTTGAACGGGAGTTGGCAATCCGCCACGACGATGAGGGATCAGCTATGAAGATGCTAAGTCTACGCTGCGAGTGAGCTTTTCCACATTTACTCCAAAGGCGGATCTCGAGTTGGCAATGGCCGAAATAGTCGCTGCTGTGAATACGGAGCCACAACGACCACGCTCGAAGTCTGACAAATCTTCAGCACCAGTTCGCATAGCCGGACGCGAAACATTGCGCCTCTGATTTGAAGTTCTGAACGCGAGTACGTCTGAACACGGATGCCCGGCAGGAGACTGAGCTCGCTGCCGGGCCGGGTACGCCTTGGGAGGTGGCGTAATTCAGCGCCTCTCGTGGTGCTGGGAACCACTTAGTCCGCGCGTTTTGCTCGCTAGCTTGCATGTACTGTGCCAAGGCAAAAAGCGTGTAAACACCCGAGAGTCGGCTTCCTCTACGTTGCGTACTCGACATTGTCGGCTGTCGGACAATACCGAATATGCCTCTCGGTTTGGACCGACGCCTGACCAGAGCGCACCCGCAAGGCCGTTCGCTGCCATGTCCGACCGGACGAACTGATGGTGACATGGTACGCTACCTGCGAACTGTTCGCCGGCTGACGCACAGGGCGGACTGTCACTTTTTAAAGAAGGAAATCTCTGTACCCTCCATTCATGAGGGCGCGGCCACGCGAGACGGCGCGGCGAATGCGGTCGCGCAGATGATCGCGAGGATCCCTCCAGTCGGCATGGACGCGCCGTTGACCAACCAGCGCTTCGGCGAGCTCACGATGTGACGCCCCAGCAAGTGAGCCGTCGAGCGCACGAAGAACGAAGGTCAAACGCGGACCGCGTCCTTCCGGCGGAAACAAGCGGGCGGGCAGGTGTTGACCCAGACTTAGAGCATTGAGGCACTCGAGCGCCCTCAGACGGGGCTTCGAAAGCATCGCGGGCCAGATCGCCTCGGTGCGGAGGCAAACAGGGCGCAAGATATCCGCGCCAGAGACGGCGAGCTGGAGCGTATGTTCCGCATTGCGAAGAAGAACATGCTGGCCCTTGTCGGGCGCCAGCAGGACCGTCGCGCGACATGGCAACGCCGAGAGCTCGAACGGCAATGTCGCCGAGGATGCGGACAGCTGTTCTGCAATGACCGGCAGCACATGGACGCACCAGAGCGGAGACCAGAATACGAGCGAATTTCGCCCATAAGACTCGGCGAAACAGGACACCCCAACGCGACAGGTCACCGGCCAACGCGACCACGTCGAGAAAGGGTTGGTTAGACAGAGTATGGGCCTGCTGGCGCGCAGCGATCAGATCAGGCTGGAATGCTGGGTTGCGGCGTAAGAACTCCCAGGCCCACTCGCGCGGCGTCAGACCAGCGGTGTAATCATATGATCTTTCATCGCGCCAATCAGCCTCGTCCGCGCCAGTCACGAGAACTGTAGGCACGGCTGTGCTCCCCTGCCCGCCCCCAGGGGGGTCGAAAGTTTATGCCACTTGGCAAAGCACCGGCGCCGAATGCCCCAGACCTCGATGGGGCCATGTCGTCCAAGCGTGTGCCATTGGCGCCGTCGAGGGTAGAAGGCGCGCGCAAATGGCCACCAGACCGTCGGACCCGCGCAGCGACAGCCAGTGCGGCCTGAGCACGCCAAGGATATCGGTTTCGTATCGGTGATCGGCTCATCCGTCCCGTTCAAGAGGTTCCTTGGAGACGTAGTGGCGTGGCGGTGGATTGCACGCTTCTTGTGGAAAAGTTGTCGTAACGCCGGCGCTATAAGCTCAGTCATGGAGGTCTCCTCGGGGGAATTTCCGCCATTGGAGGCCAAGTTCCGCGCTATGGCAGCCTGTATAGTTGTACAGGTTAAGCCGACAGCTCAGTGGACCGCAAAACGAACCGGCGAGGCGCGCAGATCGCTTTTTGCCGGTGCTCACGCCGAGCTTTCTTTGCGGACGGTATGGAGATCGAGCGCGCCGGGGCCCACTAGCGCCTGCTGCAGCTGATTCTTCCAAGCAGACTTGCCCCGCACTGCCCTGTTGCCGCGGCACACCAATGCGTAGCGTCAGGTAGACATCGTCGACCATTAGGCGTCTCGAGAGATACTACGCCGAGCCCGAGCTCCCCCAATCCTAAACCCTCATATCGGACGGCGGCCCGACATCAGCCCAGGTTGCCATAAGGACGAGTCCCATGCGTTCGCCCGAATGCAGCTTGGTGACTTGATCGACAGACTTCAAGAATGCAATCAAGGGAACGGTGCAGGCCAAGATTGCGGCAGGGCTTGGGCACCATCAGGTCGCCCAAGCGGCGCCCAGCCCTTTCCTCGAATCTCCGGTTTTTTCCGCTGGACCACAGCCCAGCCACTCCTGCTTGAGTGCTGCACGGTGTCACCGCTCGCGCCGGAGGTTGATCCGGTGATTACGGGGTATGCTCGTTGTCGCATTCGCGACGATGTCTGACATCTGACACAGCGCTGCCAGAGCGATCCCATCGTTCCGTAAGGATTTCCCAGTTGGCACGACGGTTGCGGTCCTATGCGCAAAAGCACTGCGACGCCGCACCGACTGGGAAGAACTCATCCATGATCACGCTTTTCGAACATGCGGGCGACGCCGCAAACATTGATCCTTCTCGAGCAGGCGAGAGCCATTGCGCCTTCATTCCTCAGGTCTTTCGCACATGAGCGAATTCGATTTCCGCCCAACGCTGAATGCGCCCGACGATGACCCTCATCTTTGGCTTGAAGATGTAGAAGGCGAACCGGCACTTGCGTGGACCGCCAGCCAGTCGGCAAAGACCCTGAAGCACTTCGCGGGAACGCAGTTCGAGCGCGACCGGGCGGCCCTGACAGCGATTTTCGACCGTCCTGACAAGATTCCCGCCATCTGGCGCCGTGGTCAGTACCTCTACAATTTCTGGCAAGATGCCGGAAATCCGCGCGGACAGTGGCGCCGGACCACCCTTGCCGCCTACATGAAGGCGGATCCCCAATGGGAGCTACTGGTCGATCTGGACGCCCTCGCGGCTAGCGACGGAGAAGACTGGGTCTGGGGCGGCGCGTCGATCGAGCCGGAGACGCGCGAAAGAGCCGTCTTGCGCCTGTCGCGCGGCGGCAGCGACGCGGTCGTGCATCGCGAATTCGACCTGAGCTCTCTGAGCTTCGTCGCCGACGGTTTCAATCTCCCCGAGGCCAAGGGTGACATTGATTGGCTCGACCCCAACACGCTTCTGCTTTCCAGTGCGCTTGGTCATGGCATGGCCACCCGCTCCGGTTACGCGCGCACCGTGCGACTGTGGAAGCGTGGCGCGGATCCCCTCACCGCGCCGGTAATCTTCGAGACCGGTTCCGAAACCCTGGGTGTGTCTGGCCATCTGGACCGTACCGCCGAGAGCGAGCGCGTGTGGTTCATCGAGCAGCTGGCCTGCTTCGAGAAGATAGTCCGCATTGGCGATGAAAGCGGGCCGAAGATTGAGATCGACCTTCCTAAGGACGCCTGGTGGGGTAACTTCGGCGATTGGCTGGCGGTAAAGCCGCGCACAGCATGGACGGTTGCCGGGACGACCTATCACGCCGACGCGCTGATCGGCATCTCGCTTTCCTCTTTCCTGGCCGGCGAACGCCGTTTCAGTACCCTGTTTGAATCGGACGAGAGGCGCTGTCTGCAGTCATTCTTCTGGAATGACGGGAAGCTCATTATCGCCTACCTGGCGAACCTCGTTCCGAGATTCGAGGTGTTCACGCCGGGCCCGCAGGAATGGACGCGCCGAGCCCTGGACACCGTTCCCGTGCAAGGGACTGTTCACCTCTGGTCACTCGATGCCGCAGACCACGAGACCAATGGGGAGGTTCTGGTCGGGGCTCATGATCCAATCACCCCGCCGCAGCTTTTCCTATTCGATCTCAATGCCGCGCCGCCTGTCAGCGCTTCAGTAATCCTGAAGCGCAGCCCGGAGAATTTCGACGCATCCGGCCTGGTGGTCACGCGCCACGAGGCAGTATCGATCGATGGTGAGATGATTCCCTATACACAGGTCGGTCCGGCGGATGGGAACGGGGATGCCCCGGTTCATCTCAGCGCCTATGGCGGGTTCGGCATATCGCTCCTGCCCTCCTACAACTCCTCGCTCGGCAAGCTGTGGCTCGAGCGCGGCGGCACGTGTGTGGTGGCGAACATCCGCGGGGGCGGCGAGTTCGGCACCCGGTGGCACGATGCCGGGCGGAGGGAGGGCAAGCGTCTCGCCCATGACGATTTCGCCGCCGTTGCCGCCGACCTCGTGCGAAGGGGCATTACGCTGCCGAGGCGGATTGCCGCCGAGGGCGGCTCAAATGGCGGCCTGCTGATCGCCAACATGCTTACCCGCTATCCTGAGCATTTCGGCGCGCTGTTCTGCACGGTTCCGCTTATCGATATGCGCCGCTACACCAAGCTCCTGGCGGGCGCGAGCTGGATCGACGAATATGGCGATCCCGACAAGGCTGACGATTGGGCTTTCCTGAAGGAAGTCTCCGCCTATCACGCCGCGACGCCCGGACAGCCCTATCCGCCTATCCTGCTCGCGACCACGAAGCGGGACGACCGCGTCCATCCGGGCCACGCGCGCAAGATGGCGGCAAAGCTGCAGGCCCTTGGCTATCCCGCGTACTTCTACGAGCCCGGCGCGGGCGGCCACGGCTACGGCAAGGACAATCGGGAGCGCGCTGCATTCATCAGTCTTGGCATCCACTTCCTTCGCAGCGCGATCGGCTGGCACGCCGATAGCTTTCATAGACGACCGGGAGCTCGAGAAAGGCGGGCGTCGAATGAGTGAGTAGAGGTCGAGGACTGCGACAAGGTGCAAATAATGCGAGCACGGTTTGCGCAAATGCGCCCCGCACGCTGTCGATATCAATCAATACTGCAGGACTATTGCAGTCTACCATTTCTGAAGAACAAGGAGAAATATCATGGCAACAAATCGAGTGAAGGTGGCGCGGGGAGTAACAGCGGCCGTCGTCTTGATGCTGCTGGCACAGCCGGCTATCGCGACTCCAAAAGCCCCCTGCGCCTCTCCGCCTCCCCCTCCGCCTCCCCCTTACCCGTGCCCGTCTACGACACCAATCTAAGAGCCAAGCTCTGGGCAGTTCCGCCTGCGCCGCCTCGGGGACATATTCGGGCTACGATAATACGATGCCTATCCCGCTTACTTCTACGGACCAGCGCAGGCGGGCACAGCTACGGCAAGGACAATCCGAGCGGGCCGCATTCATTGCCTTGGCGACAATTTCCTTGGCAGCGCGATCGGCTCGCACGCCGATAGCGTTCATTGGCGACCGGCAGGTCAACAAGGGCGAACTTCGACGAAGTGAGTACAGGCCTAACAATGCGCGCAGAATTCGCAAATAATTCGCGCCAGTATTCTGTTGATAGCAATCAACACAGCAGGACTATTCAAAGTGAAGTCTAACGAGCAAGGAAACAACATTATGGCAACAAAGCGAATGAACGTGTTGCGGGGACTCACAGCGGCCGTCGTCCTGTTGCTGGTAGGACAGCAGGCGGCCGCGGCAGACCTTGCAGAACCGTGCGACCCGGATGAGGGTGCCTTGTTCAGGGAATGGCCAAGCCCTTGGCAGATCCGCCTGCGCGCGTTGGGGGTTATCACTGAGGATTCGGGCTACGTTAACGCGGTGCCCGGCTCCGGTCTTTCCTATTCGAACACCGTAACGCCGGAACTCGATATTTCGTATTTCTTCACGGACAATGTCGCAGCCGAGCTTATCCTCGGCACCACCTATGCCAACATCACAGGCCAAGGCTCGATCGGCGGGCTGGGGAATATCGGCAAGGTTTGGCTGCTGCCGCCCACGCTGACATTGCAGTACCACTTTACCGATTTCGGCGCCTTCAAGCCCTATGTCGGCGCCGGCGTGAATTATACGATCTTCTATCATCAGCAAGCCGGCAGCGCCGATGATCTCAAGGTCAAGAACACGTTCGGCACCGCGCTGCAGGTCGGGTTCGACTACATGGTCGACCAGCACTGGGGCGTCAACTTCGACGTGAAGAAGCTTTTCCTGAAGCCAGACTTCGACGTCACCGTGGCCGGCACGAAGCAGACGGGGAAGGCGGAGCTCGACCCCTGGCTGATTGGCGCAGGCGTCACGTACCATTTCTGACGCCGGCGAAGTCGGCTTACGCGCAGCCCGAGTCGAAGGGCGCCTCGTGCGCCCTTTGCCGTCGGCCCGACGGCCACTTTTGTCAACCCGACATACACCAAGGTCAATGTGACTTGGGGTTGTCCGAGCTGTCGGATGTGCGACGTTAATGTCGTTCACCCGACACAGCCAGTCCGATCGATTGCCATGATCTAAAAGGATCTCCTTTGGCGCGACGCTTTGTGCCGGGCCCAATTCCGGCCCTTCCAGGTGCAGAAAAAGGAAGGGAGTGTGATTGCAAGCGTCATTGGGCTTTGAATTTTCCATCATTGTGGACATGGAAAATACCCTGCTGGCTCGGATGCCAACTCTTCAGTCTGGTTCACCCGGCCAGTTCCTGGATATCGGCGTAGGGCGCACGGATCATGTTGACTGCCGTCTCGGCCGCACCCGCGTGCCGACTCCTTCGAGCAACGTTCAACACTGCTGCACACCGGCGATGAAAAGCCAGATCCAACAATGTGTCTTCCGAAAACCGAAAGAGGTGAACAGATATGGTCAAGATCGGCGCTTTGGTGCTTGCGTTATTAATTCAAGGGGCATCGGGATCGGCAACCGCTCAGGCGCTGGCCAACGGTTCGAACGGTGCACATCCACCGCTAGTGCTGAGCGATTGGGAGCGGGCACTGACGATTAACCGTCGCTATCGCGGGCTCACCGTAAATGTCCCCGAGGGGGCGTTCTGGCTGACTGGAGCCAACACGTTCGTATACCGCCGGACTACCCATGGCGAGCAGCAGTTCATGCGGGTCGATGCTGCCACGGGTTTGAAACGGGCCGCCTTCGACCATGCCCGTCTGGCGGCGGCGCTAAATGAAGCGAGCCATAAGAGCTATCAGGCCGGCGATCTTCCCTTCGAGCGTTTCAAACTGACCGATGATGGTCGCAGGTTCGACTTCCTGATTGAGCAGGTCCGGTGGAGCTGCGACGTTGCAAGCTATGTTTGCACCAGCACAAAATTGGATGTGGACGCGCCGGACTTTCAGCTCCGCCACGACTACACCCCCCCGGCTAAGAATAACCCCGACCAGAGGAGCGTCTCGCCCGACGGGAAGTGGATCGTCTATATAAAGAACTACAATGTTTTCCTGCGCAGCAAGGACGGATTGCAGAATTTTGCGCTGAGCCGGGATGGATCAGAGGGCAATTACTACGTCTTTTCGACACTGAGCTGGTCGCCGGACTCGCGCCATCTCGCGGCCTACCGCGTTCGCCCCGGCTACAAGCGGGAGGTCCCCTACCTCAATTCGTCGACGGACCGGTTGCAGCGCGAATATTCGACAATGGTCTATCCCAAGCCGGGCGATGTCCTTCCGCTACCCCAGCCGGTCCTGTTCGACATTGCTGGCCGTCGCCAGGTCGTGATCGACGACGCCCTGTTCTCCAACCCCTTCGAACTTTCCCCTCCCCGATGGTGGGCGGACGGTCGCGGCTTTACTTTCGAATATAACCAGCGCGGGCATCAGCTCTATCGGCTGGTCGAGGTAGACGCCGCCACGGCCCGTGCGCGCTCGATCATCGACGAGACCAGCAAGACATTTGTTGATTACCAGCGTCTGGTGATGGATCAGGAGGATACCGGGAAAATCTTTCGCTACGATGTCGACGACGGGAAGGAGATCATCTGGGCATCCGAGCGCGACGGGCACGAGCACCTGTACCTGTTCGACGGCCAGACGGGCGCGCTCAAGAACCAGATCACCAGCGGTGAGTGGGTGGTCCGCGCGGTCAACCATGTCGATCCGGTCAAGCGCCAGATCTGGTTCGAGGCGAGCGGGAGGAACCCGGGGGAGGACCCCTATTTCGTCCATGCGTACCGCATCGGCTTCGACGGTGAGGGGCTGACTGAGCTCACGCCCGAGCCGGCCAACCACCATGTCGAGTTCTCTCCCGACGGCCGCTACTATGTCGATCTCTGGTCACGCATCGATCTGCCGCCCCGCATGATGCTCTACCGCGCCAGCGACGATGTCAAACTGATGCAGGTGGAGACCGCCGACATGTCCGAGCTCGTCGCCGCAGGCTGGCAGCCGCCACTCAGCTTCCACGCCAAGGGGCGCGACGGCAAGACTGATATCTGGGGCGTAATCCACCTGCCCGCCAATTTCGATCCGAAGAAGAAGTACCCGGTGGTGGAGAAAATCTATGCCGGGCCCCACGGCTCCTTCGTCCCGAAATCCTTCTCAAGGCGGACAGAGCCGCTCACGCAGCTGGGCTTCGTCGTTGTGCAGATCGATGGCATGGGTACCAACAACCGCTCGCGCGCCTTTCATGACGTTGCCTGGAAAAATCTGAAGGACGCAGGCTTTCCCGATCGCATCCTATGGCACAAGGCGGCCGCCGCGAGGTATCCGTGGTACGATATCTCCAATGTCGGCATTTTCGGCGGGTCCGCAGGCGGCCAGAACGCGGTGGGCGCGCTGCTCTTCCATCCCGAATTCTATAAGGTCGCGGTCGCCAACAGCGGCTGCTACGACAACCGGATATACAGGATCTGGTGGAGCGAACAGTGGATGGGGTGGCCAGTCGGCATTGAATATTCCCAATCCTCCGCCATCGATAATGCTTACAGGCTGCGGGGCAAGCTGATGATCGTCGTGGGCGAAATGGACCGCAATGTCGACCCGTCCTCCTCGCTGCAGCTTGCCGACCGACTCATCAAGGCGGGAAAAGAGTTCGACATGTTCTATGTGCCTGGTGCCGATCACGGCGCGCCAAGCATCTACACTGAGCGCAAAATCCTGGATTTCTTCGTTCGCAACATTCTCGATCAGACCCCACCCGACTGGAACGCTAAACGAACCGAGCTGCAAAAAAGCAAATCGTCACGATGATGGCTTCGGCAGCTTCTGCCTATAGCAATCCTCGCGCCCGTTTTGTTGGCTGTGATCGAGGCCGCGAGCGAGCGGAGAACCGCTCGGACGAGGGCCTGCGCCGATTCCTGCGCAACGGGCCTTAGCGAGACGGAAACGGGAACGATTCCGACGCTCGACGGCCGCAAAGCGGGAATTGAGGACATGGGCGCCCCCGTCTCTGCCTGCCTCTTCGATGACGGCACGCTTCTATCTTGCATGTTTCGTTCTGCCTCCGCTCGCCAATCGCGGCTTTCCCCGGAAGCGGGACGGAAGCGGGGCGGGCGGCGAGTTGCGACCGGAAGGGCCGCCGTCCAGGCGGACCGCATCCGAAGGACCGGAACGAAGAGAAGGACCCGAAGCGAGAGCGAAGGGTTGCGGTTCGACTTAGAGCCTCGTGGTTGGCGATGATATCTTTCACCCTTGGGCCGAGCGGGACGCTCCGGCCGACCTTGGGGATGGCTCGTATCTCTTGAATCATCTTTTCAGCGAGTCAGAATGTGGATGCGTCTTCGGTCAGTCCGCTGGCCGGCGGTCAGCGCATCATTTCGGTGACTAACCTCGACGACGCGACGAGGCGGGCCGCCGGACGCACATCACCTCAAGTCGGCGACCCACACGCGACGGATGGCCAAAACCCAACTTCGCCCTGATCCGGAATGCTTGCCGCCAGGGCCTTGGCGATCTGCCGAGCCCTAGATGACCGGCACGAGTATAGGCGAGCCCTTGCGTATCGGGGGCGCTCGGCTTCATGCTCTCAGCCGAGCCGAACCCTACCGCGGCGCAAATACTCGGTAGTCGGCCCTGAACAACGGATAAGGCGTTGATATTGTTGGTATTTGCGAATCCGGGAAGACCAGTGGAAGCATCCGATTTCGCCGTTTTCGGCTGGAGTGCTTGCAGGCACCAGGCAAGCCAAAGCGCGAGAACCGTGAGGATCAGGCGCAGATTTTGGCCGCGACGGGCAGCGCATTGATCGCACCGCCAGCATGACCGAGGAGAGCGTACCGTCGATCGACTGCTCGCAAACAGGGCTCGCACTGGTGATCGCCCATTCGTCCCGATTGAACAACCGGCGGATTTTTCAGCTCTTCCTTGTTCTTTTGTAGGTCCCGGGCGAGCACCTCCAGACGCTGCTGATAACGACGAACGTTGCCGCGAATGGCCGCTATCGCGTTGTCCCGCAAGACCGCTTAGGAGACAGGCCGCGCGATCGGTTGACACGATGCCCAAGCGGCGTCGCGGATATCGGGCTTGTGCAGGTTCAGACACCGTCGACCAGGGGCGGACGTGGCGATATCCGCGTTGCGCCTCGGCAAGCATCCCGGCGCGGCGCAGGGCTGGCGAAGGCGATGAGTTGGCGTCGCGATTCCGGGCGGCGGCACTCGAATTGCCTCCGCCTGGCTTGGCTGGTTCATTCGGCCATTCAGCGGCTGAACTCTGGCCCATTGATCGGAAGCCGCGTCTTCACCTTCTCGAAACACTGCCGTGGGCGACATGCTTGCCGCCGATATCGGCGAGTATCAGATTGGCAATTTCCTTGTCGCGCAACAGGTCGAAGAGGGCGTCGTCGGCTTGCCAGCAAGCGGCCATATCGACATTCAGGTGATTGCCAAGCGCCTGGATGACGGCGCTGCCGGCTTCGACCGTCTCGGCCATGACGATGGCGAGAACGCGCAGGACGTCGTCGTCGGACAGCGTCAACAGCCGGGCGAAGACGCGCGCTGTGGCAAAGGCATCGCCGTTGCCGCCGGCGACCGCGCCATCCTCCTCCGGTTGCCCCAGCAGCGCCAAAACCTCGCGCCGCCTTCGCAGAATACGGCTTCGGCCTTTGCAGGCTGCGAGGCTTGCCGCCACCGCTTCATTGGCGGTGCGCTGCGGCTCGCGGCGAACCTGCCACAGGCCCGAACCTGTGATGGGATGCGCCACCATCAGGCGCAGCGCGACACCCGGACGGTCGAGCATGGCCGCGCGCACCGCGGCATGGCAATGCAGATCGACATAGTTCTGCATCGGCCCGGTGAGTTCCGGTCGCGACGGCTTTGGGGGGGTTCTTCGTGCTCGCCGCCCTCGCCTTGCGCGCGGGCACGGCGGGCATCCTTGCGCGACAGCCAGCCCTCGTGGCACTCGACCGCGCCGCGATGCGAGACTGATATGAAGACCTTGCCGCCCTTCTTCCTCGGCGTCTTTTCGTGGTCGCAAGACTGGAAAAACTGCCCCGGTTCCAGCACGGCCACGTCGGCCAGCCGGCTTCCAGATGAGCGTCGCGCTTGGCAGCGATCGCCTCGTTCTGCTTTTGCCAGAACAGGTCGGCGTCGGCGAAATAGCTGTCCTGGCTGAACAGGTCGCAGACGATCAGGCCCGGATAATCCTGGACGACAAACAGCGCCACCTCTGAGGAAATCGACTGGCCGCCGAACAGCCATTGTTTCAACTGCGCGGCGCGTATTGCTCCGGATCGGCATAAAACGCCAGCCAATCCTTCTGCTGCGCCTTGGAGGCCATGGTCAGATTGCGCGCCGTCTCGGCGTCGATTTCCTCGCGCCGATAGGTCTCGCGGACTTTCGGCAAGAGGTCGTCGAGCGCCAGAATGCGTTTGACCAAAAGCTCGGTGATGCCGAAAGTGGCGGCGATGTCGGCAACGCTGCGGCCCTCCTTGATCAGCCGCGAAAACGTCTCCCGCTGCGACACCTCGTCGGGATCGAGCCGGGCGAAGTTTTCGATCAGCAGACCTCGAGCGCATCGGCGTCGTCGCCATCTTCCATGACGGCGCAAGGCAAGGCATTGCCCTCGCCGCGCTCGTCGGCGAGCGACTTCGCGGAGAAATAGTGGCGCCAGCCGGCGGCGATCTCGAAGCTTCCGGCGTGCCGTTGTGCCGCACCAGAAGCGGCACCAGGACGCCGCGCGCGCGGACAGACGGCAGAACGTCCGACACGCCGGGCGCGCTGGAATGGCGCATGTTGAGCGTGGAGAGGTTGAGCCGGTCGAGGGGAATGTGGGCAAGCTGCTGGTTTGTCTCCTTTCGTTCGGGGGTGGAATTGTCCCCGCCGCAAGGGCCGAAGGCCGGCGCGGCGGGGGCGGTTTTGCGCCTTATCGGCGCTCTTGCTCCGCCGTGTTCGGCGGAAGCTTGATGGGCGTTGCCGAGCCTCTGCTGCCTGTCGCAGCAGCCGCTCGGCTTCGGTGATGTGGCCGGCGCTGCACGCCGCTTGGGCGTAAACGGAGAGCGGAAAGCGCGCCTTGAACCAGAGGTCGCGCTCGATGCCGAGGCCAAGCCGGGCCTTGGCGCTTGCAAGCTCGGCAAGGCTGACGCTGCCGAGCTCCGGGAGCCGAAGCCGAGGTCGCAAAGGACGAACATTGTGTCGCCGTCGGCGTCGAGTTCGGTGAGAAGCCAGGTTGCTGGCCCGGTCGGATCGAACGGTTTTACCACCGGGACATGGTCGGTCTCGAAGTCAGTTGCGCCATTGGCGAGCAGCTGGGCGCGCAGTTCGTCGGTGATCAAGATCATGGGAAAACTCCTCTCAAATCAGGTCAAGTTGATTTCTGGCGGCGTCATCGAACAGCCCGATATCGAGCGGCTTCTGCGCGGCGCGTGGGCCAAAAGGGCAAGGCGGTTGCGCGTGGTGACCGGCCGAACACGGGAATGAGCGTCTGCTCGCTTTGCGTTTCGGTCTGCAGGGTGTCGGGATCGCGCGCCGCTCATGCCGCGATCTCATCTTGTTGCGCGCCTTCGGTCTCGGCGTTAAAGCCAAGAAGAAAATCGGCGGCTTTGGAGGCAAGGCTGGCGGCGCGGAAGATGGCGCGATTTTCCTCGCGCAGCACCTTCAGCCATGCGCCGATATAGACGGCATGGCGCACGGTCGGCTCAATGCCGAGCGTCGAGCAGACAAAGGCTGCGGCGATTTCGGCAACCAATTCCTCGTGCGCATAGGTCTTGGAACCGAAGGCGCCGGAGAGGTCGCGCGCCAGCCGCGCCGGTGGCCGGTCCAGTGGCCAAGCTCGTGGAAACAGGTGCGGTAATAGTCGATTTGCTGAAAGAACGCCGGCTGCGGCGGCACCTGAATGGTGCCACTGCCCGGCATGTAGAAAGCGCGATCGCCGCCGATGCGGAAATCCGCGCCGCTTCCTCGAATAAGCGCCTCGGCCTGTGGGATGATCTCGCGTTCGGGCAGCGGTTCGGCGTTGCCGTAAAGGTGCTCGGGCAGGCCGTCGCACTGCGCGATGTTAAGGACGGTGAAGCGCTTCAAATAGGGCACGGCCTGCGGCTCGTCGCCGTCTGTCTTGGCGCGCTCCTTCTCGTTTTTGGGGACAAAGCGGTCGGCATGCACTATTGTTGTGCCGCGCTCGCCCTTCCTGACATTGCCGCCAAGAGCAAGCGCCTGCCGGAAGGTCAGCCAGTTCTGGCCGGGATAGCTGTGCTCGATGACGGCGCCCCACAGGATGAGGATGTTGATGCCGGAATAGCGGCGCCCGGTGGCGGCATTCCTCGGCAGACCGAGGTCGGCCTTTGCGCTGCCCCATGGCTTGACCCATGGCACGGTGCCGCGCTCCAGTTCGGCAATGATGCGGTCCGTGATCTCCTGATAAAGGCTGGCGCCCGGGCGCCCGCCCTTAGCCGCGCCAGCCTCTGCGCTGGCGCAACGCTTGTCGTTTGCACGCATTCCTTTCGTCCTCCGCTAACCACTCGCCGCGCCTTTCCCCGGAAGGGGGTGGGCGGCGAGACGCGACCGGAAAGGCCCGCCGTCGGAGGCGGACCGCATCCGAAGGACCGGAACGCAAGAGGAGGACCCGAAGCGAAGCGAAGGGTTGCGGGATGCCGCGGCGGGCCTAGAAGGGAGTGCCGCCACCCCGCGCAGCCGGGAAAGGCCAACGAACAACCGCGTCGGCCGACAGGCCGGCGACCGTCAGCAGCCGACAGGCTGCCCGCGCCAGGGGGCGAAGCCGGATGGCCGAGACCGCCTGAGCCTGCCGAAGAAAAAGCGGCTCGGTTCACGAGCACCCGGCACGCGCCGTCAGGCGCGCGGGCGCGTCAAGCTTAGGCCAAATTGGGTTCTTCCGCATATTTGGGGCAGGGACTACTTTTTTCGGGTGTCCCTTTGTCCGGTTGGGTCAAGCGGCTGCCAGAAGTAGCCTCCGGAGGAGTGGATAGGCGGCGCGCCAGTAATCTGGCGCTTGGTCGTCTTGAGGTGGTTGATCTCGCCTTCGACCGGGCTCGTGCTCCAGGACTGGTGATTGGCGCCCGGACAGCCTCAATGTCACGGCTGAGACCTGCCGCAAGGGTAGCCAGTTCGCTGTTCATGGCATCGTCTACCCATTGACCCAGGCCTGCATCGTCATCGCCACGTATCATCGCGGCAAAGCGGCGGGCCAGGCCAGCCGCGATTGAAAGTTCCGGAGCATGTTCATGCAGATGGTGGAGGAACCGCTCGGTCTTGCTCAGCCGACGTCGCGTGCTTCACGCTCGATCACATCGAAAGAATCGGGCCATTTCCTCGCTGCCGTGAATGTTCGGTGCGACGCGCTCTCAGTGGGCGGTGAACAACACGTCCGTTGGTGCCGATCGTCCGATAAAGTTGAACGCGGGTTCTGAGTGCGGCTCGACGTTGTCTGGAAGCCGACGATTGAGGGCTATCAGCTCACAGCTGTCGCAATGGGCCTATTCGATGGCCCAACCGGTTTGCATCTCTCTCCTAATACCAATCGGGGACAAGGACGATGCTGCGAGATCAGAGACGGTCAACCGCGGAACGACAGCTCGGCTGCGCCGTGCAGACATCGGTTTGGCGTTCCGGTCGAGTTCGTTCAATCAGAACGAGGTCTTGATGCCGACCATCACTGCCGCCGCGGCAAAATCGCCGCCGATCCGGTCGTCGTCGCCGTCCCTCTTTGCGCCGGTCGACATGTCATAGGTGTTGTAGTCGCCGCGAGCGGTGAACACCTTTTCGTAGGAACCGGAGACGAAGAAGCTGGTCCGCTCGTTGTACTGGTAGCCGACGCTGCCGCCGACCATCAGAACCGGCGCCGATTCGAAACCATCCTCGAAGCGCAGGTCACGCAGCCAGTGATGATCGGTATCGCCGGCCGAGAAGGTCATCCCGCCCTTCAGCGCAAAGCCGAAGTTCCAGCGATTCTGGACATAGGTCGCATCTATGCCGGCGAAGGCAACCGGCAATTTCTGCTGGTAGCTGATGACCTTTGCGCCTCCTGGGTAGTCGCCAACCGAATCCCGGAAGCCGGCATCGCTGGAGACGTAAGAGCCGCCATAGGCAGTCCACTTGACCGAGGTGTACTTGAAGCCACCGTTGACGTTGATCAGCAGTTGGTCGCTGACCTGGAAGTCGTGGCCGAGCGCGACGGTTGCCGAATAGAAGTGATCAAGATCGGTCTCGGAAAAGCGCGAACGGTCGCTCCAGTCGTTCCAGCCATCATTGGTCGAGAATCGCGGGTTCCAGTCATAGTCTTCCATGTAGCTGTCGCCGCTGAAGGCGATCTGACCGGAAAGCTTGGCGGTCCAGCCGGCTTCGCTGCGCGCCGTCATCTCGGCTGAAATGACCGGAGAGGTGCTTTCCCAGATAAGGTGGCTCCGCTTGGAGCCGCGGCCGGAAGCCTGATAGACTAGCTCGTTGGCCTCGATGTCGATGACGCCGACGCCGCCAACGAAAGAGAAATTGGGATTGTAGGGCGCCGGTTCGCCGACCACCGCGTCGCTGGCCATCGCCGGCCAGGCAGCGAGCAACGCTGCCGCTCCACCAAAGAATTTCGCATACAATTTCATGAAACTACCCTCATAGGAATGATCCGTTATTCGGCTATACGCTGCGTAACCGGGTGCACGTCAGGTGCGGTCGTCTATGCAGCGCCCCTGTAGGTTGGCAGATTGCCGCCCTCGGCTCGGTTCCTCAACACTCAAGGAACGCCGTTAGCGTGACCCGATTGACGGCGGTTTTTGCCGATGCGTTCCGGGCGGTCGGCGTGACGGGAACCTTGCACTATCTGAGGCACACATTTTCGATGACGATGCTGGTACGATTGCAGCGGCAGGCAGCGACCACGCCGGACCTCAATCCGCTGAGATCGTGCAGGTTGCTTTGAGCCAGTCCACAGCAGACACTCTGAGTCTAGATTATCCGACAGAGCCGAGGGCCGACTTCCTCGAACCCGTTCCGCAGATAGAAATCGAGCGTGCGCTTCCATTTTGGTTGCCCGGGCGCTCCAACCTCAAGTCGCTTCCAACCACGAGCACGGCTTTCCTGCGAGGCGACCTCAAGCAGATGAGGGGCAATCCCTTTGGAGCGCATGTCGGGTCGAACATACAGCTCCGAAATGTAGCCGAACTTGCCTCCTGCATAGATCGCCGTGCATTCATTCAGCACCATGATGCCGACCGGCTCGTCATCTGCACTTGCGATCACAGCGACCCCGCCAGCGTCGGCAAGCACCGTATCCGCGCTTTGTCTGACGACCTCGGGCGTGGGCGCTTTCCCGCCAGTGAGTTCATCGAGTAGCGCGTGAATGAAACGGGCGACCGTCTCTGCGTCCGTTGCGTTGGCGCTGCGAGTAGATATGGAAGGCATATTCTCTCCTGGTAGTGGTCAAAATTCCGATTCCTGCTGCCATCCGCGCAGGTCCGACTCACTTATAGATGTAATGTTTGGCTAATGAACAGCATTTTTCATTAAATTTATGTTAAAAAACTACAAAACAAATATTACAAACATGCAGGATTCCGGATGACTTGAGGTAAATTGCGCAGATAGGGGACCTTCTTACAGAAAAGCAAACCGTGTTACTTCATAACCGCACGGTGGCCTTGCCGATATAAGATGAAGTTGCAAGTCTGGAAAGAGCCTGGGACAAAAGATACAGCCTGAAATGCCCGTGCTGCCAGAACGCTCGGATTATCAATACAGTCGAGCAAAGAGGACACTTGACGCATAACCTAGGCGATGCACCCGCTAGACCGGTTCCGCGCCTTCCCGGCCGCCTCAAGTACCCGGATGTGCAGATAGGCCTCGATGCCCTCCGGCAATTTGACAAAGCCAAAACCCTTGCTGGTGTTGAACCAGATCACTTCGGCGTCGACAGGGTCCGCGGTTACGGTCGACGAACGCTGAAAGTAGCTTGACTCGGAAGGCTGTTCCGCAAAAGAAACCGCGTCATCGTCACGGCGATGCCGGCGTGGCTCACGATGGTCTTTATATTTGCCCATGATCGCCTCTACTTGCTGAACAACGCATTGCGCTCCCGGCAGAATAACCTCAATCGGGCGATGCGTTCATGTCAATTCACCAGTTGGCCGCTTACGCCCTATCGCTTCACGATCCGGCCGACCTGTTGCCACACGAGGTCGACGATGGCTGGTGCTATGCGACAGGTCGAGCTGCTGATCCGAACGCTTCCTTATATCGCACGGCAGAACCTTC
>NZ_JBVVQZ010000024.1:105036-112251 GCF_055811635.1 Mesorhizobium sp. WSM4806 | reverse complement strand
TTCTTGATCTTGATCAGAACGTCGTTCGGGCCGATTTCCGGCACCGGCACTTCTTCCATCCAGATGCCCGGCTCGGCGCGAGATTTAACGAGTGCGCGCATCATGTTGGACATCAGCCAATCACTCCAAGTTCGCGGCCTACCTCACCGAACGCAGCCACAGCCCGGTCGATATCGGCGGTCGAATGGGCGGCCGACATCTGCGTCCCGATGCGGGCCTGGCCCTTGGGCACGACGGGGAAGGAAAAGCCGATCACGTAGATGCCGCGCTCAAGCAGCATGTCGGCCATTTGCGAAGCCAGCGCGGCATCGCCGATCATCACCGGAATGATCGGGTGGTCGGCTCCCGCCAGCGTGAAGCCCGCTTTTTCCATGTTGGCGCGGAAGCGCGAGGCGTTGTCGTAGAGCCGGCGGCGCAAGCCGCCGCCCTGCTCGATCATATCCAGCACCTTCAGCGAGGCCCCGGCGATAGCAGGCATCAGCGTGTTGGAAAAGAGATAGGGACGCGAGCGCTGGCGCAGCCATTCGACCACCGGCCTGCTCGCCGCCGTGTAGCCGCCCGAGGCGCCGCCCAATGCCTTGCCGAGCGTGCCGGTGAGAATATGGACCCGGCCCTCGACGCCGCAATATTCCGGCGTGCCGCGGCCGTGCTCGCCGACGAAACCGACGGCGTGGCTGTCATCGACCATCACCATGGCATTGTGTTTTTCCGCGAGGTCGCAGACGCCCCGGAGATTGGCGATGATGCCGTCCATGGAAAAAACGCCGTCGGTGGCGATCAGCTTGAAGCGGCTGCCTTCGGCCTTCTTCAATTCCTCCTCGAGCGCCGCCATGTCGTTGTTGGCATAGCGAAAGCGTTTTGCTTTGGAGAGCCTGACGCCGTCGATGATCGAGGCGTGGTTCAGCGCGTCGGAAATGACCGCGTCCTCCTCGGAAAGCAGCGTCTCGAACAGACCGCCATTGGCGTCGAAGCAGGAACCGTAGAGGATTGTGTCCTCCATACCGAGGAAGCTCGATATCTTTGCCTCGAGCTGCTTGTGCTCCTCCTGTGTGCCGCAGATGAAACGCACCGAGGCCATGCCGTAGCCGTATCGGTCGAGTGCCTGCTTGGCCGCATCGCGCAAGTCGGCGCTATCTGCGAGGCCAAGATAATTGTTGGCGCAGAAATTGAGCAGCTTGCGGCCGCCGACCTCGATCTCGGACGACTGGGGCGAGGTGATGACGCGCTCGCGCTTGTACAGGCCCTCCGTCTCGATCTGCGAAAGCAGCTCGCCAACGTGGTCTTTGAGAGACGGTGCCATCGTGCTTCCATTTCCATTGGTGATCTTCGCGGTCTTGCTCATGCGACTTCTCCCCGGAGCACACGCAACATACGCTCGAAGTGGCTTGGATCGTGTGCTTTGAGAAGTGCAGCTTCCCGGGGCTGGTACAGATCCCAGAGACGCGATAACCAAAAACGAAATGCTCCAGCGCGCTGCATCGCAGGAAGCAATAGGCGTTCGGGTCCAGTGAGCGCGCGAACTGACTCGTACGCGCCGAGAAAGGCGGCAACTTGCTTAGTGTCTTGGCGGCCGGTGCCACTATCGACGCACCAGTCATTGAGGCACACGGCTATATCGAAAAGAAAGGTGTCGCATCCGGCGAAGTAGAAATCGAAGACGCCGGTCAGGTGACCACCTTCAAACAACACGTTGTCGCGAAAGAGATCAGCGTGCACCGGCCCGCTTGGGAGTTCCTCGTAGGTGGAGGTCACGGCGATCTGGTTCTGAAAGGCCAGTTCGCTCGTGAGCAGCGAGCGCTGTCCCTCAGATACGCAGCGGCCGACCACCGGCACCACCTCGTTCCACCATTCGAGGCCGCGCGGATTGGCCTGCCGCCGTGGGTAATCGCTCCCGGTCACGTGCATTCGCGCCAGGATCTCCCCGACAGAGCGACAATGCGACTCTGTCGACGCCGTCACGCTCTCGCCAGGAAGCCTGTTGACGATCACGGCAGGCCGGCCTTTTAGTGTGTGAAGGATTTCGCCTCTGACGTTGGCAACCGGATCCGGGACCGGCATTCGCCGCGCCGCAAGGTGCTTCATCAGGTGAAGGTAGAAGGGCAATTGCTCGAATGTGAGCCGCTCGAACAGGGTCAGCACATATTCGCCTGCCTCGGTGTCGACAAAGTAGTTCGTGTTCTCAATTCCGCTCGCGCTGCCGCGAACGGAGTTCGGCTGTCCCAGGCCCAGAGCCTGAAAGAAAGTTGCGACTTCGTTAGGTGACAACTCGGTATATACGGCCATGGCGAAAGAGGTCCCGGTCGTGGAAGCAGCCTTTCAGCAAGCCTGCAGCGTTTCAGCGATGTAGGTCTTCACGGTCTGTGCATCGGCGGAAAGCAGTTTGAACCGTCTCGGCAAACCCTCTATGCCGTCGAACCGTTGCGGAGGAACTGGCTCTCGGCCCAGGGCCTCTCTGATGGTCTCCGCAAACTTGACCGGCAGGGCCGTCTCGAGCACGATCATCGGCACATCCGAAACCGAATGCTCGCGCGCGACCTTCACGCCGTCTGCAGTGTGTGGATCGATCAGCGCGTTGAAGCGGTGCCACGCGTCACGGATCGTCTGCAACCGGTCGGCGTGGGTGCTCTTCCCGCTGCGGAAACCAAAATGGTCCGCCGCCTTCCCGAAGGCGGGATCCCCGCTGAGATCGAACGACCCGCTTTCGCGCAGTTGATCGTCGAACAGCGATCTCGTCCGGCTGGAGTCGCGACCGAGCAAGTCGAACACGAAACGCTCGAGATTGGAGGCCTTGGAAATGTCCATGGATGGGCTCGAGGTTTCATAGGTATCCGCCCGGCCCCGCACGCGATACACCCCGGTGCGGAGAAACTCATCGAGCACGTCGTTCTCGTTGGTCGCAATGACGAGACGGGATATGGGAAGGCCCATCATGCGCGCGACATGACCGGCGCAGACGTTGCCGAAATTGCCCGAGGGAACGGCGAAGTCGACTTCTGACGAATTCTCTTCCGTCACCTGAAAATAGGCAGAGAAGTAATACACCACCTGAGCGACCAGCCGGGCCCAGTTGATCGAATTGACGGCGCCGATCCGGTGGCGCCTCTTGAAGTGAGCATCGCCGGACACGGCTTTCACGATGTCCTGGCAATCGTCGAACACCCCTTCGATGGCAATGTTGTGAATGTTGTCGTCCTGCAGGCTGAACATCTGGGCTTGCTGAAAGGCGCTCATGCGTCCGTGGGGCGACATCATGAAGACGCGGATGCCCTTCTTGCTGCGCATGGCATATTCCGCCGCGCTGCCCGTGTCGCCACTGGTTGCCCCGAGGATATTCAGCTCCACACCCCGCCGCGCCAGTTCATACTCGAGCAAATTGCCGAGCAACTGCATCGCCATGTCCTTGAACGCCAGGGTGGGACCGTTCGACAGTTCCGCCACATGGAGACCGCTCTCAAGCGTTCGCACGGGCGCGATCCTGGCGGTCCCAAAAACCTCGGTCCTGTAGGTCTTTGCACAGATGGCCTTCAGGTCAGCGGGCGGAATATCGTCGATGTAGAGCGACAGGATTTCAAAGGCGAGCACCGGGTAGGACAAGCCCCGCCACCGATCCAGCGTGGCATCATCCAGCCGAGGGTAGACCTCAGGCACATAGAGGCCGCCATCCGGGGCGAGACCTTCAAGCAGAATCTCGCAAAACTTCCTGCGTTCGGGATGGCCGCGCGTGGAGATGTAGTGCATGTGATGCTGTTCCTTGTTGCCGCTATCGTTCGGCAAGGGTCGATAGACCGCCAACCGTTCGGCCTTCAGCGGCTGGCGCGCCACCAGGCGATACGGTCCTGCAGGGCGTAGCCCTTGATAACGGCCGGGATGAACCACGGATTGCCGCGATAGAGCGGGATGGCGGCAGGCGGCCGGAAATCGAATGCGGTGCGCGCCCGATCGCCATGTCCCATCAGCTTGTGAGCCGCACGCGTGCCGACCCATGGCGCCCAGACCACGCCCGAACCACAGAAGCCGGTGGCATAGACCACGCCGTCCTTCTCGAAGATCCTGGGCAGCATGTCGCGGTGCATCGCCACATTGCCGAACCAGCTGTGCGAAAGACGAACATTCTCCAGTTCTGGGAAAATTTCGCCCAGCCCGTTGCGCAAACGCAGCGTCGGGGCTGCCGGATCGCCTGCACGCGAGCTGTCGCGCCCGCCGAGCAGGATGCGTCTGCCGTCCGGCGAAGGGCGATAATAGAAGCCAAGCTCGCGGCCCTCACCCATCATCATCCGCTTCGGCATCAGGCGCGCCATCAGCTCAGGCGCGAGTTCCTCGGTGGCAATGATCCGGCTGCGAACCGGCACCAGCCGGCGGCGCAGGAAGGGATTGGCGCCGTCGGTGTAACCATTTGTGCAGACCAGCACCTGCCGCGCCTGCACCGTTCCGGCCGAAGTGGCGACGCGGAACCCCGAGCCATCCCTTTCGATCGAGGTCACGGGCGTGTTCGAATGCACCGCCAGTCCCGAAGCGAGCGCCACCCGCAGGAGCTCCGCGTGGAACTTGGCCGGGTGCAGCCCGCCGATGTCCATCCTGACCATGCCGCCGCGATAGAAGTCGGTGCCGACGTAGTTGCGCTGCTTTGCATATGGAACGGCGTAGGATTCGATCCCCAGTTTCCTCGCCAACGCCTCGGCGCCGCGGGCCATCTTCTCGTACTGTTCATATCCGATGGCGCCCTTGAACAGGCCAACCAGTTGAAAGTCGCAGTCGAGCTTTTCCGACTTGATGAAGTCGTAAAGGAATTCGCGCGCGACCTTGCCCTCGGCCTCGATCGCCATGGCTTTTTCTTCGCCGAAGCGCCGGGTGATCGTGGCGTAGTCCAGCCGAATGCTCCCGCTGGTAATTCCGCCATTGCGCGACGAGGCCCCCTCCCCCGGATTCATCGCATCAAAAGCGGCAACCGAGCGCCCCTCGCGCGCCAGCGCAAGCCCGGCCGAAAGCCCGGCATAACCGGCGCCGACGATCGCCACATCGACTGTCCTGGCCAGGGGCTGCGGCGGCAGCGGCATGACGGGCGCCGCTTCCCACCAGTAGGGTGTGCTCTTGTTGGCGACTTTTGGCTCGTGCACGTGACTGACTTCTCGTTGCGGTTTCAGGAGGCTGGGTCGGTCCATGCCGGCGAGATCAGACACGGTCGTCCCGCACGTCGAGCGCATCGCGCAACCCGTCGCCGATGAAGTTGAAGCTTGTCACGGCGATGGTGATGGCGGCCCCGGGAATGATCGCCAGCCAGGGCGCACTGTCCAGATACTGCTGGGCGCCCTCGAGCATGTTGCCCCAGCTGGGCAGCGGCGGCTGAATGCCATAACCCAGGAAACTGATATAGGCTTCCAGGAGAATAGCGTGCGCGACTGTCAGCGTCGCGGCCACGATGATCGGGCCCATGGCGTTGGGCAGGATCTCGCGGAACATGATATGCGCACCGCTAAGCCCCAGCATGCGCCCGGCCAGCACAAACTCGCGCTCGCGCAATGACCGCACCTCGGCCTCGACGATCCGGGCTACCTCCATCCAGCTGGTGACGGCGACGATCACGGTGACCATGGCCGGGCTCGGCTTCAGTGCCGCGGCCAAGGCCAGCAGCAGGAAGATCGAGGGGAATGACAGGAAGCCGTCGACCGTGCGCATCAGCGCTGCGCCGATCCAGCCGCCGCGGTAGCCCGCGATCACGCCGACGAGGGTTCCGATCATCGTCGACAGCAGCATGGCAGAGAAAGCCACCAGCAGTGAGGTCCTCCCCGCCATCAACAGTCGCGCCGCCACGTCCCGTCCCAAAGGATCGGTCCCGAGATAGTGGTAGCCGGTCAGCGGCGGTGAAAAGCGGGCGCGCAAATCGATGTAGAGGGAATCATAGGGTAGGAGATGCGGGCCGAAGACGCATGCCAGCGTCAGAAGGGTGATCATCACCACCCCCAGCAACGCCAGATGATGGCTCGTGAAACGACGCACGGTGCGGCTGCGCCACCAGCGGCTTGGTCCTGCATTTGCGACGAGAGCGGTCATTTCGGGTGCCTCCTGTTGGGTGTGAGGTTACGCGCTCAACCCAGACGAATGCGCGGGTCGACGATCGCTACGGCAATGTCTGCGATCAGGTTGCCCAGGATGACGAGGATGGCCGAGAACATCAGCAGTCCCATCACGACCGGGTAGTCGCTGTAGCCTAGGCTGTCCAGGAACAGTCGACCCATCCCCGGCCAGGTAAACACTGTCTCCGTCACCAGCGCGCCGGTCAGGATGCTGGGAAGCTGGACCCCGGCCAGTGTGATCATCGGCAAGAGCGCATTGCCGACGACGTGCTTCATGATGACTCGGCGCTCGCTCAGGCCTTTGGCGCGGGCGGTCTTGACGAAATCCTGGCTGATGGCGTCGAGCGTCGCCGTGCGCATGTAGCGGCTCCAGATCGCGACATGCACCAGCGACAGCACGATGCTAGGCAGGATCAGGTGATGCAGGTAATTCAGGATCGAACCGTCGCCGATCGTGTACATGTTGCCTGCAGGCAGCCAGCCCAGCTGCAGGGAGAAGACGTAGATGCCGACGAGCCCGAACCAGAAGGTCGGGATCGATAGCGCGACCATGGCTCCGATCGTCGCCATATGGTCGAACAGCGAATAGCGGTGCGTGGCGCCACGAATGCCGATCCAGGTGCCGATGGCGATCGCAATCGCGGTGGACGTCCCCATCAGCAGCAGCGTCGCAGGGACGTGCCGGCCAATCACTGCCAGCACAGGCGAGCCGTCGCGGAAGGAGTGGCCCCAGTCGCCCTGGAGAAGCCGCCAGGCCCAGTCGAAATATTGCACCAAAAGCGGACGGTTCAGCCCCAATTGCTCTTTCAGGCGCTCGAGATCGTCCTGCGTCATGCCGGGATCGAGCCCGAATTGCGCCAGCGGCCCGCCCGGCAGCAGGTTCAGCACGAGGAAGCCGATGACCGAGACGATCAGGAGCAGGATGAGGCTCTGTGAGAGCCGGTTGAGCAGGAAGCCGCGCATTCATCTCTCCTCTTTCAAGACAGCGCCCCTCTTTCAAGACAGGGCCGATGACTGACCGCCCCCCCGCGGCGGCGGCGGGGTATATATTTGAGGCCGTACAAATCCAAACCGCGGCATGCCAGGATGGGACGCGGGTGTTGGAATTTTCCGCGAAACCCGCCAGCCCATCCGTGCGGCCGAA
>NZ_JBVVQZ010000024.1:42448-105026 GCF_055811635.1 Mesorhizobium sp. WSM4806 | reverse complement strand
TCTTTTTTGTGTTTTTTTCTGCGGTTTTGCCCCGCACCCCCCCTAAATAACCCCCCACCCACCCCCCCCCCCCCCCCACAAAACCCCCCCCCGCCCCCCCCCCCCCCCCCGCGGGGGGCGGGCGGTCTATATATGTCAGGCCTTCCAATGCCATCCGGCGGCATGCCAGGATGCGACGCGGGTGTTGGAATTTGCCTCGAAACCCTCCAGCCCTTCCTTGCGGCCGAACACGTTGGTGTAGGCAAACAGAGGCAGGAACGGCAGATCCTGACGGACGATTTCCTGCACGCGCAGATAGATGGCGCGCCGCTGTTCCCGATCGAAGGTGCGGGCGCCCTTCTCGAGCAGCGCATCGACCTCCGGGTTGGAGTACTGGCCTGTGTTCGAGCCCTTTCCGCCCTTGGCGACGATCGCCTTGGTGTGCAGGCGGTTGGAAACGTCGGGGTCGCCCGCGATGACATTGGTTACACCCGAGATGGCTGACTCGTACTGCGATTTGAGCCAGAAATCCCCCCACATGACGGCGGCCGGCAGGTTCGAGATAGTCATCTCGACCCCGATCTCGGCGAATGTCTGCTGCAGGAACTGCTGCGTCTGCTCGCGCAGGTGGTTGCCGGAAGTGGTGGAGTTGGCGAACGACAGACGCACCCCATCCTTCACCCGTATTCCATCGGCTCCGGGTACCCAGCCGGCCTCGTCGAGGATCTGGCCCGCGCGCTCGAGGTTGAACTCCTGTGCCGGCAGGTTCGGATTGTAGTAGTAGGAATTCTGCGGCATGAACGTCTCGGTCGGTTTGTGGACCCCGTAGTAAAGTGCTTCGAGGATCGCTTTCCTGTCGATTGCCGCGTAGAGCGCCTGGCGGACCGCCGGGTCCTTGAATTGCGGCTTCTCAAGATTGAGATAGATCGACTCGACCGATGCCCCGGGCTCCAGCTTGACCAAACGATCCGATAGTGTGCTGGCTTCCGCGTAGTGGTCGGCGGTTATGAATGCCTGGTCGACAAGATCGATGTCGCCGCTTTTGAACTGGGTGTAGAGCACCGTCATGTCGGGGATGTATTTGAAGACGAGCCGCTCCAGATAAGGGCCCTCCCCGGCATAATCCGCGTTCGCGACGAGTTCGATATGATCGCCGGCAGTGCGCTTCGCCCATTTGAATGCGCCAGTGCCGACAGGCGCCTGATTGAAGGCGGCGGCGTTGGGGTCGGCCTCTTTTTCGAGGATGTGCTTGGGAACCATGAAGGTTTCGGCGAGAAACGACAGGTAGGGGGCGAAAGCCTCCTCCATCCGCCAGGTGAGCTCGGTCGGCGAGACCACCTTGATGTCGCGCACCAGGGAATGGCCCGCCGTGCGCCACGCGCGGAATTTCGGATTGGTGATGAGCTCGAGAGTAAATTTCACGTCCTCGGCCGTGAACGGCTTGCCGTCGTGCCAGCGGACATCGTCACGCAGGCGAATGCGCCACACAAGTCCGTCCTCTGAAATGCCGCCGTTTTTCTGGCTGGGCACTTCGACAACGAGATTGGGCTGAAGAACACCCTTAGGGTCCATGCGAACGAGTGCATCGAACACCGAGAAATGCACAGCGTCGTCGCACTCGGTATGCGGCATCAACGGATTGAAGACGGTGGGTTCCTGCGAAAATCCGACGACGACGCGGCCGGTTGGGCTCGCTGGCGGGCTCTGGGCGAAGGCGGGTTTGCCCAACAGATTGGGCGCAATAAGGCCTGCAGCCCCGCCTATCGCCATCAACCGCAGTGCATCGCGTCGCGAGTAGTTTGATTTGGTGTTTGAGCGTTCAGTCATTGGAATTCCCCTTGTTTTGGCGGTGTCCGCCGTGGCTATTATCCGTTTGCTGCAACCGGGCGGGTCGTTCCCGGCTGCTCTCCAGGAATCGCCGCCACCAGCTCACGCGTGTAGGCTGATTGCGGGTCGAGGAAGATCTGCGATGGCGGTCCCCGTTCGACGATCCGCCCTTTCTGCATCACCGCGATCTCGTCGCAGATCTGGCTGGCGACTCGCAGGTCGTGGGTGATGAAGATCATCGACACGCCGGTCTCCCGCTGGATCTGGTCGAGCAGCTGCAGGATCTGGGCCTGGATCGACACGTCCAGCGCCGACACAGCTTCATCAGCGATCAGCAGCTTCGGCTTGAACATCAGTGCCCGAGCGATGCCGATGCGCTGGCGCTGCCCACCGGAAAATTCATGCGGAAAGCGGCCAAAGGCGCCGACATCGAGTCCGACATGGGCCAGGAGCGCCTTCGCCTCTTCACGCGCCTGGGCATGGGGCGTCCCGTGCGCGACTGGGCCAACGGTCAGGATGTGGCCGATTGTCGAGCGCGGGTTGAGCGAGGCGAAGGGATCCTGGAAGATCATCTGGACCCGCGGCCGCAGCGGGCGGAATTCGGCTTCGGAAAGCTTGGCGATGTCGCGGCCCTCGAACAGAATCCCGCCGCCGTCGCTGTCCAGCAGCTTGATCAAAAGCCGACCAAGCGACGATTTGCCGGAACCGCTTTCGCCCACAACGCCAAGCGTGCGCCCGGGCGCCAGATCGAACGAGACCTCGTTGACCGCGGGCACGACGCGCTGCGCGCTGAACAGGGAACTGCCGCTGCGGTAGGTCTTCATCAGGCCTTCGACCTTCAGGATCGGCGCTTTGTCGGCCGTCTCCAGAGGAACGCGGTCCTCGCCGGTCAGGTGCGGGACGGCTGCGATAAGGCGCCTTGTGTAGGGATGGCCCGGCGACTTCAGGACCTGTTGAGCGCTACCCTGCTCGACGATGTGGCCCTTCTCCATCACCACGACGCTGTCTGCGATCTCGGCCACCACCCCGAAGTCATGGGTGATGAACATGACGCTCATTCCCTTGCGTCGCTGAATGTCGCGGATCAGCTCCAGAATCTGCGCCTGGGTGGTCACGTCGAGCGCGGTCGTCGGTTCATCCGCGATCAGGATCGTCGGCTCGAGCGCCAGCGCCATGGCGATCATCACCCGCTGCCGCTGCCCGCCGGAGAGGCGGAACGGATATTGATGATACATGAGTTCGGGATCCGGCAGCCCCACCTCGGTCAGCAGCTCGACAGCGCGGCCGCGACGCGATTTCGGAGTGCCGACGCCGTGCGCCGCCATGACCTCGTCGATCTGCGCGCCCACGGTCATCAGCGGATTGAGCGCCGACAGCGGGTCCTGGAAGATCATCGACACCACCCGGCCGCGCAGGCTGCGCAGCTTGTCCTGCGGCATGCCTATGATGTTCATCCCATCGAGGTGGATGGCACCCGAGGAGACGCGGATCACCTTGGGCAGCAGCCCCATGATGGCGTTGGCGGTGACCGACTTGCCGGATCCGGACTCGCCAATGACGCACAGGATCTGGCCGCGTTTCAGATCAAACGAGATGTTCTCGACGGCAAAAGTCCGTTCCATGCCTTTCGGCAGATTCACCGTGAGGTCGCGCACCGAAAGCGCCACATCGTGGGGGGCTACAGGCTGGATCGTTGCGACCATTGCGATCATCTCCCGTTTGAACCGAGCGGGTCCACGCTGTTGCGGACCGCATCATCGCGCTTTGAGCAGAAGCGCCTCACCATAGCGACCGTCGTCTGGTCATCTCGGCGCTTCGAGCGCTGAGGCTGCGAGAGACTGATTCTGCTCATCCTGGCGGCTCCCTTGCTGAAATTCGGTCCGTGGACCGGACACTGTTCCCTTTTGTTGGAGAACTCTCCGAAGGCGTAAGCCCTGCCTATCGGAAGTCCTCTGGAGCTTACCCATTATAAGGAAGGGTTGCTCCGTTCTTTCAGCCAGTTTGACTGTTCTGTCTCCGCATAGTCGTCGAAATTTGGCCCTCGGGCGGCAGGAACTTCTGAAAAGAACGTCAGGTTCGGCATTTCACTCTGCTCCCGTTCCGGCGCAGAAAACCGGGATCAGACAACCAGGTCCTTCTTCCGCTAATTTGTGCGCGACAGGCCTTGCGTCACTGCGCGCCGCGTCCCGAAAAGCCCATGCCGCAGATCACGCGACTGGATGAAGTGTACTCCTGCTTGCCCCTGCGAGGTTGGGGCCAGCGAGCGCTTTTCGGCAACAATTGCCTGTTCCAAGGGCTGCAAACCGCAGGAAATTCCGTCCAGGCATGAACTCCGCAGCCTGCCTCTGCGGGCCGCAGGCTAGGATGTTTCAAATTTACCGGAGTCCCATCCATGCCCGCGCCGCTCATTCACATCGAGTCCAGCCCATCCCTGCCTCGCGAGGCGGACGTCGTCGTCATCGGCGGCGGCGTGGTCGGCGTATTCACGGCCTATTATCTCGCACGCCGCGGCGTGAGCGTTGCCCTGCTGGAGAAGGGGCGCGTTGCCGCCGAACAGTCCAGCCGCAACTGGGGCTGGTGCCGTCAGCAGAACCGTGACGCACGCGAGTTGCCGATGGCAACCAAGAGCCTCGATCTCTGGGAAAAAGTGGCGCAGGAGACCGGCGAGGACACCGGCTTCCGCCGCTGCGGCCTGCTCTATCTTTCGCAGGACGAAAACGAGTTGGCAGGCTGGGCAAAGTGGCGCGATTTCGCAAGGACGGTTGGCGTCACGACGCATGTGCTGAGCGCGGAAGAAGCCACCGAACAGGGCAAGGCGACCGGCCGCAAATGGAAAGGCGGCGTGTTCTCGCCAACTGACGGAACGGCGGATCCATCAAAGGCGGTGCCGGTTGTCGCGCGCGGCATCATGGCGGCCGGCGGCACCGTACATCAGAATTGCGCGGCGCGCGGGCTGGAACTGAGCGCCGGCCGGGTCAGCGGCGTCGTTACAGAAGCGGGAACCATCCGGACAACGACCGTGGTCATGGCTGGAGGCGCGTGGGCTTCTTCCTTCTGCAACCAGCTTGGTATTCGTTTCCCGCAAGCTGCCGTGCGTCAGTCCATTCTAGCCGTAGCGCCGGGCGCAAATGGCTTGCCGGATGCTCTGCATACCGCGCGCGTCTCGCTGACGCGGCGCAGCAACGGTGGATACGCGCTGGCGATCAGCGGGCGGGCGCGAGTCGATCCAACGCCGCAGCAGCTCAGGTTCAGCCGGGAGTTCGTGCCGATGTTCGCCCGCCGCTGGCGCAGTCTGGCACCGGGAGCGTTCGAGGGCTGGCGTCAAGGTCATGAAAGCCTGAGGAAATGGGTCCTTGACGGCGTGACGCCAATGGAACGGAATCGGATTCTCGACCCCAAACCTGACATGAGGCAGATTCGCCTGACATATCGAAGAGCCTGCGAATTGCTGCCCGAGTTCCAGCGCACCGCGATTTCTCATGCTTGGGCGGGCTATGTCGACAGCACGCCCGATGGCATTCCGGCAATCGGTGAAGTGGAGGGGCTTCCGGGCTTCCTCCTCGCCGCGGGATTTAGCGGCCATGGCTTCGGGATCGGGCCGGGCGCTGGGCATATGATCGCCGATATCATCACCGGCAGGGAGCCGATCGTCGATCCGCGTCCTTATAGGCCGGAGCGTCTGAAGACCGCTGCGTGGGGCAAGGTCGCTGAATTCTGAGAAGACCGTTTGCCAGCCACAGTCGATCGCACACGAGATCGAGGCCGCGAGGCGGCCAGCACTGAAAACAGGGCCAGCACTGAAAATAGGGAACGTGACGATGCGCGAATATGAGATTGCCGCCATTCCAGCCGACGGGATCGGCCCAGAGGTCATTGCCGCCGGTCTCCAGGCGCTTGAGGCGCTGCAGCAGCGCTGCGGCGACTTCAAGCTGCGCGTACAGCGCTTCGACTGGGGCTCAGACTACTACAAGGCCCATGGTCGGATGATGCCCGAAGATGGGGTGGCGCAACTGAAGCGCTTCGACGCTATCTTCTTTGGCGCGGTAGGCGCTCCCGATGTGCCCGACGATATCACCCTCTGGGGCCTCCGGCTGCCGATTTGCCAGGGCTTTGATCAATACGCGAACGTGCGGCCGACCAGGATATTGCCCGGTATTGTTTCGCCGCTGGCGGGCGTTGGCCCTGGCGATCTGGATTGGGTGATCGTGCGGGAGAATTCCGAGGGCGAGTATTCGGGCCACGGCGGCAGAGCCCATCGCGGCCTCCCCGAGGAGGTCGGAACCGAGGTCGCGATCTTCACGCGCGTCGGCGTCACTCGCATCATGCGCTATGCATTCCGGCTGGCGCAGTCACGGCCGCGAAAGCTCCTGACAGTTGTCACAAAGTCGAACGCGCAGCGTCACGGCATGGTAATGTGGGACGAAATCGCAGCCGAGGTGGCGCCGGAATTCCCGGACGTCGCCTGGGACAAGATGCTGGTCGATGCTATGACAGTGCGTATGACGTTGAAACCTCGGAGCCTTGATACGATCGTCGCCACCAATCTTCACGCCGACATATTGTCGGACCTTGCGGGCGCGCTCGCGGGCAGTCTCGGCGTTGCACCGACCGCCAACATTGATCCCGAGCGGCGCTATCCCTCGATGTTCGAGCCAATTCACGGCTCGGCATTCGACATCGCCGGCAAGGGTATTGCCAACCCGGTCGCCACCTTCTGGACCGCTGCCCAGATGCTCGAACATCTGGGCGAGAGCGCAGCGGCCGCCCGGTTGATGAACGCTGTGGAATCGGTGACGCGTGAGGGCGTGCTGACGCCGGACGTCGGAGGGACAGCGACCACGCAGGAGGTGACGGACGCCGTCTGCCGGACGATCCGCGGTTCCAACGTTTGACAGGTTTCCAATGAAGCTCGACAAGATCGACATCAAGATCTTATCCCAACTGCAGAAGAACGGGCGGGTCACGAATGTCGAGCTCGCCGACCTCGTGAACCTTTCACCGAGCCCTTGCCTGATGCGGGTGAAGAAGCTTCAGACGGAAGGCTTCATCACCGGCTATTCCGCCCAGATCGATGTGTCCAAGCTCGGGCAGACTCTGACGATCTTCACCGAAGTCACGCTCAAGCACCATCAACAGAACGACTTCGCGAGATTTCTCACCGCAATCCAGAAGGTCGATTCTGTTATCGAATGCCACCTGGTTTCAGGCGGTTACGACTATCTTGTGAAGTTTGTCACAGCGGGCATCAGCGAGTACCAGACGATCATGGAGCGCATGATCGAACTGGATATCGGAATCGACAAATATTTCAGCTTCGTCGTGCTGAAGTCACCGATCGTCAAATCCCATTTGCCTCTCGACGCGATATTCGACAGATGAGAAAGAGGCTGCCGCGCGCACGCGGCGGCAGCCTGGACGATCATCCCTTCATCGCCGACCGCACGTCCTGGTCCTCGAGGGTTTGATCCAGGGTCATCCGGGTGCGTTCGAGGATTCCATCAATATCGTCATCGGTGCAGCAGAGCGGCGGCGCAAAGCCGAGAATGCCGCTGTTGAAGGCGCGGATGACAAGGCCGTTCGCCCACGCGCGCTCGAAGATGCGGCGCCCCGGATCGGCCGCCGCCGGCAGCGGCGTCTTGCGCTCCTTGTCGGTGACCAACTCGATTGCTGCCAGCATGCCACGGCCGCGAATGTCGCCAACCAGCGGGTGGTCGGCGAGCGAGCGAAGGCCTTCCATCAGGCGCTTGCCGGCCTTGCGCCCGTTCTCGAGCAAGCTGTCTTCGTAGAGACGCAGGCATTCGAGCCCGACCGCCGCGCTCACGGGATGGGCCGAATAAGTATAGCCATGGCCGACGGGCGCTTTGCCGGCTCCGTCTGCGATCGTATTGTACACATGGTCCGAGATGAAGACGGCGCCCATCGGCACGTAGCCCGAGGTCAGTCCCTTCGCCGTGGTCATGAGATCCGGCACGACCTCGTCTTCCTCGCAGGCGAAGAGAGGGCCGGTACGGCCAAAGGCCGTGATGACTTCGTCGACAACGAACAGGATGTCATGTTCCTTGCACACGGCGTGCAGAGCCTTCAGCCAACCTGTCGGTGGAACGAGGACACCGCCCGAACCCTGGATGGGTTCGGCGTAGAAGGCCGCAACGCGGCCCGCGCCGAGTTCCGCGATTTTGGCGCGCAGGGCCGCGACCGATGCATCGATGATCGCCTGCGGGTCGGAACCGACCGGATTGCGATAGGCGTAGTGCGAGGGAATCTTGTGCTGCCAGTCGTAAGGCACGCCGAAACCCGCATGGAAAGCCGGAATCGCGGTCAGGCCTGACCCTGCCGTCGAGGAGCCATGGTAGCCATGCTCGACCGAGATGAACTGGTCCTTCTGCGGCGTGCCCTTGGCATGGTAGTAATAGCGAATGAAGCGGATCGTGCTGTCGACTGCGTCGGAGCCGCCAAGCGTGAAATAGACATGGTTCAAATCGCCGGGCGCCAGTTCGGCAAGCCTGGCAGCAAGGCGAATGGCAGGCTCGGACCCCAGCCCGAAATATCCCGTGGCATAGGGAAGCTCTCTCAGCTGCTTTGCGGCTGCTTCAACGATACTTTCCTGGCCGTAGCCGAGGTTTACACACCATAGACCGGCGAATCCGTCCAGCAGGGTTTTCCCGCTTGCATCGGTCACCGTTGCGCCCTTGGCGGATTTGAGCACCCGCACGCCCGTCTCCTCGTGGCTCCGATAGCATGAAAACGGGTGAACCAGATGTGCGCGATCGAGTTCGATCAGTGAATTTGCCAGCATTTCTTCCTCCGATTCAACCGAGTGCCTGATTTAACCGAGTGCCTGATTTAACCAAGTGCCTGACTGACCAACGCATATGTGCGATGATGCGCCGGCTTGCTTTCCCTGTGCGTGGCCATGGAGCGTCGCATCGTGATCCCACCGCCGACGTGCGCGAGGCCGCGCCCGGTGAGCCATTCAGCAAGATCCGTTGAGACGTCGGTATCGACACGGACGAACTTGCCCTTATGATGGGCGAGCAGAAAGTCGATCAGTGCCTTGGCCTCGGTACCGTTTCTCGCCACCACCGGGCCGATGACCAGCCCCCGGCCGAATGGCCGGATGGCGGAAAAGGCCTGGATATCGCCGTCATCGCGAATGACAGCGAGCTTCGCGCGCTCGAAAAGCCGCTTCATCAGCGCCGAACGGTCATGGCCAAATGCCTCGCGATCCAGCACCTCGAGGCGCGCAAGATCGCCGCTCTCTGCCCAGGATACACGGGCAGGCGCCGAAACTGCCAACGCCTCGCCCTGATGCTGCACGATCTCGCCAGTCGTGACGAAGCCCAGCTTCTCATAGAGCGGCAGGCCTTCCCGTGTCGCCGTCAGGCAACAGGTGCGCTCACCCGCCTTCGCAAGCGCCTCTTCCATCATCTTTCGGCCGAGTCCGCGGCCGCGCATCGCCGCATCGACGATCACCATGTTGATGGCGGCGGCATCGTCGCCGTAGGGGGTCATCATGATGGTCGCCACCACGCGTTCTTCTTCCAGGGCGACGATCCCCCGGCTGACCGGCTGGGCCAGTTCCCAATCCTCGCGGCGATGCGGCCAATTGACTTGGCGAGACAACTCGACAGCACCTTCCAGGTGCCCCGGTGTCATCTCTTCAAGGATGATCTGTCGTGTGGTCATGATGAATTTCCAGCCTTCGTCTTCAGTGCTGACGGTAGACCACCAAAGACAGCAGTTCCTTCCGACCGGCAGCCAAGCGCGACGCGTTTTCACTATCCTTCGCCGCTCGTGCCGCATCTTCTGCCGGAGCAAGGCCGACAGGCCGCGCCGCTGCCAAAGCTCGAAAGGACACCTGGCGCAACTCTCTGCCAAACCGGCGATGCAATACGAAACGATCTGCTTCAGGTCGCCGCGAATGCGGCCGTTAGTCTTCCAGATCTCCGACTATGGTGATTGTGGTACAGGCACGCTGTGCCGAGAAAAACCAGGAGGATTGTCGCCATGTCGACGTTCAGACCGAAATACATCACCTTCGACTGCTACGGCACGCTCACCAATTTCGATATGGCCGGCGCGGCGCGGCGCGTCTACGGCGAGCGCCTCTCCCCGGAGGCAATGGCCAGCTTCGTGGAGGCTTTTAGAGGCTATCGCCTTGACGAGGTGCTGGGGCCATGGAAACCCTTCCTCGAGGTGGTGCAGAATTCCATCGAACGCAGCTGCAAGCGCATTGGTATCCAGTTCAAACCCGAAGACGCCCAACGCATCTATGACGAAGTGCCGACCTGGGGTCCGCACCCCGACGTCCCGGCTGGCCTGTCCAGAGTGGCCAAGGAAATCCCACTGGTGATCCTGTCCAACTCCATGAACAGCCTGATCATGTCGAATGTGGAAAAGCTCGGCGCGCCCTTTCACACCGTCATCACCGCCGAAGAGGTTGGCGCCTACAAGCCGCTGATGAAGGGCTTTGAATACATGCTCGACAAGCTCGGCTGCGGCCCGGAGGACATCACTCACGTCTCCTCCTCCTTCCGCTACGATCTCATGACCGCCTACGATCTCGGCATCAAGAGCAAGGTCTGGGTGAACCGCGGCCACGAGCCCGCGAACCCTTTCTACGAATATACTGAGATCAAGGATATCGGCGGGCTGGCCGCCGCGGTCGGCCTGGAGCCCGTTCGGGAAGTTGCTTGAGGCCGGCGGGCCTCCGGCCATCGCGGCATTCGAAGTATCGAAATGAGAAAGGGGCGGTTCGACCGCCCCTTTCTCATTGCTGATGCATGTCGCACAAAAGCATGCCCTCGGAGCCTGGGATTGACCGAACCACCCCTCGCTCGTCGTCCCAGGGCAGAGCAAGGAGCGAGCGGCGCAGCATAGACCCTGACATCCATACGGCGGTGGACCTTCGCTGCCTGACGGTCGGGCAGCCAAATCTCCAACGCTGGCGATTGGCATAAGCCACCACGATTTCGGTCGAGGTAGAGGCGATGGTCGCCCATCGCCTTTACTCGACCGAAGTGGAGGGATGCTTCGGCTAATCCCGGAGGTTTGCGATTGCCACTGAAAATCGGCCGCTGAAAAGGGGACTGTGTTCCAATGCATGTCGCGCAAAGGGATGCCCTCGGGGCTGACCCTAGGCCTGACCGAGGGTGTGCAGCGGTTTTGCGATAGCGACAACAACCTAAAGCGCGTCGCATGAGGCCGGTCAAAACGCGACGCGCTTTAATTCGCTGTTGCGACTCCGGCAAAGCCTACTGGTTCAACCCGCCAACATGAAGCGTCTTCACCTCGAGATATTCGTCGATGCCGAGCTGCGACCCTTCTCGCCCCACGCCTGACTGCTTGACACCGCCGAAAGGCGCAACCTCGGTCGAGATCAGGCCTGTGTTGAGCCCGACCATGCCGAACTCCAGCGCCTCGGCGACACGCCATGACCGCTTGAGGTCGTCGGTGTAGAAGTAGGCGGCAAGGCCGAACGGCGTAGCGTTCGCGATCGTGATGGCCTCTTCCTCCGTCTCGAAGCGAAAAAGCGGCGCCACCGGACCGAAGGTCTCTTCCGATGCCAGGAGCATCTCGGTAGTAGCCCCTCCCAGGACGACGGGCCGCGCATATTGCCTGCCGTCGGGCACTGCCTCGCTTTGGGCGAGGATCTGCGCGCCTTTCTTCTTCGCATCCGCGATGTGACGCTCGATCTTGTCGATCGCGGCCGTGTTGATCATCGGGCCGATCTCGGTGCCCTCGTCGGTTCCCGCGCCAACCTTCATCCGGGTGACGCGCTGGCTCAGCTTTTCGGCGAAAGCGTCGTAAACGCCTTCCTGCACGAGAATCCGGTTCGCGCAAACGCAGGTTTGACCGCCATTGCGGAACTTGGATACGATCACCCCTTCAACTGCGTTATCCAGATCGGCGTCGTCAAAGACGATAAAGGGCGCGTTGCCGCCAAGCTCCAGGCTCAGCCGCTTGATGCTGTCGGCCGCTCCACGCATGAGCAGCGCACCGACGCGGGTCGAACCGGTGAACGAGATCTTGCGCACCGTCTCGTTGGCCATGAGTTCTTTGCCGATCTCTCCCGGCATGCCGGTCACGATGTTGATAACGCCTGCCGGGATGCCCGCCCGCTCCGCCAGCACGCCGAGGGCCAGCGCCGAGAAAGGCGTAAATTCCGACGGCTTGATCACAACCGTACAACCTGCGGCCAGCGCCGGTGCTACTTTGCGCGTGATCATCGCGTTGGGGAAATTCCACGGCGTAATGATGGCGCAGACGCCGACTGCTTCCTTGAGAACCAGAATGCGTCGATCGGCGGTGGGTGACGGAATGGTCGAGCCACCGATGCGGCGCGCCTCCTCCGCAAACCATTTCACGAAAGATGCGCCGTAGCGGATTTCCGCCGACGCCTCGGCAATCGGCTTACCCTGTTCCAGCGTCAGCAGAAGCGCCAAATCCTGTTCGTGCTGGCGAATGAGGTCGTGCCATCGCTCCAGCAATCTCGCACGCTCGGCATGGGTCGTCTTCTTCCAGCTTTTGAATGCCTCGGCCGCAGCAGCGATAGCGGCCTTGGTGTCGTCGCCGCCCATATCGGGAACGCTGCCAAGAACGGCCAGGGTGGCAGGGTTGGTGACCTCGACGGCGGCCTTTGTATCCGCTTCCCGCCACACACCGCCAATCAACGCCTGCTGGCGGAACAGGTCCGCATCGTCAAACGTGCCAATCTTCGTTATCGCATTCATGGTCTTTCCTCTGCCCTTTCAGCTCAACGCCGCAAGCACGGCTTGCGTGATTGTTTCAGTCCGGTCCTTGCCTGCGATCGTGCCAATGCCCCGCGCGGTTATGGACTCGATTGCCGACATCACTTCTGCCGCAGCATGCCCCTCGCCCAGATGCTCGAGCATCATCGCACCGGACCAGATCGCGGCGATCGGATTGGCGACACCGAGATGCGCGATGTCGGGCGCCGAACCGTGGACCGGTTCGAACATGGAAGGCGCACTGCGATCGGGATTGATATTGGCGGAGGCGGCGTAACCCAGCCCGCCCTGAATGGCCGCTCCAATATCGGTGAGGATGTCGCCAAACAGGTTCGAGGCGACGATCACGTCGAGGCTTTCCGGCGCCAGCACCATGCGGGCGGCAATCGCGTCGATGTGGTAGTGCGAGACCTCGACATCGGCATAGTCCTTCGACACCTCACGCGTGACCTCATCCCAGAAAACCATGGAATGCTTTTGGGCGTTGGATTTGGTCACGGATGCGAGCTTCTTGCCGCGCGCCCGCGCCTGTTCGAAACCGAAACGCATGATCCGTTCGACACCGGCACGCGTGAAGATTGACGTCTCAATCGCGACCTCATTGGCCGTGCCGGAATGCACGCGCCCGCCGGCGCCGGAATATTCGCCTTCCGTATTCTCGCGAATGCACAGGATGTCGAAACCATCGGAGCGGAGGGGCCCCTGAACGCCCGGCAACAGCCTGTGCGGCCGTATGTTGGCGTACTGCGTGAACCCTTTCCGGATCGGCAGCAGCAGTCCGTGAAGCGATACTGAGTCGGGTACTTCCGCGGGCCAGCCTACAGCGCCGAGATAGATCGCATCGAATTTTCGGAGTGTCTCGATGCCGTCTGGCGGCATCATTGCGCCGGTTTCCAGGTAGTAGGCGCACGACCATGGGAAGCGTGTGCCATCAAGGGCGAAACCGCCCCGTTTGGCCGCGGCCTGCATCACCTGCCATGCCGCCCCGGTCACGTCCTTGCCGATGCCGTCGCCAGGGATGAGCGCTATGTCATAGGTCTTCATCGATCGAGGTCCTCATTCGCACTAGCGGAACCATAGCGGACCGCGCGCCGCATTTTTCGTCGAGAATGAGCGGCCCGACAGCGTCGAATCGCGTCGGGCCGAACTTGGATGGTCGATTGTTCTGGAACCGCCGCGCGCTCTACTCGGCCGTACCTTGAGCACTGAACTCAGTCGTAAACGCAGACGTAGATCTTGCGCACGGTTTCGATCGTGCGCCAGACACCCACGAAGCCGGGCTTCATCACAAAACTGTCGCCGGCGCGGTAAGTCTTGGTCTCACCGCCCTTTTCCTCGATTTCGACGAGACCCGATATGATGTGGCAGAACTCGTAGGTAGTGCCCTTGATCGAATGCGTCTCGCCGGGGGTCGCCTCCCAGACGCCGGTCAGAACCTTCTCGCCTTTCGAGGCATCCTGCGCCCAGCTCTTGAAGGATGGAGTGCCGGAAATGAGCCGCTCAGGCAGCGGCAATGCCTCCTTCGGCGTGAAGGCGGGATTTGTGTCAATCGTGGTCAGCAGTGACATGTGGGTCTCCTGGTTAGTAGCCGAGTGTCCGATCGATGAGGCCGATCAGTTCTTCGCCGGCGCGGTGGCGCCGGACGTTGTCGACGGCGGCTTGCGCCGCCGTATGTGGTTGTGTCACCGAGGCAATGTGCGGCGTTATCATCACCTTCGGATGCGACCACAGCGGATGGTCTTCCGGGAGCGGTTCCGGATCAGTGACATCAAGCATCGCCGCGGATACGTGGCCTCTGTCGAGCGCGTCGATCAGCGCGGCCTGGTCGAGTTGCGGACCCCTGCCGACATGCAGCAGGCGCGCCCCTGCTGGCAGCAAGGAGAAGAGTTTTGCATCGAGAATGCCGCTGGTTTCCTGCGTCAGCGGTAGCAGGCAGACGAGAATATCCGTCTGCTTCAGAAAGCGGGGCAACTGATCGGCGCCGTGAAAACAGGTGACTCCCTCTATCCGCTTTTCGCTGCGGCTCCACCCGGCAAGCGGAAACTGGAATGGCATCAGGCGCTCGATAGCCGCCTGCGCCAGCATGCCAAGACCAAGAAAGCCGACCCGGCGCTCGGCCGCCTGTCGAGCGGCAATCGGTTGCCAGAGGCACCTTTTCTGCTGCTCGAGATAGGCGGGCATCTCCCGGTGGAGCGCCAACACGCCAAGCGCGACGTATTCCTGCATCATGCGGATGATGCCGTCCTCGACCATGCGCACCAGCTTCACATGGCTCGGCACGACGTCCTGCTTGAACTGGTCGACGCCGGCTCCGATCGAAAACAGCACTTCCAGGTTGCGGTAGCAGGAGATGTCGTCCGGCACCGTCCAGGTGATGAGATAGCGCACCTGGTCCGGCTCCAACTCATCGCCGGAATGGAAGAATTCCAGATCCGGGAGTTCGCGCGCAAAAATCTCGCGGAACACCGCAGCACGCGCCGCATCGGAGTTGAAAAGAAATGCCATGGAACCCGCCCTTCCCTCAGGCCGCGAGACGCGCGCCGAGATCGTCGATCATGCTCTGGCAGGCAGCAAGTTCACCGATCTCGATGTATTCATTGGGACGATGCGCGCGGGAAATTTCGCCAGGGCCGCAAATGATCGCATCGATACCGGCCTGCTGATAAAGCCCGGCCTCAGTGCCGTAACTGACCGCCGTGAGCGGCTCCTGCCCCGTCAGCTCTGTCAGGACTGCCGCTAGCTTGCTCCCATCCGCCGGCGCAAGGGCGGGATAGGAACTCAATTCGTGCCAGGCCATCTCGAAGCCGCTGTCGCGTAGATCGAAAAGCCGGGCTTTGACCGGCTCGAGCAGGGATGCCGGAGAAACGCCCGGCACGGCACGCACCTCGATATCGGCTGTGCAGTGGCCAGCGATGATGTTGACGGCTTGTCCACCGGCGATGACGCCCACCTGCAAGGAAGAATATGGGGGCTCGAAATTATGATCGAGCGGGCCGCCGGCGAGGGATTGGCCGTATGCCACCGCGTGCGTGATGACGCCGGCCATGGCGTGCACGGCATTGAGGCCGAGATCGGGGCGTGACGAATGACCGGATCGCCCGATCACCTCGAGCCGCGCGGCGGCCTTCCCCTTGTGCGCGCGCACAGGCTGCATCCGGCTCGGCTCGCCGACAATCGCGCCAAGCGGCCTCTCGCACAAGCTCGGCAACGCAGCCAGGAGATGCGGCACACCACGGCACCCCGCCTCTTCGTCGTAGGAGAATGCGAGATGGACTGGCTGCCGCAGGTTCATTGCCGCAAGTCCTGGCAGCGCGGCCAATGCGCAGGCGAGAAAGCCCTTCATGTCGGTGGTGCCGCGGCCGTAAAGCCTGCCGCCCTCGCGACGCAGGACGAACGGATCGGAGCTCCATTCCGGCTCGCCGGCCGGCACGACATCCATATGTCCGGAGATGACGTAGCCCCGACCGCCACGCGGGCCGACCGTGACGAACAGGTTGGACCGGTCGCCCTCGGGACCGGACAGAACCGTCACCTCGGCTCCGGCTGCCTGACAGTAGTCGCGGATCCAATCGACGATCTCACCGTTTGGCGTGCCCACAACGGAGGGAAACGCAATCAGGGTCGCGAGGATTTCTTCCACGTTCATGGCTGTCCGCTCTGCTTGCACACTGTAGGTTGCGACCAGCCTATCCCTGAGCAGCAGTGTTCCCTGCCGAATCGCGTCGTGCTTTGGCTGAAGATTGCGAAAAAACGCCTCGAACCAGCGAAACCTGCTGGCGTTCCCCTGTAATGCTGCTGCAAATGAGGCCTGTCGCAAACATGGCTATCGGCGCTAGGATTTAACACCGCGTGCCCTGGGCATTCGTTGAAAGACATTCGTTGAAGGAGCGGATCGACTGAGATGCAGAGATCAGTACGCCTGAAATCCTTTGAACTGGTCGCGCGAGACATCAATGATGTCGATGTTGATCTGCTGCATGCACTATCGATTTCGGTCCGCTGGCCGCATCGTCCCAAGGACTGGGATTTGTTGCGCCGCGCCGGCCACGGCATCGTCGCCGTTGACGGAATTGGGCGCGTCTTCGGAAGCGCGATGTGGTTTCCCCAAGGGGACGATTTTGCCACCATCGGCCTGGTGATCACGACGCCTCGCGCACAGGCGCAGGGAGGCGGCCGATGGCTCATGGACCAGGTCCTCGAGCAGTGCGGGGATCGCAATCTGGCCCTGAATGCCACCCATGCCGCCTATCCTCTGTATGTCTCGCTCGGCTTCACGAACGAGGCGATCGTCTACATGCGCCAGGGCGAGATCCCACAAAAACTCCCGCCAATGCCAGCTCCGGATGGTGAATTAAGTGATCTGCCCAGCGGCGGACTTCGCGAGATCACCGAACTGGACGCGCGCGCATTCGGGACCAACCGTGCAAGGCTGCTTGCATTGCTCTCGGAGGATGCCTCGATCGCCACTTTGAGTCGCGGCGGCGAGGTCGTTGGCTATTCCATGTGTCGCGAGTTCGGGCGCGGCCATGTGATTGGTCCCACAATAGCCCGAAACGACCAGGACGCGGTCCACCTCACAGCCGTCCATCTGAAGAAGCTGGCAGGTCGATTCGCCCGCGTCGATACGCGCGAGAAGGATGGCGTGTTTGCCGAGTTTCTGCAGCAGAGCGGCCTCGGCATTGCCGAGACCGTGACGACGATGTCCAAAGGCCGCCGCTTTCTGAACCGCGAAAGCAACGCGCCCTGGGTCTATGGATTGGCCAGCCACGCCTGGAGCTGAATGCAAGCACGCTGTCGCCGATGCCGCAGGGCCGCTCCGGTCCCGTCAACGCTCTCACAACGACTCCAGCGCCCTGGACATGCGTTCGAGCCCTCTCCGCAACAGCGGACGAGGGCAACCGACATTGAGGCGAATGAAGCCTTCACCGCCGGGTCCATAGACGCGCCCGTCGTACAAATTGACTCCGGCTCGGTCGACGAAAAACCGTTGAACGCCTCCGACCTTCCGATCGAGCCCGCGCGCATCCAGCCACACCAGGAAGGAAGCGTCCGGCCGCATCGGTGTGATGCCCGGCAGGCGATCCTCGGCGAACTTGAGGACGAAATCGACATTACCGCCGATGTAGCGCGTCAGCTGATCCAGCCACGGCGCGCCGGTGCTGTAGGCGACCTCTAGCGCCAGCCGTCCAAAGAAGTTGGCATTGACCATGAACGATGCCTGCATGGTGGCCAGAAGCGCCTCGCGCCGCTGCTTGTTGGCCACCGACACGGTTGCGGAGGGCACGCCGGCCAGATTGAAGGTCTTCGTTGGAGCCGTGCAGATGAATGACTTTTCCGCGGCATCCTCCGAGAGGGACGAGAAGACGATGTGCGGGCGATCCGACAATCTGATATCGCAATGGATGTCATCAGATATGACAAGGATGCCGTAGCGCTCGCAGATATCGTTGAGCGCCGTCAGTTCCTGGCGCGTCCACACCTTTCCAGCGGGATTGTGCGGATTACACAACAGGAAGGCCTTGGCGCCGGCTGCCAGTTTCGCGAAGTTCTCCAGGTCGAGTTCATATCGGTTATCCTGCAACCTTAGCCTGTTGACCAGCAGCTTCCTGCCGTTCCCCTGAATCACTTCGAAATAGGGCGAGTAAATGGGAGACTGCACAATCACCCCGTCCCCGGGCTTCGTGAAGGTCCGAAGCATCGCGGCTACCGACGGCATGATCGCAGGCGCCGGCAGCAGCGAGTCCAGTGCCGGCGACCAGCCGTGCCGACGCGCGAACCATGATTGCACAATCTCGTAGTGACGGGGGGCGCGGCGGGTATAGCCATAGATTCCATGGTCCGCCGCTTCCCGCAGCCGCGCGATGACGGTTTCAGGCGCGCGAAAATCCATGTCCGCGGTCCACAGCGAAAGCAGATCTTCGCCCTCGACCCGAGGCGAGAATTCGTCCCACTGATTGGCCCATTTGACTGACCCAAACTGGTGGCGATCATAGATCCTGTCGAAGTCAATCATTCCAACATTTCTTTCCGCAACCGTCGGTTGCGATGCATCTGCACAAGCCATTGCTTGGTTTCCGATGTGGTTTTCGCCGCTCGCGGCTGCTCGAACTTTTGGCGGGCTATTTGAGGATTTGCGCCACGTGCCTCGCTGCTGAAACTGCCTGTCGCATATTCCGCTTCCTAGCTCTTGTGGCCGCGCGCCAACGCGCGCTCCATCGAGTGCGAGTACCGGGACATTCCGAAGCAGAAGATCCAGTAGACCAGCCCGGCGAAGAGATAGCCGGTCGAAGAGATCGTCGGCCCGGCCCAGTTCGGGTCGACTCGCGCCGTTTCGACGGCTCTCAGGAAGTCCGCAATGCCGACGATCGCTACCAGCGTCGTGTCCTTGAACAGCCCGATGAAGGTAGAGACGATGCCTGGGATAACGATAGTGAGCGCCTGCGGCAGGATGATCAGACGGATCATGGTGAAGTAGCTGACGCCGAGCGCCTTTGCCGCCTCATATTGCCCCTTGGGGATCGCTTGAAGGCCGGCGCGCACCACCTCGGCCATGTAGGCGGACGAGAACAGCGCTATCGCAATCAGCGGACGCAGCAGCCGATCGGGCGTCAGATAGTCGGGGACGAAGAGCGGCATCATGAAATTCGCCATGAACAGCACCGTGATGAACGGCACGCCCCTGACGACCTCGATGAAGATCACACACACTGCCCTGACGAAGGGAAGCTCCGATCGTCGGCCAAGCGCGAGAAGCACACCGAGCGGCAGCGAGAAGACGATGCCCACGATCGACATGAGCAGCGTGATAAGCAGACCTCCCCACAAGACGGTATCGATGACCGGCAGATCGAGCGACGCGACACCGCGCAACAACGCGAAGGCGACGACCGGGTAGGCAGCAAAGAACAGCAACGCCGCCACGTTGCGCCGCGGCGCCCGTTTCCACAGCAGCCAGGCGATCAGCACGGCGCCGATCGCCAGCGTCAGGTCCACCCGCCAGCGCTCGGAAATCGGATATGCCCCGTAACGGAGATAGTCGAATTTCTCCACGATGAACGGCCAACACGCGCCCTCAGGGTTGGCGCGGCATTCTTCCTGTCCGCCGGCCCAGACTGCATCCAAGACTGCAAAACTCGCGAACTGATACAAAAGCCATGCGGCGAGAACTGTGAAGCAGATCGTCAGCACGCCGGAGAACGGCGTCGAGAACAGGTTCTTTCTGATCCAGGTCGCCGGGCTCGGCCGGATTCCACAAGGCGGCGCCACAGGCGGCAGAGGCGGAGCGCTAACGAGGTGCGGATGCAGGGACTGGCCGCTCATGCATCACCTCTCGACGATCGCGAAACGTTGATTGAACGCGTTCATGGTCATCGACATGACGAGGGAGATCGCGAGGTAGACCGACAGCGTAATCGCCATCACCTGGACGGCGGCGCCAGTCTGGTTGAGCACCGTTCCCGCGAAAATCTGAACGAGATCGGGGTAGCCGATAAACACGGCGAGTGAGGAATTCTTCGTGAGATTCAGGTACTGGCTGGTCAGGGGCGGTATGATGATGCGCAGTGCCTGCGGAACAATGACCAGGCGAAGCGTTTTGCCCGGCGCAAGCCCGAGCGCATGGGCGGCTTCGGTCTGGCCTTTCGGCACAGCCTGGATCCCGCTGCGGACAATTTCCGCGATAAAGGAAGCGGTGTAGACGGACAGACCGATCAGAAGAGCCGCGAACTCCGGATAAAGCTGGTGTCCACCCCGGTAATTGAACCCTTTCAACTCTGGCGTCACGAACGACACCGGCGAACCGACCAGGAGGAAGACGATCAGAGGCAGTCCGATCAAGGCAGCGAGGCTGACCCAAAGCACGGGCAGCTGCTTTCCGGTGCGGTTCTGTGCGCGCCTGGCATAGGACCAAAAAGCGACGCAGAAGATGCTGGCTGCCAGGAACGCGAGTCCCACGGTACCTGCTCCTGCGTAGAGCTGGATTTCCGGAATGATGAGACCGCGATTGTTCAGATAGATTCGGCCGGGGAGTTCGATCGACGCCCTCGGCGCAGGCAGCGCTTTCAGGACTGCATTGTACCAGAACAAAAGCTGCAGCAATAACGGGATGTTGCGTATGATCTCGACATACGAAGCCGCGACCTTTGAAACGATCCAGTTCGGTGACAGACGGGCAATGCCGACGACAAAGCCCAAGACTGTGGCCAACACGATCCCAAGCAAGCTCACATAGAGGGTGTTGACCACACCCACCCAGAACGCTTGGCCGTAGGTGGAGAGCGTGTCGTAGGGGATCAGCGTCTGATTGATGTCGAAGCCGGCGGCCTCGTTCCAGAAGCCGAAAGACAGCGGAATCCCGCGTGCCCTCATGTTCGACGCAGTCTGAACGGCAATGCCCACGGCCAATGCCAGCAGGCTGCCCGCTAGCAAAAGTTGATAGATGATGCCCCGGACCTTGGCGTCGTGCAGGGACAAGCTCCTGCGCGAGGGCGCGGCGAGCAGCACATCGGACATGACCCTGTTCCTGTGTTGGTGCAGAACTAATGCATGTCGCGCAAAAGTGCGCAGCGGTTTTGCGATAACGACATGCATAAACAAGAACTTAAAGCGTGTCGCATGACTCCATTCAACCCCGACGCGCTTTAAGACGCCGGCGCAATCGCCGGCGGCTTGTGACCGACCCGGCCTAGCGGATCGGCGGGGCGTACTGGAGACCGCCCTGATTCCAAAGAGCGTTCAGGCCGCGCTCCATCTTGAGCGGCGAGGCCTTGCCGATATTGCGATCGAACACTTCGCCATAGTTGCCGACCTGCTTGATAACGTCCACGGACCAGGTATCGCCAAGCCCGAGATCCTCTCCGAGGCTGCCCTCCGCTCCAAGCAGCCGGCGAATGTTCGGGTTGTCCGATGACTTCATTTCATCGACATTCTGCGAGGTTACTCCCAATTCTTCGGCAGCGACCATGACAAGGAGCGCCCATTTGGCCACGTTGAGCCAATGATCATCGCCCTGCCGCACGGCAGGCCCAAGTGGCTCCTTGGAGATAAGTTCGGGAAGCACGACGCTGTCGTCGGCCTTCGCCATGCGCTGGCGCGACGCATTCAAGGTGGACGTGTCGGCCGAGAGGACGTCGCAGCGACCTTCGTCGTAGGCCTTTACCACGGCTTCTTCGTCGGCAAACCCGACGGTCGAGTATGTCATCGAATGCGAGCGGAAGTAATCGGCGAGATTCAACTCGGTCGTCGTGCCCTGAGTGACGCAGATGGACGCGCCATCCAGATCTTTGGCCGAACCGATGTTCTCCGATTTGCGGACCATGAAGCCCTGGCCATCGTAGAAATACGTGCCCGCAAAAAGTATTCCGAGAGACGTGTCGCGGGATGACGTCCAGGTTGCGTTATGTGCGAGTATATCGATCTCGCCCGACTGAAGCGCGGTGAACCGGTCCTTCGGCGTAAGCGGAATGAACCTTACCTTCTGCGCATCGCCCAGAACCGCTGCTGCAACAGCGCGACAATAGTCGACCACGAACCCGGTCCATTTGCCCTCATTGTCTGGAAGGCTAAATCCGGCCGTCGCTGAGTTGGTTCCGCAGGTCAGAACTCCGTTCTTCTTGACGTTTTCGATCGTCGCGGCGGACGCGTTGGATACAACGAGCCCTACCGCTGCTCCGACCAGACCCTTGAGAATTGCTTGCATCTTGGTTCCCTTATTTTTTTGTGGAGCACCAAGGTTGCGCAGGCCTCATTATTGGTCAAATTCATTCTCGTCATGATGACTATGAGGTCTACTCATACAGTGGCTGCACTCGTAATGGTTTCAGCCGTGTGTCTCCTGTTTATTTCTTCTGTTCTCTCTCAGAAACAATTTCTCTCTTTTTAATCTGTGACTCAGAGTAGATGTTTGAGAGAACTTCTTTGAGCCAGATCGTCCCTGGGTCCGTGGCCATTTGCGGATGAAGGAGCAACCACGCGCTCACATTCGGGATCGGCAGCGGCGGCGAAAGGAGAGTCACTTCACTCGCTTTATCAAGGATTTGGAGGATTCCGTCACCACAATGAGCAACAAGTTCGGTGCCTCGCAAGACCCACGGAAGTGCCAGATAATTCGATATCGTCGCGACCACGTTCCGCCGCAAACCAAGCTCCTTGAGCGCGGCATCCGCAAGTCCGCTGGAAACACCATCGGCGGAAACCTGCAAGTGAGACGCTGACAGGTATGTCTCCAATGACATCGCCGAACTTGCGATTTGGCTGCCGCTCCAAACTGCGCAGAAGAGACGATCCTGGCCCAGTTCGATCTTCAAAAGGCTTGGGTCATCCTTGATCACTGCTCCAGTCAATGCACAGTCGATCTGTCGAAGATGAACCGAGGACGGGATATCGAGCCCGTTCGCTGGAATAATATTCAACGTGGCACCGGGCGCCTGCCTGGAAAACTCCCGCAGAAGACGTGGTATGATTATCATCGCATGGTAGTCGGTGAGCCCGACACGAAAGTTCCGCCGAGTGGTTGCGGGATCGAAAGTTTGATGGCGATCAATCGAGGCTCGAATCGTTGCCAATCCGGCCGAAATGTCTGGCAGAAGCTCGACCGCCCGCGGCGTTGGCCTCATAACGCCTCCATCGCGCGTGAACAGCCTGTCACCGAAAAGGTGCCGCAGCCTGGATAAGGAATGGCTGATCGCAGATTGCGTTCTTCCCAATTCGCATGCCGTACGCGTGACGCTTCTTTCGCGCATCATCACGTCGAACACGCGCAGCAAATTCAGGTCGAGGTCATCGAAACTCATGAGCCGAACAGGCCTTGGTTTTTCATCATGAGGCGAGAACGTCCACGTGGCGTTCGAAAAGGAAATCCTCTTTCCGCTTCTGGCGCTGGTCCTTCCGTTCAGCCACAACGTTTCCTGAGCCGCTCGAGATCGGGCACATCGACCTGGGTCACTGCGCTGATTGCAATGACTTTCTCCGCGCGGAGCCTGGACAATTGACGCGAGACGGTCTCGATCGTCAGCCCGAGGAAATCGGCGACGTCACCGCGCGTGAGAGGCAGAATAAACTTGCGGCCCTTCTGTTCGCTGTCCGCTGAGGGATCGAGGTGCGTGGCGATGAGATAAAGGAAGCTGGCGACCTTCTCGGCAGCTGTCTTTCTCCCCAGTGTGACCATCCATTCGCGGGCTTCATCGAGTTCCCTGAGAGTCTGCTCCATTAACCGACGCTCCAGTTTGGGATTCGCCGCGATCAACCGTTCCAGACCGCTCTTCGACACGCGGCAGAGATCGACGTCGGACGCAGCTTCGGCAGTTACAGCACTGTCAGGCGTGAAAAGTCGCCCGAGGAAATCCGGGGCGAACTGCAGTCCGACGATCTGCTGGCGGCCGTCTTCCAGCACCTTGGTCAGCTTGACTACGCCCCGCATTACATTCGCATAGGACTCGACGGGCATGCCGTCAGCGGCGAGTTCCTCTCCGGCAGAATGCCGGGCCAGGCGAGTGTGGCGCGAAAGCGCAACAAGCTCGGCAGAATCGAGCACGCCGCACATTCCCTTGTGCCGAGCCTCGCAGCTCCGGCAAAGCACAGGAATATCGGAGTTGTGTATGTCCTTGCGGTTCGTGTCCATGGCGCTGTCGGGAATATCGGACACTCCGGCGCCGAATGCCAGCGTCGCGTACACAAGGTTCGCATATTGCCGCAGACGCAGCCGATCCAGAAACGCGTCCGCACGTTTGATCCATGTCAAGAGAGCTCCGGCCGTTGCCGGATAACGCTGGCGCAAGGGAGGCGCCTGGTTCTTCTGGGCAATTGACAGAGGGTTCGATCGAAGCGGAGATAGCGCTGCCAACGCAACCCCGACGTAACACGTACCTGATCCAGGAACTGAAAGGCCTGATCCAGGAACTGAAAGGAAAGAGTCGGGATTTGGGAGGATAGCATGGGCGAGGCTCTAGCCGGTCATCATGCCGATCGGATACAGGCCGCAATCATTTCAGATGCCGCGGCGAAGTCGGCGCTGGTCGCTTCATGGCGACGCTCATCCAATTTGCATAAGCTCGATCCAACCGATCCCAAACCGCCGCGATACCTGACCCAGGCCGAATTTATCGACGCCAGGCAACGGATCGAACCGCTGATCCGAGCTGCCCAATCAAGCCTCGACAGACTCTACCTGGCGGTGGGAGGTGTTGGATGCTGCGTGCTTCTCGCCGACCAAGAGGGCGTGCCGATCGAACGACGCGGTGCACCTGCGGATGACGAGACGTTTCACAACTGGGGGTTGTGGACAGGCTCGGTTTGGAACGAGGAGAGCGAGGGCACCAACGGCATCGGCACCTGTCTTGTCGAGCAGCGCGTGCTGACGATCCATCGCGACCAGCATTTTCACACGCGCAACACAGCGCTGAGCTGCATCACCGCGCCCATCTACGATCACGAGGGAGACCTCGTTGCCGCCCTCGACGTGTCTTCCTGCCGGGCAGATCTAACCGAAGCCTTCGCCAATCTTATTTCGGTGGCCGTAGTCGACGCCGCGCGACGCATTGAGGCGGAGAACTTCAAGATGGCATTCCCGAAGGCGCGCATTCTGCTCGCGCCAATAACCGACAAAGGTTCGGGCGGACTGATCGCGGTCGATGCGGACGACCTTGTGGTCGGCGCGACCCGCTTAGCGCGATTGGCGCTGGGGATCACGCAAAAGAGCCTTCGGAAGCCGCTCCCCGCGGCCGATCTGCTTGGCGGGGCGAGGAAGGTCACCGAAGCCCTCGCCGAGGCGGAGCGCGGGGCTCTGCAACGGGTGCTGGCACGGACAGATGGAAATGTCTCGGCCGCGGCCGCAGCACTTGGGATCAGCCGTGCGACGCTCCACCGGAAGCTCAACCGCCTCGATCTCCATAGATCGCACTGATCTTTTCGAATCCCGGCATGACTGTCGCAGTTTTGCGACACGTCCTGCGGGTCCACTGTTCTCACCATCGTGACAGCGAGCGGGCAGATGCGGCAAGTCTTTCCGCCGAAGCGCCGCATCCCGCGGCGTTGTTTCGGGAGGTTGATATGAACAAGGTTGAATTCTCACGCTCCGTCAAGGCGCCCTTCGACAGGCGTTACGGCAATTTCATTGGCGGCAAATGGACCGAGCCGCTGTCCGGCAAGTATTTCGAGAACTTCTCGCCGGTAAACGGTCAGCTTCTCTGCGAAGTCGCCCGTTCCGACTCCAAGGATATCGAGGCCGCGCTCGACGCGGCCCATGCTGCCAGGGACGCATGGGGCCGCACCAGCCCGGCCGAACGCGCTTTGATTCTCAATCGCATTGCTGATCGCATGGAGGAGAACCTCGATCTCCTCGCGCGCGCCGAGACCTGGGACAACGGCAAGCCGATCCGTGAGACGACCGCCGCCGATCTGCCGCTGGCCATCGATCACTTCCGCTACTTCGCCGGCGCGATCCGCGCCCAGGAGGGCAGCCTCTCCGAGATCGACCACGACACCGTTGCCTATCACTTCCACGAACCGTTGGGCGTCGTCGGCCAGATCATCCCGTGGAACTTCCCGCTGCTCATGGCGGTATGGAAACTGGCCCCCGCGATCGCGGCCGGCAACTGCGTGGTTCTGAAACCCGCAGAGCAGACCCCGGCGGCGATCATGCTCTGGGCGGACCTCATCGGCGACCTGCTGCCGCCGGGCGTGCTCAACATCGTCAACGGCTTCGGCCTCGAGGCAGGCAAGCCCCTCGCCTCCTCCAACCGGATCGCAAAGATCGCCTTCACCGGCGAGACGACCACTGGCCGGCTGATCATGCAGTACGCCAGCCAGAACCTTATCCCGGTAACGCTCGAACTCGGCGGCAAGTCGCCCAACATCTTCTTCCAGGACGTCACCGCCGAGGACGACGATTTCTTCGACAAGGCGATCGAGGGTTTCGTCATGTTCGCACTCAACCAGGGCGAGGTTTGTACCTGCCCGAGTCGGGCGCTGATCCATGAAAAGATCTACGACCGCTTCATGGAGCGGGCGCTGAAGCGCGTCGAGGCGATCGTCCAGGGCGACCCGCTGGATCCGGCGACGATGATCGGCGCGCAGGCCTCGTCCGAGCAGCTCGAGAAGATCCTGTCCTACATCGACATAGGCAAGCAGGAAGGCGCCGAAGTGCTCACTGGCGGCGCGCGCAACGAGCTGCCGGGCGATCTCGCCGGCGGCTATTACGTCAAGCCGACGGTGTTCAAGGGTCACAACAAGATGCGCATCTTCCAGGAGGAGATCTTCGGGCCGGTGGTTTCGGTGACAACCTTCAAGGACGACGACGAGGCCTTGTCGATCGCCAACGACACGCTCTACGGCCTCGGCGCCGGCATCTGGAGCCGCGACGCCAACCGGCTCTACCGCTTCGGCCGGGCGATCCAGGCGGGCCGCGTCTGGACCAACTGCTACCACGCCTACCCGGCGCACGCGGCGTTTGGCGGCTACAAGCAGTCCGGCATCGGCCGCGAGACCCACAAGATGATGCTCGACCACTACCAGCAGACCAAGAACATGCTGGTCAGCTACAGCCCCAAGAAGCTCGGCTTCTTCTGAGGACTGCCTCACGGGGCGCGGGACGTTCCCGCGCTTCGCTTTCCGGAGGGAGGATGGAATGCACGACAAGGTGAGCGCCACGCCGGCGGCGCTGGAGTTCCTGGCGGAGATCATCGCCGAGCATGGGCCGGTGCTGTTCCACCAGTCGGGCGGCTGCTGCGACGGTTCCTCGCCAATGTGCTACCCCCAGGGTGATTTCGCTCTGGGGGACAGCGACGTATTGCTCGGCGAGATCGGCGGCGCGCCGTTTTACATCGGCGCGGCGCAATACGACGCGTGGAAGCACACCAACCTCGTCATCGATGCTGTGCCCGAACGCGGTGGCATGTTCTCACTCGATAACGGCCGCGAGAGACGGTTCCTGACGCGGTCCACGGTGTGCCACATGGGGATCTGATTTCGAGTATCAGCGGACGTCTATCTGGCGCGCCCTCGCGCCCTCAAGCTGGTTCATGTCTGCGCCGTTGCTTCACGAAATCGACAAAAGCACGAAGCCCGGCCGGCGTCAGACGCCTCGATAGCGAGAAGCGTAATTCTTGAACCCTCGCCTGCCAAGGCAGCAACGCGATAAAACGGCTCGTCGAAAGCGGCTGTCCTCTGGCAGGCGGCCAAGCTCAACCGCTTGAGCACCTCCGGTTCTACTCGAGCGCATCACCGATATCGCCGCAGCCTGCCATCCCGCACTCGTCCGGCGTGCCGTGGTGGAGGCGGTAGTCGCAACGCCCGTCGCGAAACGATCGTATGAACGCGTTGATCTTCCCATCGATCCGGAGAACCCGATTTTGAGGGGCTCACGGCCAGCGTTGAACACGAGTATTGTTATTCGGGTCTGCTATACGCGCCGATATGCGACACCTACGCTTCTGCGCAGATTGGGCCGCTTTGATCTCGATCAAGCTGAAAAGAAGGCCCAAAGGTAGAGTTCAGGCCAAGGCCTCGTCCCGGCGTGTCTGTGGACTGGACGCGCCAAGCGCGAGCGTTCCTTGGGCGGAACAGGCAACAGAGGACAAGAAGGCAATGTACAAGCACATCCTGATTTCGACGGACGGCTCCGACGTCGCGCAGAGGGGCGTCGACCATGGGCTTTCGCTTGCCAAGAGCCTCGACGCGAAGGTGACCGTCATCACGGTCACCGAGCCTTTCCCCTTCCATGCGAGCGCGGCCGGCGGCGGCTGGGTCCCGCTTCCCGGGGATATCTCGGGGTATGAAGAGGGGCAGAAGAAGGCTGCGGAGAAACTCCTGGCGACGGTGCGGGAATCGGCCGCCAGGATCGGCGTCAGCGCGGACGTGCTGCACGTGCCCGACGCGAGGCCAGCGGAAGCTATCGTCGACGCGGCGAAGGCCCAAGAATGCAGCCTGATCGTCATGGCCTCGCACGGCCGGCGCGGCCTCGGGCGCCTGCTGCTGGGCAGCCAGACCTCGGAAGTGCTGGCCCATAGCCCCGTTCCAGTGCTCGTCGTACGCTGAGCGGGATGGAGGAAATTCCTGTCCTGAAGGACTACATCGAATGAAGCTTCGCGCTCTAGTGCCCCTACTCACCTATCCGGAACCCCACACGACGGCAGTCGTAGCCAATGCTGTGGCGGTGACGGATCTGCTTGGCGCGGACCTCCACGCGCTGGTGCTAGAAGCTGACATTCCAGAGGTTTCGAACGCGTTCTCCCGCATGCTCATGAATCTGCCGGAAATGATCCGCAACGCCGAGAAACTCAGCGCGAGCAACGGCGCGGAACTGCTGGCCGCGGCCAGGGTTGAGGCGGAAGCCAGAAGCCTGAATCTGACGACTTCCGTGGAGAGGACGCAGGTCGCGCTGCTTGGCGAGGCGGCCGCTCGCCATGCCCGCTATTTCGACATGGCGCTTGTCGGGTGGAACTCCGACAACCCCGGTATCCGCGCTTTGGCGGAGGCCGTTGTCTTCAGCTCCGGCCGCCCGACGATCCTTCTGCCCGATCAGGCGCCGCCCGCCAGTTTTAGCCGGGTGTCGATCGCATGGGATGGCACGCGCGTCGCAGCCCGCGCCGTGTCAGACGCCAGGTTTGTTCTGGAGCGCGCCGTGGAGATCAAGGTTGTCACCGTCACAGACGAAAAGTCAATCGACGAGGCAGATGCGGGGGAGCGGCTCGCGGGAAGTCTGCGCGAAGCCGGGCTGAAAGCCACCTTCTCGGCAGTGCGCGCGGAGGACTGCCCGATTGCAGAAACCCTGCAGCGCCACTCTGCCGGCCTAGGTTCGGATCTGCTGGTGATGGGAGGCTACGGTCACTCACGGCTCAGGGATTTCGTTCTCGGCGGCGCGACCGAAGGCGTCTTGGCGGACCTGAGGATGCCAGTGCTGCTTTCGCATTGACCGCCCTGCTGATGATGGATGCTTACCTTGCCTGATGCGCGGTGGCCGATTCTCTCGTTGAGAGGAGTGCTCCTCGGCGTGGCGCTCAGCGGACTCATGGTCGGCATTACTGGATGGGCGTCCGGCGCAGGCTGGCATCCCTGGCCGTGGGCCCTCGCGACCGCGTTGGTGCTGGCGGCCCTCGCCGTCGAGATCGTCCGCAGTCTGTCGCGCGGCGAAGTCGGGCTTGACCTGGTCGCCGCGCTATCGATGTCGGCCGCGCTCGCGTTCGGCGAGATGCTAGCGGGCAACGTCGTCGCGCTGATGTACGCGGGTGGCCAGTTTCTCGAAGGCTATGCGGCCGGCCGCGCACGCAGGGAGATGACCGCCCTACTCGGTCGCGTGGCCCACAGCGCCATGCGGTACGGCAATGACGGGCTCGACGAAGTCCTCATCCAGGCTATCGTTCCAGGCGACCGGCTCCTCGTTCGCCGCGGCGAAGTGATCCCCGTCGACGGCAGCCTTGCGTCACCTTCTGCCGTCCTGGACGAGTCCGCCTTGACCGGAGAGAGCCTGCCACGCACGAAGTTGCTGGGTGACGAAGTCCTGAGCGGAGCAACCAATGCTGGCGATGCCTTCGATCTCCTTGCGGACAGACCCGCGGCCGAAAGCACCTACGCCAACATCGTCCGGCTTGTAACCAAGGCACAGGAAGGCAAGCCTCCCAGCGTGCGTGCGGCGGATCGCTACGCGGTCTGGTTCCTGCTGCTGACGGTCTTGGCGGCAGGAACTGCCTGGGCCATCTCCGGCGACCCTGTCAGAGTGCTGGCTGTGTTGGTGGTCGCAACGCCGTGCCCGCTCATCCTCGCCCTGCCCGTCGCCATCATCTCCGGCATGTCGCGCGCCGCCAAGCTCGGCGTTCTCGTCAAGGACGGCGGGGCTCTCGAGACCCTTGCGAAGGTCAAGACGGTTATCCTCGACAAAACCGGAACCCTGACGTTCGGCCAAGCCGAGGTGGTCGACGTACGCACCGTCGGGACCTGGTTACCTGACGAGGTCCTGCGGCTCGCCGCCTCGCTCGACCAGGCGTCCGGCCACGTCACGGCAGCGGCGCTGGTGGCGGACGCACGCCGGAAGGGGCTCCCGCTCTCTGCGCCGACGGACGTCAGCGAGATCGCCGGAACCGGAATCAAAGGGATTGTCGAAAGACGCAGGCTGGTTATCGGCGGCAGCCGCTTCGTCAGGGACGCGATCACGCAGGGCGATCCCCATGGGTTGCGGGAAGGTCTTCCCTGGGGAAGCGCCGTGGTGGCCGTCGGCGTAGACGGCGTCCTGGCCGGGATCATCGCCATGGCTGACGCGATCAGGCCGGAGGCGCCCGCCATGCTCCGGGCGCTGGAGAAGGCTGGGATCGACCGCGTCGTGATCGCCTCCGGCGATCGCCAGGATGTGGTCGACGCCGTGGCTGCCCGGCTCGGGATAGCCAAGGCGGATGGCGAACTGGATCCGGCGCAGAAGGTCGAAGTCGTGACCAGGGAACGCATGCGCGCTCCCGTGCTCATGGCTGGAGACGGCGTGAATGACGCTCCCGCGTTGGCGAGCGCCGACGTGGGCGTGGCGTTGGGCGCGCGCGGCTCCGCCGCCTCGTCGGAAAGCGCCGGAGTCGTCATTCTCGTCGACCGCATCGACAGCCTGGCGTCCGCGGTAGAGGTCGCGCATCGGACCCGCCAAATCGCAACGCAAAGCGTGGTCGCCGGCCTCGGCCTCTCCGTCGTCGGGATGGCTGTGGCTGCGCTCGGCTATCTCCCGCCTGTGGCTGGCGCACTCGTGCAGGAGGGCATAGACGTAGCGGTGATCCTCAACGCCCTGCGTGCCCTCCGGTGATGTTCCGGACTCCTGAGCCACTCGGCCCCAGATTTCCCGCGTTCAGGCGTTTCAGTGCCCCGCGTGTTCGCCGTGAAGCAATTCCAGCCCGGGCGCCGGTCGCTCCAGGTCATGAGCTGTCTGGCCCTCGGCCGGAGCCTGGGTCCATTCTGCCCTGTCCGTGCCGCAGACCTGGATCACCGGGAAATAGATCGTTTCGCCCGCCGGGAGGCTTGCGTCGAGAGTCGCCCTGAAGACGAACTCATCATCGTACTCGTCGTCCGCCACGCTTCCGCCGCTCCAGGATAGCTCGGTAACGCCTTCGGCCACCTTCTTGCCGTGCAGATCGTACTCTGCCTTGTACCCCGTCACCGTCTTTTCGATCGTCCATCCGGCCTTGGGCATCGGCTTGACCGCGATAACGCCTTCCGGGATCCGGACCCGGACCTCGTCCGTGGCCTTGCCGTCGCAACCGTGCGGAATCCTTAGAACCGCCTTGTAGGTCGTGCCGACGGCAGCCTGGGCGTTTTCGAACGAAACATGCGCATGGGCCGGTCCGGCCACGATCGCAGCGACCGCCGCAACTATAAGAGGCCTGTACATCTGACTGTCTCCTTTCTTCTCCAGGTCGAATGACCTCTCCAGGTCGAATGACACTCGAGTTGCGCGACGGGTTGTTCCGCACGCTTATGGAGCCACTGCATAGCCGCGTTGGCCGTCAGCTATTTGCGCTGCAGCAAACTCCGCAGATACGCCTTCAGGTCGCTCCCCCGAAAATCCATCGGGAGTTTGTTCCAGGACAAACTCCTCTGTCATGGCGGGCGTAGAAGTCGCTCATCGACAACGATGGATCACAAGGAGAACCGAGATGTTCACGCGTCGCCGGGCACTGATGGGAGCAGCGGCCGCCGCCATGCTGGCCGCGATGCCTTCAATGACCGCTTTCGCGAACGAGACCGAGATCGCCGCGCTGCCGCGCGAGCAGGTCACACTCGTCGCACCGCCCTTCGTGCATGCGCACGAACAGGTGGCCAAGAGCGGTCCGAAGGTGGTCGAGTTCACGATGACCATCGAGGAAAAGCCCGTCACTATCGATGACGAAGGCACCGTGCTGCAGGGCATGACCTTCAACGGCTCGATCCCCGGCCCGATGATGGTCGTCCATGAAGGCGATTACGTCGAGTTGAACCTGGTCAACCCCGGCAGCAACTCGATGCCCCACAACATCGACTTCCACGCCGCCACCGGCGCGCTCGGCGGCGGAGCCCTCACGCTCATCAATCCCGGGGAACAGGTGAAGCTGCGTTTCAAGGCAACCCGAACCGGAACCTTCGTCTACCACTGCGCGCCCGAAGGCCCGATGATCCCGTGGCACGTCGTGTCCGGCATGAGCGGGACGATCATGATCCTGCCCCGCAACGGCCTGAAGAACGAGAAGGGCGAGCCGCTCACCTACGACAAGGTCTTCTACATCGGCGAGAACGACTTCTACGTGCCGCGCGACGAGGACGGCAACTTCAAGTCCTACGAGAGCCACGGCGACAGCTACGCCGACACGCTGGAGGTGATGAAACGTCTCGTCCCGTCCCATGTCGTTTTCAACGGCGCCAAGGGCGCCCTGACGGGCGACAACGCCATGAAGACAAAGGCCGGCGAGACGGTCCTGATCGTCCACTCGCAGTCCAACCGCGACACCCGGCCCCACCTGATCGGCGGCCATGGCGACTACGTCTGGGAAGAGGGCAAATTCGCCAACCCGCCCGCCAAGGACCTGGAGACCTGGTTCATCCGCGGCGGATCGGCGGGAGCCGCGCTCTACACCTTCCTCCAGCCGGGCGTCTACGCCTACGTCAACCACAACCTGATCGAAGCGGTCGAACTCGGAGCGACGGCCCACTTCGTCGTTGAGGGCGAATGGAGCGACGACCTGATGAAGCAGGTCGAGGCTCCCGGACCGATCCCGACTCACTGACCGATCAGGCTGGCGGCCCGGACCAAGGGGGATCCGGGCCACGTTCCCATGGAGTATTTCGATGCCCGTCACCATGCTGGAAGCAGCTTTCGGCACCGTCGCCGCGCTGGTCGTGCCGGCGCTCGCCGTCGGATTGCATGCGCCGCTGGAACACGAACGGTCAGTTCCGGTCGCGGCAACCGTCGAGATCGGGGAAAGGATCGTGGACTTTCCGGCACCGGGCGAATTCCTGTCAGGCGGTGTTCCTGCAGCGGCTCCCGCCAAGCCTATCATGGTCGCCGGCTTCCGGATGATGACGCGGCAGGTCAGCCTCGCCGAGTACGATCGCTGCGTTGCCGCAGGCGCCTGCATGGCGGCCGACGCGCGCGCTTCTCAGGCAGACGTTCCGGTCACCGGGGTCAACTGGACGGATGCCGACACATATGCTCGCTGGTATTCCGAGGCCACTGGCGAATCCTGGCGGCTCCCGACCGCGCTCGAGGCGGCTGCGGCGGCCGGCGAACGCTTTGGTGGCGAATCCTTCTCCGCAACGGCGGACGATCGCCAAAATCCCGCGGTGCGCTGGATACGGCGATACAAGGAGGAAGCCGCGGCCAGGCGCCCCGCGGATCCCGAGCCGAAGCCCGGCGGCCACTACGGGCCCAACACTCTCGGCATCGAGGATTTCGGCGGCAACGTCTGGGAATGGACTTCGAGCTGCTACAGCCGCGTCACGCTCGATGCCAAGAGCGGCCAGCCCGAGACCGTCGTCGAGAACTGCGGCGTGCACGTGCTCGAGGGACGGCACCGGGCCTACATGTCCAATTTCGTTCGCGACGGCAGGAGTGGCGGATGCGCCGTCGGCACGCCGCCGGAGAAACTGGGATTTCGACTTGTTCGCGATGAGCCCTTTTGCGGGCCTGCATGCTGGATCAGCGCGCTCTTCTCCAGCGAAAGTTCCCAATCGTGACACAGAAATCAGACGCGTCGAGAATGCTTGCGGCAGCCTCGTCGCGGTTGCTGGAACTTGCCAACAGGGGCGAAAATCCTTTGCCGCGGAGTTGCTGCGCCGCCTCGCCGAGGTGGGGCGTGAAGGTATTGCCGTTGAAGTCGACGACACCGCGTCCGATCGAACGGGAACGGTGGATCATGCGTCGAGTCCCGCCAAAAACTTCGCTGAAGCGAAGCGGATGCGCGACGCGATCGACGTCGCATTGGCGCTCCTCGATGAGATATTCGAGTTGGCGCCTCGCGAGCCCAAGCAGGCCGTCGCGAGCGACATCGCAGAGATATTCCGCGAGATCTCCGAGATCGCGGCGCTTGGAGAGAGTGCGGTCAGGAAGGCGATTGAGGAATGAAGAAACGCCGTCGCCCCAAGGAGACTACACCAATGGGTACCGATACTGCGCGACGACCGACGCTCCCGATCGAATCCCTGACGCGGCCGTCGCTGGTCGAACGCATTCGTCAGGGAGTAGCCGGCGCAGCGCTCGAACGTCAATGCGCCAAGGCCGCGAACGGCATGCCAGATTATGTCGGCTTGGAAGGCGATCTGGTCCAGCGCGCTGGCGGGCTCGCGGACGCCAGAAGGATGCGAGACGCCATCGTGCTCGTCCTCGCGCTTCTCGGGGAACTGGACGAACTCATGCCCGACGAGCCTGATCGCTCCGCGTTCCACGAGATCGCGGATCTGTTTCAAGACGTCTCTGAATTCGCGGCGTTCGGGATGGAGGCCGCAAGACAGGCGGCAGGCGGAGGAAACAGCTGATGTCCGCCGCTACCACGCTAACCGACAGGTCCGTGCTGCGCTCGCTGCGCAAGTCCGGCTACGTTTCCCGTGACGGCCGGGGGCGGGTGTCCTCCATGCCGCCGATCCTCCAGTATGGATTCAGGCCGTTCTTCTTCCTCGCCGCGCTCCACGCCGGCGCGGCGATCCCGGCCTGGCTTTGGATCTATTTTTCCGGCCATGCTTTGCCCGGCCCCTTCCCCGGCCTGCACTGGCACGCCCACGAAATGCTGTTCGGCTATCTGCAGGCCGTCCTGGCCGGCTTCGTGCTCACCGCAATCCCGAACTGGACGGGCCGGTTACCGCTGAGCGGCTGGCCCCTCGCGGGCCTGGTGACACTGTGGCTGGCCGGGCGCATAGCTTGTGCCGCCGCCCCCGGCCCGGTCGCTGCCGTCGTCGTTGATATTTCGTTCCCGGTCATGCTTGGCTTCGCGGTCTGGCGCGAGGTGGTGGCGGGGCGCAACTGGAAGAACGCGCCCGTGGCTGTCATGATCACGCTGTTCGGGCTGGCCAACGCACTGGACCACGCGGCCAATTTCGGGTTCGTTCCGCATGGCTTGGGCGTGCGGCTGGCACTGGGCGCGATCGCTATGCTGCTTGCCCTTGTCGGTGGCCGCATCGTTCCAAGTTTCACCCGGAACTGGCTTGTCAAGAATGGCGGGACGCGCCTTCCGGCAAGCTTCGGCGCCTTGGACAAGGCGGCGCTGGCGACGACCGCCGCTGGCGCGGCCGCCTGGGTGGCCGTTCCGGATTCAACTGCCGCAGGAGGCATGCTCGGTCTCTCCGGTGTGCTTCTGGCCGCGCGTCTGGCGCGTTGGCAAGGCCAGCACACCACGCGCGAGCCAATCGTGCTGATCCTCCATATCGGCTACGCCTGGCTCGGCTTCGCACTATTGCTGCTCGGTGGCTCCGTGCTGTTTTCAGGGCTACCGGAAAGCGCCGCTCTGCACGCGCTGACAGCCGGCGCGATCGGCACGATGACGCTCGCCGTCATGACCCGCGCCAGCCTCGGCCACACTGGACGGGAGATCGTCGCGGACCGGACCGTTCTCGCAGCCTACATAGCGGTTACATTGGGAGCTGTCCTGCGGGTCGCGGCGCCGTTGGCAGGAGACTGGCACGCGCACTTACTGATCTGCGGCGGTGCGCTGTGGAGTGCCGCCTTCCTGCTGTTCGCCATTCGCTATGCGCCTGTCCTGTGGGGGCGCAGGGCCAGCGCTTGAGATGGGCGGATACTCCGAGCCTTCGGCCGGCATAGTTCGAGACGTTGGAGCCTCAGAAAAAAGGTATTGAAAAAGCCACTTAAGACGATAGCCTGTTCAGCGGTCTGACGCTTCACAGTATCTGGCCAAGTCCAAGGCACATGGAGTGGTCATGACCCAGGACAGCCCGCAGGCCCTTTCCGACCCTGGACCTTCGCGTTCGAAGACGATGCGACGAGAGTTGCTGGCCTTTCTCGCACTTGCTTTCGGCATCTGGCCCATCGTCGCTGTCGGCGTCGTCGGTGGCTACGGCTTCCTGGTCTGGATGTATCAGATCGTGTTCGGGCCGCCCGGCCCTCCGGGAGGGTGAAGCAATGCGCGAAAATCCTGCTATCACCCGCAGATCCCTTCTCAAGGGTGGATTTCAGGCTCGGCATCATATTTCGAGCGCCGTCGTCGTCGTGCTGCCGGCGCGAAGGGAAGAATTGAGCAGGCGACTGGCGGAAATGCCTGGCGTGGAGATTCACGCTGGCGAAGGCAGCCGGATCGTCGTCACGATCGAGGGTCCAGGCAGCGGCATGCTCGGCGAGACCCTGACCACTATCTCGATGATGGACGGCGTGATCGCCGCCAACATGGTCTTCGAGCATATCGAGGGACGGGAGGACGAAAGCAAATGACGTCATCCATCAACCGTCGTGATCTGCTGAAGGCGCACGCGGCGTCGCTCGCGGCAGCGTCGGCCGGGATCGTTCTCCCGGCCGCGGCGCAGCCCGTTCCCGGTGGCGTCGAAGCACTGGAGATCAAGTGGTCCAAGGCTCCCTGCCGCTTCTGCGGCACCGGGTGCGGCGTGATGGTCGGCGTGAAAGACGGACGTGTTGTCGCGACACACGGTGACATGCAGGCCGAGGTCAACCGCGGCCTGAACTGCGTCAAGGGCTATTTTCTTTCCAAGATCATGTATGGCGAGGATCGCCTGACAAGGCCGCTGATGCGCAGGCGCGGCGGCGCCTACGACAAGGACGGCGAGTTCGAGCCCGTCTCCTGGGACGAGGCCCTCGACCTGATGGCGCAGAAGTGCAAGGCCGTGCTCCGGGAGAAAGGTCCCGAAGCGGTCGGCATGTTCGGCTCCGGCCAATGGACCGTCTTCGAGGGTTACGCCGCAACCAAGCTGATGCGCGCCGGCTTCCGTTCGAACAATCTCGATCCCAACGCCCGACATTGCATGGCCTCGGCCGCCGTCGCCTTCATGCGCACATTCGGCATGGACGAGCCGATGGGCTGCTACGACGATTTCGAGCACGCCGACGCCTTCGTGCTGTGGGGCTCGAACATGGCCGAGATGCACCCAATCCTGTGGACACGGGTGGCGGACCGCCGGCTCGGCCATCCCCATGTGCGCTGCGCGGTTTTGTCGACCTTCACGCACCGGTCGATGGACCTTGCTGACATCCCGATTGTGTTCAAGCCGGGCACGGATCTGGCGATCCTGAATTACATCGCCAACCACATCATCCTGTCCGGGCGGGTCAACGAAACGTTCGTGCGCGACCACACTGTGTTCATGAGCGGGGCCACCGACATCGGCTACGGGCTGCGGCCGGACAATCCCGTAGAGATGGCTGCCAAGGGTGCGGCGGATCCCGGAAAAACGGAGCCAATCGACTTCGACGCGTTCAAGACGATGATCTCGGACTACACGCTCGAGATGGTCTCGGAACTGTCTGGCGTCGAGCCCGAGTTCCTCGAGGAACTGGCGGAGCTCTATGCCAACCCCGACGTGAAGGTGATGTCGCTGTGGACCATGGGCTTCAACCAGCACGTCCGCGGCGTGTGGGCCAACCAGATGGTCTACAATATCCACCTGTTGACTGGCAAAATCTCGGAGCCTGGCAACAGCCCGTTTTCGCTCACCGGCCAACCGTCGGCCTGCGGCACCGCGCGCGAGGTCGGCACCTTCGCCCACCGCCTCCCCGCCGACATGGTTGTGACCAACCCCGAGCACCGAAAGCACGCCGAGGAGATATGGCGTCTGCCGCACGGCCTCCTGCCGGAGAAGCCCGGCTTCCATGCCGTCCAGCAAGACCGCATGCTGAAGGACGGCAAGCTCAACTTCTACTGGGTCCAGGTCAACAACAACGTTCAGGCCGCACCGAACAATTCGAACGAGACCTATCCGGGCTACCGCAACCCTGACAACTTCATTGTCGTGTCCGATGCCTATCCGACCGTTACCGCGCTCTCGGCGGACGTGATCCTGCCGGCGGCGATGTGGGTGGAAAAGGAAGGAGCATACGGCAATGCCGAGCGCCGCACTCATGTCTGGCACCAACTCGTGGATGCGCCCGGCGAGGCGCGCTCCGATCTTTGGCAGTTGGTCGAATTCTCGAAACGTTTTACCACCGAAGACGTCTGGCCGGCCGACCTCCTGAATGCCAATCCTGACTATAAGGGCAAGACGCTGTTCGACGTGCTGTTCAGGAACGGCATGGTCGACCGCTTCCCATTAGGAGAACTCGACGCCGAGTATGAAAACAGGGAATCGCGCGAATTCGGCTTCTACCTGCAGAAGGGCTTGTTCGAGGAGTATGCCGAATTCGGCCGCGGTCATGGCCACGATCTCGCGCCTTACGACGTCTATCACGAGGTGCGTGGCCTGCGCTGGCCCGTCGTCGACGGCAAGGAGACGAAGTGGCGCTATCGCGAAGGCCTCGACCCCTATGTGAAGCCGGGCGAAGGCGTAAAATTCTATGGCAGACCAGACGGCAAGGCAGTGATCCTCGCTGTGCCTTACGAGCCTCCGGCGGAATCCCCTGACGAGGAATACGACGTCTGGCTGGTAACTGGACGCGTCCTCGAGCATTGGCATTCGGGATCGATGACGATGCGGGTGCCGGAGCTCTACAGGGCGTTTCCCGGCGCGGTCTGCTTCATGAACGCCGACGACGCGCGACGGCGCGGCATCAACCAGGGAGCCGAGGTCCGGGTCGTTTCACGGCGTGGCGAGATCAGGCTCAGGGTCGAAACCCGGGGGCGTAACCGCATGCCGCGCGGCGTGGTGTTCGTGCCCTGGTTCGACGCCAGCAAGCTCATCAACAAGGTGACGCTCGACGCCACTGATCCCATCTCCAAACAGACGGATTTCAAGAAATGCGCGGTCAAGGTCATGCCCGTCTGACGCGCCGCGCGCGCGTCGCACTTGTCGCCGCAGGCCTGCTCGCCGTCGGCACTGCGGCGTTGGCGCAAATGTCGGCCGAGATCGTCCCGCCGCTTACCGGGGCAGCGCAGCCCATGGACGAACTTCCGGCTGATCCGGCGCCCAAGTGGACAGTCGACGATATCAGAAAGATGCGCGCTTATCCCGACCAGCCGCCCGTCATCCCGCACTCGATCGAGGGCTACCAGCTTTCGGTCAACACGAACCGCTGCCTGTCGTGCCACAAGCGCGAGTTCACGCAAGGGTCGGGCGCACCGATGATCAGCGTCACGCATTACATCACCCGCGAGGGCCAGATGTTGGCCGACGTCTCACCCCGACGCTATTTCTGCACCGCCTGTCATGTGCCGCAGGCCAACACCGCACCGCTCGTCGGCAACACGTTCACCGACATGAGCAAGCTGGGCGTCGGCCACGCGGGAGATGAGTAGCATGTGGTCACGGCTCAAGGCCGCCGCCTTATGGGCCTGGCGCATATTGGCGACGCCCGCCGCGACGCTCAGCCTGGGCTTCCTGACGCTCGGCGGCTTTGTCGGCGGTGTGATGTTCTGGGGTGCGTTCAACACCGCCCTGGAACTGACCAACACCGAGCAGTTTTGCATCTCCTGCCATGAGATGGAGACGAACGTTTACGAGGAGCTCACGCGCACCGTCCACTTCTCGAACCGTTCAGGAGTGAGGGCCTCGTGCCCGGACTGTCACGTCCCGCACGAATGGACCGACAAGATCGCCAGGAAAATGCAGGCTTCCAAAGAGGTCTGGGGCAAGATCTTCGGCACCATCAACACCCGCAGGAAGTTCCTCGAATACAGGCGTGAACTGGCTGAGCACGAATGGGCCCGACTGAAAGCGAACGACAGTCTCGAATGCCGCAACTGTCATTCCTCGGTGGCGACGGACTTGTCCAAGCAAACCGAACGCGCGGCAACGATCCACACACGCTACCTCCTGTCTGGCGAGGCTACCTGCATCGACTGCCACAAAGGCATAGCCCACGAGCTGCCGAACATGGAAGGCGTCGATCCCGGCTGGAAAGTTCCCCCCGAATTTGAGGGAGAGGAACTACCGGCGGCTTCTGTATTCGATCGCCTGGAAAGGACTGCGCGGTCCCCGCACGGAATGATGTGGAGCTTGGACGACGGCGCGCCTTCCAGATGATCGGGTGGCGGTACACCGCTCCATCCGGGGCTAGAACTCTGTGGGTGTCACGTGCGCCTCGCCCGAACGCTCAGCCACCGATCATTGGGCTTTCCGATGCACCGACGTACCTCGCTGACGATCCAGCCGGCGTCTGTGAGTGCGGACCGCAGGGCAGACTCGCGCCAGTACGTCTCGACGTAGCGCCGAGGCGCTGCAGCGCTGCCGTGTGTGGACACATTCTCGCCATCGCCCTCTCTAACCGAGGCGTGCAGTTGGCCACCGGGCCGGGTCGCCTCGGCAAGCCGTGCAAGCAGCGTGCCGAAATCCTCGCGCGCGACGTGAATCAGGCAGGCACAGGCCCAGATCCCGTCATACGGCGTGCCGGGACGCTGCGGGTCGGCCAGGTCTTCGGTCAGCGGGTCCAACAGGTCGGCCTCGAAGCCACTCTCGCGAAGCAGTTCGACGAAGCCCTTCGAAATGTCGGTGCGCCGGACGCTGATCCCCCGCTTCTCAAGCTCAAGTGCATCTCGCCCGCCACCGCTTCCGATCTCCAGCACCCTGCCAGAGCCACCCAGCTCGGTCACGAACGCATCGATCTCTGTCGCGACCCATTCTGGCATCGCCGCGGCCTCGGCAGCGTACTCCGCCGCGACCGTATCATAGGCCCGCACGGTATCCCGGTCGGTGCTCATCCTGGCGCTCCTCCTTCAAGACAAGAGGACCGATGGCGAGAGGGCCATCAGCCCGTTGCGCCCCTTAGACTTTCGGAGTTGGTGACGTCGCGGGCGATTTGCTTCCCAGCCATAACAGAAATTCGATCTGAGACACTACCGGGCAGCCACGCTGATTGACACTTCGAAGCGACGTTTGGTCGGGAGTTGTCAACGAGGGACATTGATCTGAGACAACGACGATTGTGTGCGACGCGCGCATTGTGAGACTTCGATGAGGAGTTCCGCCATGATAATTCGACAACTATCCCTCGCCCAATGCACCGCCCTGATTTCTGAGAACCGGCTCGCGCGGCTCGCCTGCTCGTCCGGTAACCAGCCCTACCTTGTGCCAATCTACTACGCCTACGACGATAGATGCACCTATTCCTTCACTATGCCGGGCCGAAAGCTGGACACCATGCGGGGCAACCCTCAAGTGGCGCTTCTGGTCGAAGAAAAAGGTGAGGCCCGTTCTTGGAAGAGCGTCGTCGCCGAAGGCCGCTTCGAGGAGTTGCCCGACCGCATTGACATCAAACGAGAGCGACCGGGCCTGGTCTCTGCTTAGCCAGCACGCCAACTGGTGGGAACCCGGCGCGCTGAAGCCCGTCGTTGCACCGCTCGTCGACCATGCTTCGCACGTCTTCTTTCGAATCCATGTCGAGCGGATGTCCGGGCGGGAGGCCCATGAGAAATGAGGCAAAGCGGCGGATGCGCGTCGACGTCGAGCGTCCAAGCAGCTACTCGACCAGCAGGGCGAACGCTTTCCTGACGGCCGCCAGTGCATTTGGCGCCAGACGCACTGTCAGATCAAGACAAGCAGCGTCATCCGGCGCGGCAGCTGCCACGAAACCAAAACGGGAAGCGTTCAACTCAATAGCAGTCCGTCACGGCCCCCGCGTGAACGGTTCTCTCTGGATCACGTGCGGCGGTGGTGGCGCTTGTAACCTGCGCTGGGAAGGTGGCCCAACGTCCTGGATGTGAAGCTTCGCGGATGGTCACCTTCGCAAGGGATCAGCAACGAGGCTTGGCGCGGCCTCCGGCTCCCAGTCAGTTTTCCAAGAGCCGCCGGTCCTCCTTGGAAAAGGAAGACCGACGGACGAGGTTGGCGAAGCTGTGGCCCGGGTGGCAGCGGCCATATCGCCGCGACGTTTCCTTCCTGATCGCGGGATCGTGGTTCGGCGCGCCTTGGCGCCAAGCCTGCCTGTCCGCTCGGTCCATCACTTCCGCCTCCTTGACGCGGCCCCCGCCGTCCGCGCCATTTCGCGTCTGTTGGCCCGCGCTACCTGGCCGCCACGGCCTGGCCGAAGAGTTCGGCGAACACGGCTTTGGCCTTGCCGGTCTGCTTGACGGCCTTCGCTGCGTCGAGGTTGACCGGCTGGCCCACCTCGATCAGGGCGACCATGCCCATTCCGTAGTGCGGCGCACACTTGACGCCGTAGACGCCTTCCTTATCGAGCGTTACCGTGAAGACCTCGTTGAACTTGCTATTGAAGGCCTCGGCGCCTTCCGGGAGCATGCCTTTGATCGTTTCCACGTTGTGGCCCTTGTCGGTCGGCACGAAGCGAATGGTATCGCCGGGGGCGGCGCCGACGAAGTCGGGTTGGAACACCATCGCACCCTTCTCGCCCTTGTTCAGCATCGTGACCTCGATTTCGGCCGCGCCAGCCGCGCCTGCGATCGCGACGGCCGCGCCTAGCGCCAGCGCTGCGATGAGCTTCTTCATTTTCCTGGTCCTTTCCTGGTATGCGGCTCCAATGCCGTTGAAGGCTTTATTAGTGCGTGTCGCCAACAGGCAGTTTGCGCTGGCGCAAATAGCCGCTAGAAATCGAACAGGAGCGGCGCCCCACAGGAGCAGCGCCCCACAGGAACAGCGCCCCAGACTGGAAGCGAAGACAATGCCTCTCGACAGGTCCCTGATTTCGGGATTGCCCGCGTTTGCCGGCCTCGACGGCAAAGACCTCGATGCTATTCTCTCTCGGGCGCGGTCCTCCCGCTTTCCCAAGGATTTGGAGGTTTTCGGACAAGAGGAGGAGGCCACGTCCTTCTTCCTGCTCCTGTCGGGTCATATCCGCGTCGTCCGCACCTCGCCCGAAGGGCATCAAGTGATCGCTCGATATATCACCGAGGGTGAACTCTTCGGCATCGCCATCGCAATGGGCAGGACGACCTATCCGGCGTCCGCGGTCGCGGCGGTTGATTGCGTCGTCCTCGCCTGGCCCAATTCCGCGTGGGCAGAACTGCAATCGCGTTTCCCGACGTTCGGGGCCAGTGCCTACCGCACGATCGGTTCCCGCCTCCAGGAAACCCAGGCGCAGGTCATGGAGATGTCGACCCAGCAGGTCGAGCAGCGCATCGCCCACGCGTTGCTGCGTATCGTCAGCCAGTCCGGACGAAAGACGCCAGAAGGGATCGAGATCGACTTTCCAATCACGCGTCAGGACATCGCGGAGATGACCGGAACGACGCTGCATACGGTCAGCAGGCTGCTCAGCGCCTGGGAAGACCAGGGTATTGTAAGGAGCGGGCGCCAGAAGGTCACCGTGACTGACCCGCATGCGCTCATGCTGGTGTCTGAGAACAGGCGCAAGGGGCCGGCTGCATAGCGCCGCCGTCACGTCGCTGGCATAAACGGGCGCGTTCAATACGAGCTTTGTAGAATGGGAGCAATCGGGGGTTCCGATAAGTTCCTACCGTCGATTCTCGTCGGAAGCCGACTTCTTCGAAAAGGGCGAGGTGAATGTTGGCCAATTCCGGGTCGCGTCGCGCAAAATTTGATCTGGATCAAGTCGCATTCAGCCGCGAGCGGTAATCGACATCAGCCAAACGTTTGGAATTCCAATGATCTCGGTGACGGATCCGCTATTTTGCCAACTGCCTCTCCGGGTGGAGCGTGCCGCATGCGGCGCATGCGGTTCAGAGCGCCGCGACGCCATCACCGAGGAAGGCCGACGGCGCGTTCGCAAGCGGATCGCTGCTTATCGCCTCGAGAAGTTCCTGGGAGAAGGATTCCAGGTCGACCCGATGGGCGTGGCATGCGTCGGCGACCGTATGGAAGATTCCGATCGGACAGCCGATGCAGAGCATTCTGTTGCGGATCATCACCCTTATGGTTGCCGGCCATCGCCGCATGATCTCCTCGACCATCATATCGGGATCGATGGTTTCAGGTTGGTTCACGATAGTCGTCTCCAAAGAAGGCCATCTAAACCGTCCGCCTCGCCCGGAACTTTGCGCAGGCGCAAACAAATGGCGGAACGAGCGGGCTGGGACGAATTGCGCGCTTGCCGTGCGGAAGTCAGGCACCTAAAAGTAGCAGGCACGATACCACTTTGTGTGCTGCGATGAATTCTGCTGTTTACGATCGCGCCCGCCCGCAGGCGGAAATGCCGCTGTCCCACCCGTTGGTCGACCGCGGGTTCATTGCCGCGCTTGTCCGCGATTTCTACGTCCGCGTCAGGTCGGATACTCGCCTCGGACCCATCTTCGCTGCGGAAATCCACGGCGACTGGGAACCGCATCTGGAGAAGATGACCGACTTCTGGTGTTCGGTCATTCTGAAGAATGGCGCGTACAGCGGCCGCCCCGTGCCTGCGCACCTTAAGCTGAAGCAGGTGCGCGAGGAGGATTTCGACATATGGCTCGGTCATTTCCGCAAAACCGTCGAAGAGCGATGCCCGCCTGAGGTAGCCGAAGTGTTCGTCGACCGCGCCGAAAGGATCGCGCGGAGCCTGAAGGTCGCCATGTTTTTCCGGCTTGATCGCCCGACCGCGGGGGCGGCGGGATGATAAACGCGGAAGGGCAGGCTTTTCCCGCCGAGACGACGGCTTTCGTAGCGTGGGCGGGCATGCTCGCGCTGACGTCGCATTTTCGTCTAGCTGACAGCCTGCTAGGGTGGGTTCTTTCTGCGATGAGAACCAGGAATCCGCGGGATGCGTCTCACCTTTCAGACGGACTATGCGCTCAGGATGCTGATCTACCTGGCGGTCCACCGGGAAAGACCGTGCCGAGTAACCGACGTGGCCGCGGCATACGGGATATCACGCAATCACCTCCTGAAAGTGGCTTTCAGGCTCGGGCGACTGGGTTACCTCACCACGGCTCGGGGGCGCACCGGCGGCATAGCGCTCGCCCGGCGGCCGGAGGACATCAACTTGGGTGAGGTCGTGCGGCACATGGAAGACGACTTCGCTCTGACGGAGTGTATGCGCAGGGATGGCGGCTTGTGCGTCATATCCCCTGCCTGCCGGCTCGAGGGCGTCGTCGTCAAGGCGCTGCAGGCGTTTCTCGCTGTCTTCGATGGCTATACTCTGGCTGACATAGCCGCAAACAGATCCGAACTGGTGGAGTTGCTTGAAATGCACAGAGTTTCTGGGGAAGTTGCCTGAGCTAATGCCGTACCTGGAGGGAATGCATGATATCGAACCTCAAATCCTCTGAACGGCAGTACGCCTTGCTCATCGCGGTGGCAGTAGCGCTCGCGGGACTCGCCATGGCCGCCCTCGGACGCTCGGACACTCTCGGGCTGCACGGCGTCATCGTCATGCTTTTCGCGGGCGTCGTAATCTACCTCCTCATGTCGTCGTTCTACGGCGCCGAACCGACCGAAGACCGAGCAGTCTCCTATTACGACGATCCCATCAAGGTCGGGATCGTGCTGTCGATGGCCTGGGCTGTCTTCGGCATGTTCATGGGCGTGTGGGTGGCCGCGCAGCTCGCCTGGCCAGACCTCGCCTTCGATGCGGCCTGGTCCAGCTTCGGGCGGCTGCGGCCAACGCATACGTCCGGCGTCATCTTCGGGTTCGGCGGCAACGCACTCATTGCCACATCCTTCCACGTCGTGCAGCGCACGTCTCGCGCGCGGCTAGCCGGCCAGATAAGCCCTTGGTTCGTGCTTCTCGGCTTCAACCTGTTCTGTGTTCTGGCCATTTCCGGATATCTGCTCGGTACCACCCAGTCGAAGGAGTACGCGGAAGCCGAGTGGTACGCCGACTTGTGGCTGGTGATCGTCTGGGTGACCTACTTCATTCTTTACATCGCCACGATCGCGCGTCGGAAAGAGCCGCACATCTACGTCGCCAACTGGTACTTCATGGCCTTTATCCTGGTCGTGGCCATCCTGCACATCGTCAACAACCTCGCGCTGCCGGTGTCCTGGGGGCACGCCAAGAGCTACACGATCTGGCCGGGCGTCCAGGATGCGATGGTCCAGTGGTGGTACGGCCACAACGCGGTTGCGTTCTTCCTCACCGCAGGTTTTCTCGGCATGCTCTACTACTACCTGCCGGTCCGGGCGCAGCGACCGATCTTCTCCTACCGTCTCTCGATCCTGAGCTTCTGGGGCATCACCTTCTTCTACATGTGGGCGGGTTCCCACCACCTGCACTACACCGCGCTCCCCCACTGGGTGCAAACGCTCGGCATGACCTTTTCCGTGATGCTTCTCGTGCCTTCGTGGGCATCCGCGGGTAACGCGCTGCTGACCCTCAACGGCGCCTGGCACCGGGTCCGTAACGATGCGACCCTGCGATTCATGATGGCCGCGGCAGTCTTCTATGGGCTCTCCACCTTCGAGGGCTCGTTCATGGCGATCAGACCGGTGAACTCTCTCTCGCACTACACTGATTGGACAGTCGGCCACGTCCATGCCGGAGCGTTGGGATGGGTCGCGCTCATCACCTTCGGCTCCGTCTACACGCTCGTCCCGGCGCTCTGGAAGCGCGAGCGGATGTATTCGGCCGCGCTCGTCGAGGTCCATTTCTGGCTCGCGATCGCCGGAACGCTGATCTACGTCTTCGCGATGTGGAATTCCGGCATCATCCAGGGTCTGATGTGGCGAACCTATACCGAGGAAGGCTCTCTCGCCTATTCGTTCGTCGATTCACTGGTGGCAATGTATCCATACTATATTGCCCGCGCCATCGGCGGACTGCTGTTCCTGCTGGGCGCACTGGTCGGCTGCTACAACATCTGGATGACGGTCCGTATGGTGCCGCTCGCGGCAGCCCGTGAGACAGACGCACCCGTCATCCCCGCCGCAGTACCGGGAGAATGACGGATGCCTGAACTTTTCCACCGCAAGATCGAGCGGTCCGCGATCCTCTTCGTACTTGGAATAATAGCTGCGGCCAGCGTTGGCGGCATCGTCGAGATTGCTCCCCTGTTCACCATCGACGAAACCGTCGAGCAGGCGCCCGACATGCGGGTTTACACCCCGCTGGAGCTCGCGGGCCGCAACATCTATGTCCGTGAAGGCTGTTACGCCTGTCACAGTCAGATGATCCGCACCCTGCGCGACGAGGTCGAGCGCTACGGTCCGTATTCGCTCGCCGTGGAATCCCAATACGACCGGCCGATGCTCTGGGGGTCGAAGCGGACCGGACCCGACCTTGCGCGTGTTGGGGGAAAATATTCGGATTTCTGGCATGTCGCACATCTGACGAATCCACGCGACGTCGTGCCGGAATCGAACATGCCCGCCTATACCTGGCTTGCCCGCACGACGCTGAAGACGGACGACCTGCCGCAGCATCTGGCGGCCCAGCGGGCACTCGGCGTACCCTATACCGAGGCGATGGTGGAAAACGCTGCCCGCGACGCCTACGGGCAGGCGACCCCCGACACTGATTTCTCAAGCGGGGTGACTGAGCGGTATGGTGACAAAACCCAGGTGAGCGCATTCGACGGCGTCACCACACACGTCACCGAGATGGACGCGCTGGTGGCCTACCTGCAGGTGCTGGGCAGGCTGACGGGAGCCGCGTACGAGGATACGGCGGCGCCGGAAAAGAAGCCGGACCCGGAAAGCTGACGGGAGGACCGATGATGGATTTCGACCACGACACGCTCGTTGCCCTGTCCAAGAGCTGGGGCCTTTTCTACCTGATGGGCTTCTTCCTCTGTGTCGTTGTCTACGCCTTCTGGCCGTCCAACCGAAAACGTTTCGACAGGGCCAAGACCAGCATCCTCGATCGGGACGACAAGCCATGGAAGTAAGCGAACGCGATCCCGCTACCGGCCGCGAAACGACTGGCCACGAGTGGAACGGCATCAAGGAATTGGACACGCCGGTCCCGCGCGGGGTCCTGATGTTCCTGATCGTCACGCATATCTGGGCGCTCGCATGGTGGTTCCTTGTGCCGGCATGGCCGTTGGGAACGACATACACCAAAGGGCTTCTAGGCGTTGATCAGCAGACGACGGTTGAAGCACGGGTGATTGAAGGCCAGCGCGAGCGCGCCGCCTGGACGGCCCGGCTCGAATCCGAACCTTACGACGCCATCATGGCGGACGAAGCTCTGATGCAGACCGTCCGTCACACCGGGCAGCAGCTGTTCGGCGACAACTGCGCCGCCTGCCACGGACGCGACGGCAAGGGCGGCGCGAACTATCCCGATCTCACGGACGACGACTGGCTGTGGGGCGGCGGTCCCCAGCTGATCGAGCAGACGATGCGCGTCGGCATCAACACCGCCCATCCCGAAAGCCGTATCGGGCAGATGCCTGCTTTCGGCCGCGACGACATGCTCGACCGGAACCAGGTGCGCGACGTTGCCGCCTATGTCTACTCGCTGACAAATCCCGACACCTCGACACCGCAGAACCTCGGCCGCATCAACGCCGGCAAGGAAGTCTTCGTGACGACATGCGCGGCCTGTCATGGCGAGAACGCGCAAGGCAATCGCGAGGTCGGAGCGCCGAACCTGACCGACGCGTACTGGATCTACGGCGGAAGCATGGACACCATCATCGCTTCCGTCCACGGTGGCCGGCAAGGCCACATGCCGACCTGGGACGAGCGGCTGACCACCGCGGAAATTCGGACACTTGCGCTTTTTGTCCATGACCTGGGGACGCGCCAGCCATGACCCCCCGCAGAAGCACTCGCCTTCCCGGCGGATGGATCCTCTGGTTGCTCGTCCCGGCGGGGCTGCTGCTCTTCGCCGGCGCCAACGCGCATCTTGTCTACGTGGCGTTCCAATCGCAGCCGGACTGCGTGGCGCACGTGAAGGATACCAGCGACGGCGGCGGATATCGCGCCGCCAAGTCAGCCTGCTGAAGGAGAAAGACATGGGCGAGGCCGACGAATCCTACTGGCTGCTGAGCGAGACATCCGGCATCGGGGAAACCCGGGATCCCAAGCTTCAACGCCACCTTCCGGTCCTGGAAGGATTGCGTTGGCTCGCTGAGGGCTGGCGCGATTTCTGGACCCGCCCCGCCTCCAGCCTCGCTTACGGTGTCGGCGTTTTCGTGCTTTCGGTGGCGTTCGTGTGGACCCTCGTCGAGTTCGGTCGCGACTATATCCTGTTCCCATCGCTTGCCGGCTTCCTGATCGTCGCACCGTTCCTGGCGATCGGGCTTTACGAGAAGAGCCGCGCGATCGGCGAAGGCCGCGAAATCGGGCTTGCTTCGATGCTTCATGTGCGACCGAGAGCGGGCGCGCAGATCTTCTTCACGGGCCTGCTTCTCTGTCTCCTGATGCTGCTCTGGATGCGGGCGGCGGTTCTCCTGTGGGCGCTGTTTTTTGGCGTGACGGCGTTTCCGGGCCTCGACAATGTGATCGGGATACTGATTGGCACGCCGTCGGGATGGGCGATGTTGATCATAGGAACGGCGATCGGCGGTCTGTTCGCATCCTTCGCGTTTTCGATCAGCGTGTTTGCCGTTCCTATGCTGCTTGACCGGCGCGTCGATGCTCTGACCGCGATGGCCACGAGCATGAAAATGGTGTGGAACAACCTGCCGCCGATGATCGCCTGGGGTGCCATGGTGCTCGTGCTTTTCGGCATCTGCGTCGCCACTGGCCTTATCGGCATGATCGTCATCTTCCCGCTGCTCGGACACGCGACATGGCACGCCTACCGGGCAGTGGCCCGGCCGGAGGCCTGATCGATGAGTTGCTGCGCGCCGGGATCCGAGGCGGCCCTGATGATTGGGCCCGGGCGGCGCGAGATCGTCTCGCAAGAGGTGGTCTTTGCGAGCCGAGATCTCGACGATGGTACGATTCAGACGGACTTTTCCGTCCCTCAGGTGCATTGCGCAGGCTGCATCGGCGCGATCGAAGGCTTGCTCAGCCAAGTCGAGGGCATCGTTTCCGCACGGGTGAACCTGACCGCAAAACGTGTCGTAGTGAAGTGGCGGCGGGACGGCGCCGTGCCGCCGATGATCGAAACGCTTCGAAAAGCCGGTTACGAAGCAACACTCGCCGAGCCTGAGAACGGAGACGGCGATCCGGAGATGGGCCGCTTGCTGCGCGCCACGGCCGTTGCCGGCTTCGCCGCCATGAATATCATGCTTCTTTCCGTCTCGGTCTGGTCGGGAGCGGACGCCGGCACGAGGCACGCATTCCACCTGATCTCCACGGCCCTCGCGTTGCCGACGCTGGCCTATTCGGGCCGGATTTTCTTCGCTTCCGCGTGGAGCGCCCTGCGCGGCGGCCGGACGAACATGGACGTGCCGATCAGCGTCGGCGTGCTGCTCGCATTCGGCCTCAGCGCATACGATACGGTGACGGGCGGAGCCCATGCTTACTTCGATGCGGTGACATCCTTGCTGTTCTTCCTGCTGGCTGGACGCGCTGTGGACCAGGCGATGCGCGGACGCGCTCGCGAAGCGGTCAGGTCGCTCGCGCGGATGATGCCGCGAGGCGCCACGGTGCTCACGCCCGATGGCGAACGCGAATATCGCGACGTATCCGCTATCCGCAGCGGCGAGACTGTCCTTGTTCTCGCGGGAGAGCGCGTGCCGGCCGATGGCACCGTAATTTCCGGAAACGCCTCGCTCGACCTGTCGGTTGTGACGGGCGAGTCCGCCCCGGAGTCGGTCCGACCGGGGGCCAGCGTGCTGTCGGGATCGCTCAACCTCGACGGGCCGCTGACGTTGCGTGTCGACCGACCTCAGAAAGAGTCCTTCCTTGCTGACATGATGCGGTTGATGGAGGCTGCCGAAGGCGGCCGCGCCCGTTATCGGCGCATCGCCGACCGGGCCGCCTCGCTTTATTCGCCGGTGGTCCATCTGCTTGCCTTCGCCACCTTTGCAGGGTGGATGATCACCACCGGAGACTTGCACCGATCACTGACGGTGGCGATCGCCGTCCTCATCATCACCTGCCCATGCGCGTTGGGCCTGGCCGTGCCGATGGTCCAAGCCGTCGCTGCGCGGCGTCTCTTCGCTCTCGGTGTGACCCTCAAGGACGGCGCGGCTTTGGAACGGCTGGCCGAAGTCGATCACGTCGCACTGGACAAGACGGGTACGCTCACCTCAGGCCTGACAAAAGTGGCGTCTTTCACGGTGCCGGACGACGAGATCGAAGCGGCCTCCGCGCTTGCCCGGTTCTCTCGGCATCCTGCCTCGCGAGCGGTGGCGGCGCTGCATCCGGCCGGGCAGGCTGCCGTCGAGCAGATTCGGGAGGAGCCCGGAAACGGCATCGAAGGCACGGTCGGCGGCCGCGTTTACAGGCTCGGCCGCCAATCTTGGGTCGACGCCCGCTCCACTGCCGGTTCCGCCTCGGCCGAAGCCTGGTTGTCGGCTGACGGCCGCGTCCTCGGCGCGTTCCGGATTTCCGACAGCCTCCGTCTCGGAGCCGCCGCCGCTACAAAGCGCCTGCGCAGTCTCGGCCTCGGCGTCGAGATCCTGTCCGGAGACGTGGAAACGGAGGTAAGGAAGGTGGCAGGCATGCTCGGCGTAGCAGCAGCCACTGCCGGGATGCTTCCTCGCGACAAAGTCGCGCGGTTGGAAGTCCTGCGCGCGCAGGGCCGCAAGGTGCTGATGGTCGGTGACGGCCTCAACGACGCGCCCGCATTGGGAACGGCTCACGTGTCGATGGCGCCCTCCTCGGCCGCGGACGTCGGGCGCAACGCGGCCGATCTCGTGTTCCTGGGCTCCAGCCTGGACAGCGTTCCGAAAGCGATCACCATTGCCCGCAAGGCCAGGCAGCTCGTCACCCAGAACATTGGGCTCTCCATCCTTTACAATGCGCTGGCCCTCCCGCTCGCGGTTACAGGCCACGTTACGCCGCTGGTCGCGGCGGTGGCGATGTCCACATCATCCATCCTGGTGGTTGCCAATGCGCTTCGTCTTTCGGGTCCGAGCCGAGATCCGCAAGGAATACAAGGTGGCGTGACGTCCACTCATCTCGCGGAGGCTGCATGAGCCTGCTCGCCTGGCTGGTCCCCGTAGCACTCGGCATGGGCCTGGTTGGGCTTCTCGCCTTCCTATGGTCGATGAAAAGCGGCCAGCTCGAGGACCTGGACGGAGCAGCGGAGCGGGTGCTTCTCAACGAGGCGGCCGACACCCCGCTGCCGGATGTGGAACAGCCATCACCGAACAGGCGTTGATCTCTAAGGGAAGCGACAATGGGCGAAACTGCCGACAGAAAATTTGACTGGATAGCGGGGCTGGCGACTGTGTCCGGCGTTGCGGTGATGGTTCCAAGCCTTGTCGCGCTTGCAGTCGCCCTGATCGCGGTGATAGCCGCTTTGTTCTAGGCAGGAAACGACGGCCACAGCCCGGCATCACGGCCGCACGGCCGGCGTCTCGACCAGAAGGCCGCGGGCCCGCTCCGTCAGATGGAGCTCCAGGTCGACGAGTTCGGCTGCGCCGAATTCGAAGGGCTCGGCTCTGACCCCGATCATGCAGTTGCGCAGGCGCCGCTGCAGCGAGCCGACCGTCTGCCATTCCAGGCGGTAGAGCGGATAGCCGGTCGGATGCGCCTGCGGGATGACACTGCCGCCAAGCCGTTTGCCCCAATTGTCGTCATGGCAGGAGGCGCAGGAAAGCTCGAGCTGTCCGATGCGGCTCTGGAACAGACGCCGGCCGTTGTCGCGAAACGGCGCGAGCCGGGCGTCGGTCGCCGGTGTGATTGGCATGCCGCGCGACTGATGCGTCACATAGGCCGTCAGGGCGAGCAAAGCGTCGGACTCCGGCGCCAGCGGCTCGGCCTGCTGCCGCTCCGCTCGACAGGAGTTGATGCGCCCGGCAAGGTCGATCGGCCGGCCGGTCGCCGCGTCAAAGGCCGGGTAGCGCGCGGCAACGCCGCGCATCGTCTGGCGGGCATCGTCATGGCAGCCGGAGCAGGCGACATCCGCCCTGCCCTGCGCCTGTTGCCAGAGCTGTTCGCCCTGCAGCACCCACAGCATGCCGGGATTGCTCATGTCGTCGGCCTGCAGCGCCTGCGTCTGCGGCGTCATGAAGTCGAAGCCGGAGCGCTTCTCGACGTCTTCGATGTCGGCGGCGATGGCAATGCCGCAGACGACCGCCGCGATAATCCCCACCAGGCCCGCGAGGGCGCGCATCAGCTCACCGTGATCGTCGCCGACGCCGTTTGGGTCTTCCCGGCATCGTCGGTCCAGGTGAAGTCGATCGTGCCGCTCGTCGTGGCAACGAGCGTGAAGGCAATGAACGGATTGGCCGATACCGCTGGAAAGAGATCGGCCGAAAACACCTCCTCGCCATTGTAGGTGCAGGTGAAACGGCGGATGATGTCGCGGGGGATGTTGGAGCCGTTCGGGCCGATACGATAGCCGGTTTCCATGGGATGGGCGATCATCGCCTTGATCTCGACGACTTCGCCCTGCCTGGCCACTTTCGGCACATTGACGAGCGCGCGCGCCATTATGAAAGGTCCTCGATACAGGCGGCCAGCGTGACGATGGCGCTCGCCCGGCTCGACCAGAAGCTGCCGTCGCTCATCTCAGCGACCGCGACAACGACCTGCGAGGTCGCGAGCCGGATCCGCGTCGAGACCATGGCGCGGCCGGAGCGCGCCCCGAGGTGCAAAACCGCGACATTCGCCTCCGGGTTTTTCTCGTTGAAGACCGCGATGCGCCGGACATGGTCGTCTTCGGTCATCGGGCTCTCGGCGACGACTGTGATCCCGACCGCGTTGCCGTTCTCTACCAGAGGCGGCAGGTCGAGCCGGACGCGGCCATCGAGAACGTTGGCGCCCCCGGTGAAGGTCCGGATCGCTTCCTCGAGGCTCGGACGGGCAACGGCCCAGCGCGGCAGGCTGATCGCCAGCAGGCCGGTCATGCCGGCCCGAAGAAACTGCCGCCGCCCAACCAGGCCTGCGTAAACTCCCAGGCCTGCGTAAACTCGAAGCGGGTCTTGGTGCATGATCACCCCTTCAGCGTCGTGAGATAGGCGACGATATCCTCGATATCGGCGCCGCCCAGGATCGCCTTGCTGCGCCAGACGGTGGCGACGCGCCGGCCCTGCTCATCCGCGACCCGATAGTAGGAAGGCATGATCGTGTTCGGCACGAGCCGCTTCATGTCGACGACGCGCAGCCGGATCTGGCCTTCCGAAAGTCTTGCCCCGACGCCGGTCAGGTCGGGCGCCAGCGTGCCGTGCAGATGCGCGTCGGGAAACGGCCCGCTGTGGCAGAGCGTGCAGAGGCTGCGCTGCCGGTCCGCGATCAGCGCGGCGCCGCGCGTCGGATCACCCTTGTCGACAATCAGAGGTTGCATGATCGCATCGCCGGTCACGACATAAGACCCCGTCTCCTCGCCGGCACCGGGCGAGGCCGCAAGCTGCAATCCCATCAGAGCCAGAAAAGCCACCCTCATCATCCGAACACTTCACTGGTGATCGTCCGGAACCAATCCTGCGCATAGACCGCTTCCAGTTCGCGCACGGAAAGCGGCGCTTCGAGCGGGCTGGTGCCGGCCGCACCCTCCACTTCGGCAAGCAGGCCGTCACGCGGCTGGTAGACGCCGGCGATCGAAATGCCGTAACCGGGCGCGACCAGGCTGTAGCAGGTGTTGATGAGCTTCGGCTGCGCCGGCTGCCGCTCCCTGACCAGGGCGGCGACCGCGGCGGCGCAAGCTTTTGCCTGGGCGTTGGCGCTGAAGGCGGATTTCGGCATCGCCCCGCCGATCGCCGCATCGCCGATGACGTGGATCGCCGGCTGCAGGCGGGACTCGAAGGTGACCGGGTCGATCGGGCACCAGCCCGTCTGGTCGGCAACGCCGGCCGACTGCGCAATCGCGCCCGCACGCTGCGGCGGGATCACATTGGCGACATCCGCCTTGTGATCGCCGAACTCGGTCACCAGCGTCCTCGTCGCCGGGTCGACTTCCGTCACCCTGCCGCCCGACGACAGCGGCACCCATTCGATCAAGCCGGGATAGAGTTCTTGCCAGGCCGCTTCGAACAGCCGCTGCTTCGAAAAGGCGTCCTTGGCGTCGAGGATGATCAGTTTGGATCTGGGTTTGCTGGTCTTGAGATAATGCGCGATCAGGCTTGCCCGCTCGTAGGGACCGGGCGGGCAGCGAAACGGATTGGCTGGCGCGGCGAGGATGACGACCCCACCGTCCGGCATCGCCGCGAGCTGGTCGCGCAGCAGCAGCGTCTGCGCGCCAGCCTTCCACGCATGCGGCATGATCGCCGCCGCCGCCTCGTCGTAGCCCGGCAAGGCGTCGAAGCGCAGGTCGATGCCGGGCGCCAGCACCAGCCTGTCGTAGTCGATGTCCGTGCCATCCTCCAGGCGAACACGCCAGCGCTCGGCATCGACGGCGACAGCCCGCTTGCGGATCAGCGCGATGTCGCCGAACTGGTCATAGCTGAAAGTCTGCGCCTCGATGCCACGCAGCCCGGCAATCACGGCATTGCTGAACGGGCAGGCCAGATAGGCGGGCTCTGGCTCGATCAGCGTCACCGCAAGATCGCGATCCAGCCGTTTCAGCGCGCGGGCGCAGCTTGCCCCGGCAAAGCCGCCGCCGACAATGACCACGCCGGGCTGCGTCTGTGCGCGCAGCTGCGGCGCGGCAAGGACGGCCGCGGCGACGCTAGCCGCCACGCCGCCGATCAGGGCTCTACGGCTGGGCATGGCGTACGGCCTCCGGCTTGGCGAGCCATTCGGCGATGGCGCGCGTCTCCGCCTCGGTAAATCCCCTGGCGATGCGGTCCATGACCGTTGCCTTGCGCTCACCGGAACGGAAGGCTTGCATCTGGGCGACGATGTCGTCTGCCGCGTGGCCGTCGAGCGAAGGGATGGCTGAGCCGAGTGCCGCCGGCCCGTGACAGCCGGTGCATGCCGTAGCACCAGGCGCCGCGTCGGCCCATGCCGGCGCGCTGGCCGCAAGCGCCGCAAGCAGGACAGGCGCCGCAAGCAGGACAGGCGCGAGCGCCCGTCCGCCAGGCCTGTTCTTCGCGCGCCTCATATCAGGCGAGGTCATGGTTCTTCAGCGGCAGCGTGCGGATGCGTTTTCCGGTGGCGGCGAAGATCGCATTGAGGACGGCCGGCGCGGCGACCGCGATGGTCGGCTCGCCGACGCCGCCCCAGAAGCCACCGGACGGCAGGATGATCGTCTCCACATCAGGCATTTCGGCCATGCGCAGGACCTCGTAGCTGTCGAAGTTTTCCTGCTCCATGCGGCCGCCATTGACCGTGCATTCGCCGTAGATGCAGGCGGAAAGGCCATAGACGAAGGAGCCCTCGATTTGCCGCTCGACTTGGGCGGGGTTGACGACATGACCCGGGTCGGTGGCCGCCACGATGCGATGGATCCTGAGCTGCCCATCAGTCACCGAAACCTCCGCTGCCGCCGCCACATAACTGCCGAAACCCATGATCTGCGCCAGGCCGCGGTGAATGCCGGCCGCGGGCGGGGTGTCCCAGCCGATCCGTTCGGCAACCGCCTCCAGCACCGCGAGATGTTTTGGATGTTTGGCCATCAGCTTGCGGCGGAAGGCGAGCGGGTCGACGCCGGCCGCATGGGCGAGTTCGTCCATGAAACACTCGACGTAAAGCGCGTTCTGGTTGAGGTTGACGCCGCGCCAAAAACCTGGCGGGATCGGCGGGTTGCGCATGGCATGGTCGACAAGCAGATTGTCCACCGTATAGCCCAGCGTGCCTTCGGTGCCGCTGAGGACGAGGCCCTGGAAGACCACCGGGTCCATGCCGTTCTGCATGCCCTGCGGCCGCACCGCGGCAAGGATCGACTGGCCGGATATGCGCATGTGCAGAGCGGTCAAATTGCCGTCCGCGTCGAGCGCGCCCGTCAGCCGGCATCGGGTGGTCGGGTGATAGGCGCCGTGCAGCATATCCTCTTCGCGCGACCACATGAGCTTTACCGGCGTTCCCGGCACCTGCTTGGCAATGCTGACCGCCTGGCGCACATAGTCCTGGAAGTTGCCGCGTCGGCCGAAGCCGCCGCCGAGATGGATCTTGTGCACCTCGCATAGCTGCACCGGCAGGCCGGCGGCCTCGGCCGCTGCCGCAAGGCTGGCCTCGCCATTCTGGGTCGGCACCCACACCTCGCAGCGCTCCGGCGTGTAGAGCGCCGTCGCGTTCATCGGCTCCATGGTCGCGTGGTTCTGGTAGGGGAAGGCGTAGGTCGCCGTGACCGTCCGGCCGGCGGCGGACAGGGCAGCACCGGCGTCACCTTGCCTGGCGCCGATGAAGGCGTCATTTGCGGCGAGTCCCTCTTCGAGCATCGCCGCGATCGAGGCGCTGGTGACCTGCCTGTTGGGACCTTCGTCCCAGACGATCGGCAAGGCATCGAGAGCGGTCTTCGCCCGCCACCAGGTGTCGGCGACAACCGCAACGGCGGTCTCGTCGACCTGAACGACAGTGCGCACGCCCGGCATGCCCGCCGCCACCGCCGCGTCAAAGCTCGCCACCTTGCCGCCGAAATACGGGCAGGCCCGGATCGCCGCGTTGAGCATGTTCGGCAGCTTGAGATCGGCGCCGTAGACCTGGCTGCCGTTAAGCTTGTCGGCCGTGTCGAGCCGCGGCAGCGGCTTGCCGGCTATGGTCCAATCCTTCGGGTCCTTGAGCGTGACATTGGCGGGCGGCGTCATTCGCGCGGCGGCGGCAGCCAGCTGTCCATAAAAGGTGGCGCGATCCGACGCTGCATGCGTGACCATGCCCATCCTTGCGGTGCATTCGCTGGCCGGCACGCCCCATTCGGCGGCCGCGGCGGCGATCAGCATCTCGCGCGCAACGGCGCCGCCAATGCGCACATACTCGTGCGACTCGCGGATGCCGCGGCTGCCGCCGGTCGAGAAATTCCCCCACACGCGGTCGCGCGCCAGGTTCTGGGCCGGCGACGGGTATTCCGTCGTGACCTTGGACCAGTCGCAGTTCAGCTCCTCGGCGACGAGTTGCGCCAGGCCGGTCAGCGTCCCCTGCCCCATCTCGGAGCGGGCGATGCGGATGACCACGGTATCGTCGGGCCTGATCACCACCCAGGCATTGATCTCCGGCGCCGCCTCGCTGCCCTCGGCGCGTGCCGGCTTGATGAACGGCACGTTGAATCCGAGGGACAAGCCGCCGGCCGAGGCGGCCACGCCAATGATGAAGCTGCGGCGGGAGAGGGAAATTGTGGCGTTCATGACTGTTCTCCTCAGCCGCGTTGCGTTGCTTCGCCGGCTTTGGCGGCCAGCTTGATCGCGGCGCGCACCCGGTTGTAGGTGCCGCATCGGCAGATGTTGGTGATCTCGGCGTTGATGTCCTCGTCCGCGGGGTTCGGGTTCTGCATGAGCAGACCCGCCGCAGCCATGATCATGCCGGCCTGGCAGTAGCCGCATTGCGGCACGTCGAGCGCCAGCCAGGCCTGCTGGACCGGATGCGAGCTGTCCGGCGAAAGCCCCTCGATGGTGGTGATTTGCTGGTCGGGCTCGACCGCGCTCACCGGAAGCACGCAGGAGCGCGTGGCGACGCCGTCTATATGGATGGTGCAGGCGCCGCAGGCGGCAACGCCGCAACCGTACTTCGTTCCGGTAAGCCCGATCTGCTCGCGGATCACCCACAGCAGCGGCGTGTCCGGATCGACCTCGATGTCACGTGGCATGCCGTTGATGATCAATCTGGCCATTGTGCAATCCTTTCGATCAAAGGCTGGCGAGGACCGAGTCTGGATGCCGCCCCTGGCGACAAAGACCGGACGTCCCGGCTAGCGACGGGGCCAAGTTAGGCGGGAGCTGTCGCAGAACCTTGTCCCGAACACCGGCAGTTCATCGCAAGTTGTCGCGGGCGCAGTGCTCTGATACATTTCGTTACACTTCTCACGCTTTGTTGATGTCGGGCGAGATTGCCGCCATGGCGCGGAAGGTGATCATCCGTGTAGACGCAAACTAGATATCGTCGATACTGACCGACTATTCAGCGGCGACCTTGGAGCATTGCATGGAAGTGGCGCAGCACATTGCGGTCGTCGACGACCACAGGGACATCCGCGATCTCGTGGGGAAATACCTCACGCAGCAGGGTTATCGCGTCAGCGTCGCCGACAGCACGGCCGCGCTCAAGCGGCTGCTCGACCGCAGCCTGCCCGATCTTATCGTCCTCGACGTCATGATGCCTGGCGAGGACGGCATTGCCGCCTGCCGGCACGTGCGCGGAACGGTTGACGTTCCGATCATCTTCCTTACCGCCATGGCCGAGGAGGTCGACCGGATCGTCGGCCTCGAGATCGGGGCCGACGACTACCTGACGAAGCCGTTCAATCCGCGGGAATTGCTGGCGCGGATCAAGGCTGTGCTCAGGCGCGTCCACAGCCTGCCGCCGCAGCGCGGTCGGCTCAAGTCGAACGCGCTGCGCTTCGACCGCTGGACGCTGAATGTCGGCCGCCGCGAGCTGGTCGGGCTCGACGGCGTGGCGGTCGCGCTCAGCACGGCCGAATTCCGCCTTCTCACCGCTTTTATCGAGCATGTCGGAATCGTGCTCAGCCGGGATCAGTTGCTCGACCTCACCGTCGGGCGCTCGGCCGACGGTTTCGACCGGGCCGTCGACAACCAGGTGAGCCGGCTGCGCAAGAAGATCGAGGCGGACCCGAAGAATCCGATGCTGATCAAGACGCACTGGGGCGGCGGCTACTGCTTCACCGCCGAGGTGGCCCAGGCATGATGCTGTTATGGAGACGCAGCCTGGCGGTCCGCTTCCTCATGCTGGTGCTGCTTGCGCTCGCCCTGTCGCAGGCGATCACCTTCCTGATCTCGTGGGACGAGCGCGGACAAGCCCTGCACGCGGCGGCCAAGGGCGAGTTCGTCAGCCGCACGTCCTCGCTTGCCATTTTGCTGGACACGACGCCGCCCTCGCTTCGACCCGACATCCTCAACGTCAGCGGCACGGCCTATACGCGCTTCTGGACCTCGCACGACGGGCCGAGCAACCCCCTCGCCTGGCAACAGGAGGCGCTGACGCAACTCGCCAAGCCGCTGCCCGGCATTGCCGCCAAATATGCAGCCTACATGAACGGGCAGGCCTCGAACGCGGTCGCTGCCGCCGATCCTTCGGTGCCGCCGCGCATGCTGGACCTGTCCGGCAGTGGCAGCCCGTTCACGCGACCTGCCAAGTTTCTGTATCTGGACGGCGCCCCAAACGGCATGGGGCTTTCCGTCCGCCTTGACGACAGCACCTGGCTGAATGCCGCCTACGCCAAGGTGATGCCGAGCGCCTTCTGGACCGCGCAATCGGCGATATCGCTGGCGCTCACCGCACTCATCCTGTCCGCCATAGCGATTTTCGGGGCGCAGGCAATCGCGCGTCCGCTGCGACGGCTCGCCAATGCCGCGGAACTGTTCGGCCGCGGCGAGGCCGTGCCACGGCTGCCGGAATCAGGGCCGGACGACATCCGCCAGACCGCCGAGGCGTTCAACCGCATGCAGGAGCGCCTGCAGCGCTTCGTCGAGGACCGCACGCGCATGCTGGCGGCGATCAGCCACGACCTGCGCACGCCGCTGACCTCGCTGCGGCTGCGCGCCGAGTTCGTCCAGGATCACGATCTTCAGGAAAAAATGCTGAAGACCATCGAGGAAATCCAGACGATGACGGAAGCAGCGCTCGCCTTCGCGCGCGAGGACGCCGCGGTGGAGGAGACGCGAACCGTCGATCTTTCGGCGCTGGTCGGCAGCCTCTGCGACGACCTCGCGGAGCTGGGCCAAAACATCACCGTCAGCGACGGGCCAAAGGTGCTGTATCGCTGCCGGCCGGACTCGCTGCGCCGGGCGATCCGCAACCTCGTCGAAAATGCCGTCCGCTATGGCGAGCAGGCCAGGGTGAGCCTGGTCAGGCGCACCGACAGCCTGGACATCGTGGTCGAGGACGCCGGGCCCGGCATTCCGCAAGCCGACATGGAACAGGTGTTCGCGCCCTTCTTCCGCCTGGAGCAGTCGCGCAACCGGGAGACCGGCGGCGTCGGGCTCGGCCTGTCAATTGCCCGCGCCATCGCCCGCCACCATGGCGGCGACATCGTGCTGGAAAACCGGAGCAACGGCCTTCGCGCGATCATCAGGCTGCCGCTCATCGACATGGCCAAGCAGCTTGCCCCGGCGCCGGTGCCTGAGACGAGCCCTCCGACCGGACTGCGATCCTTGCCGGCTTGACCGAAACCCGTCCCGCGATCGCGCCAGGCGCTCACATTTTCCGTTAGGTGACCTTGTCCGGACGGTCGTCCTCGGCGGCGATCCGCTTCTCGACCATGGCCCGCAAAGCGTCGTTAATACGGTCCTGCCAGCCCGGTCCGTCGCCCTGGAAATAATCCAAGACAGCTCGATCAATCCTGATTGAAACAAGCTCTCTGACATTTGGAGCAGTTGCGGTTTCGCGAATCGGTGCGATCGGCTTCTTGGCAGGCTTGAAGGCGGCTTCGGCAGCAGCCAGTGGATTTGTCGGTCGGCGCGGAGGATTTGCCATTGATGGTCTGACTCGATATGACGAAAGGAAGGAGACATGCAACGCAAAACGCAGCTGAATGCCTCGGCCCACTGCCTGGAACAGTGAATCGAATGTCGACGCGAGAGGCAATGGTCTCGCCTCCCCAGGAGGAAATGCGCGCCATTGCATTCTTTGCCGGCGTGTTGGTGGCTACGCCCTTGATGGCGGCGGAGCAGCTGATCTTTACACTGCCAATTTTCCAGATGCCACCTCGGTCCCAGCTCAGCATCCTGAACAACAGCGTCTCGCGAGATGGGGACTATGACTTCGACGTCGCTATTGGCTTAGTCGAAACAGACGCGAACGGCGCCATCAGGTATGAAGATACCGGCAAGCATCGTGCACGCGTTCGCTGCAATTATCCGGCGTATGGTGAGCGTGGGCGCGCGAAGATATCCTATAGAGATGCCTCTAAGCCGTTCCGCACCTGACGATTGGAAAGAGAATCTCTGGATAACATTCTGCACGGCCCCCTCGTCATGAAGCGCGTTTTTGCCTGATCGGACGGCGGCCGCGGGGGGGTTTTTTAAAACCCGCCCGGGGAGGGGGTGAAGTTTTTTTTTGTTGCCGGGTTGGGCCCGGGGAGGGGGGGGGGGGGAAAAAGAATA
>NZ_JBVVQZ010000024.1:0-42438 GCF_055811635.1 Mesorhizobium sp. WSM4806 | reverse complement strand
AATACGCCGTCCCCCACCTCACGATTCTAAACATAATATCTGAAAAAAATTCTCCCCGCCCCCCTCGTATTTACGCGTTTTTTTGCCTTTGCGGCCGGGGGCGGGGGTTTTTTTTCCACCCGGGGGCGCTAGTCGTGGATCACTTGATATCGGTGACCGTGATGCGCCCGTTGACGCGGTCGGCTGCAAACTCGATTGCCTGACCCGCTTTGACCTTCTCGATCATGCCGTCCTCCGCGACGACGAACACCATCGTCATCGCGGGCATGTCGAGATTGGTCAGCGGCTCATGCTTGATCGTCAGCTTCTTCTGTTTGGCGTCGACCTTGACGACTTCGCCTTTCACGTATTCCTGTGCGAACGCGCTCCCGCCGATGGCGAGCGCGAGCGCGAGGGTCGAGAATGCTCTTATCAATATCTTCATGACTGCTTCCTTTGCGATTTTGGGGGTTAGTGGGCGACGGTGATATCGCCCTTCATGCCGGAATCGTAGTGACCCGGGATCAGGCAGGCGAAGCCGAATTCGCCGGCGTTGGCGAACGTCCAGATGATCTCGCCTCTGGCGCCGGGCGCCAGCCGGATCGAATTGGGATCGGCGTGCTCCATCTCGGGGAATTTCTCCATCAGCGCCTTGTGCTCCATGATCCCGTCATGGACGTCCATGACGAATTCGTGGTCGACTTGGCCCTTGTTGACGAACTCCAGGCGAACGGTCTCGCCCTTCTTCACCTTGAGCACGGCCGGCTGGAACAACATTTTTCCATCGTCCTTCTCCGACATCGAGATGTTGATGGTCCGCTTTGCCTTGCCAGCCTGGCCAGGGCTGCCGATCGGCATCGTGGCGGCCTTGTCGCCATGGCCTCCGGCATGCGTTCCACCGGCAAGAGCTGTTCCCGAACTGACCGCCATCAAAACGGCCGCTGCGATTAAATGTTTCATGCTGCACTTTCTCTCATGGTTGAGGTTGAGGGGTTTCGGTTCTCATCCCTGTTTGCCGTGACCGCCGTGCGCTGCCGGGGCCATCGTTTTTGCGTCGCCTGATTTCGTCGGAGCGGGGACATCCCCCTTCCACTCGTAAGCCACGGTTCCCTCCGGATGCTGGTACCATCCCGGATCGGCGTAATCGTTCGAGGCAAGGCCCTCGCGAACCTTCACGACCGAGAACATGCCGCCCATCTCGATGGCGCCGAATTGGCCCCAGCCGGTCATCATCGGGATCGTGTTGTCGGGAAGCGGCATCTCCATCTCGCCCATGTCGGCCATGCCGCGGTCACCCATTGCCATGTATTCGGGCTGGACCCGGCGGATTTTGTCGGTGACCTTCGAGTTGTCGACGCCGATAAACGTGGGAACGTCGTGGCCCATGGCGTTCATTGTGTGGTGCGACTTATGGCAATGAATCGCCCAGTCGCCCTCGTATTTGGCTTCGAACTCATATGCCCGCATGGCGCCGACGGGGATGTCGATCGACACCTCCGGCCACCGCGCCTCCGGCCGGACCCAGCCGCCATCGGTGCAGGTCACCTCGAAATCGTAGCCATGCATGTGGATCGGATGATTGGTCATGGTCAGGTTGCCCACCCGGACCCTGACCCGGTCGTTTTTCGCCACTGGAAGATGGCTGATTCCGGGAAAAACGCGGCTGTTCCATGCCCAGAGATTGAAATCCGTCATCTCCATGATGCGCGGGACGTACGACCCCGGTTCGATGTCGAAGGCGTTCAGCAGGAATACGAAATCGCGGTCCACGCGCATGAACTTCGGGTCTTTGGGATGAATGACGAAGAAGCCCATCATGCCCATGGCCATCTGGACCATTTCGTCGGCGTGCGGGTGGTACATGAATGTGCCGCTCTTCACGAGGTCGAACTCGTAGACGAAGGTCTTGCCGGGCGGGATGCCGGGCTGGGTTAGACCGGTCACTCCGTCCATGCCGTTGGGCAGGATCATGCCGTGCCAATGGATCGTCGTGTGCTCCGGCAGCTTGTTTGTTACGAAGATGCGGACTCGATCGCCCTCGACCGCCTCTATGGTCGGGCCGGGAGATTGACCGTTGTAGCCCCAGAGATAGGCAGTCATGCCGGGCGACATCTCGCGCTCGACCGGCTCGGCCACCAGATGGAACTCCTTCACGCCGTTGTTCATGCGCTGCGGAAGGGTCCAGCCGTTGAGCGTCACGACCGGCTGGTAGTCCGGTCCGCTCGTCGGGAAGATCGGAGGCTGCATGTCGGGGGACTCCATGATTGCAGCGTCGGGCAGCCCCATCGCGGACGTTTTGGTCCATGCAGTGGCGCCGGCGAGCAGGGCTCCCGCGCCAAGCAACTGACGTCTTGAAAGCATTTTCTTCTCCTTGAGGTTCAGTGGCCTTCGGCGCCCGCTTCGGCTGCTGCCGGTGCGTCGCCGCCGCCGGGCGAGCCTGCGCCGCCACCGTGGATGGCGGTCCCGAGGTCGACGTCGGCCAGCCAGAAATTGCGCTTGGCGTTGAGGGAAAGCATGATCGAGCTGATTTTCGCGCGTGTGTCCGCCAGCAGCTCGAACGTGTTGGTGATCATGCCGTTGTAGGTGAGGAGCGACTCCGCCTCGATCTTTGTTCGCAGCGGCACGACATTGTTCCGATAGTGCCGGGCAATGTCGTAAGTCGAACGGTAGGCGTCATAGGCGGATCTGGCCTCCGACCGGATGTTGACCGCCTTTTCGGCCATCCGATTTGCGGCTTGCATGTAACCAAGCTCGGCCTTGCGCATGCGTGCCTCGCCGGTGTCAAAAATCGGAATGACGAACTCGAGCTCGAGAGTGGGTGAGACACTCGTTTCCGTCGCACCCTCCTCCGACTCCTCGCGTTCCACCTCCACACCGGAAAGTAACTCCAGATCGCTGACGTAGCGCGTCGCCTCGGTCAGACCGTAGGATTTCGCCAGCGCTTCCAGCTCTAGTTTCGCGATCTCAAGGTCGACGCGATTTCTTAGCGCCTCCGCCTCGATTGCGCGTTTGGCCTTGGCGCCTTTGGGCAAGGCTGGAAGCATGTTGGGGACTGAGTAATCGACATCCGGTCCCCATAGACCCATCAGCCGGGTGAGCTCTTCCTTGGCGGTGCGGGCGGCGAGCCGCGCCTCCGCCGCCTGACCGGTGATCTCGGCATAGAAGACGTGTTCGCGGGCTTGGCCGGTCTTTGTGAAGGCGCCCGTCTCTCCAAGTTTTTGAGCGAGTTCGGAGGCAGCATCGGCGGCGGCTTGCGCCTTGCTCAGATAGGAAACGCTCTCCCAGGCCGAGACGGCGTTGATCCAGGCCCGCCGCGTGTCCGCGGCCAGTCGTAACGTTTCTTCGGCGGCGCGGAGCTGGGCCTGACGAAAACGTGCATCCGCGACTGCGATGCGCCGCTTGTGAGTCGCCAGCGCAAGGATGTTGCTGACCACCGCTCCTTCAATCGTCCGCACAGGATCGACGCCGATCATGCCGATCGAGATCGTCGGATTGACGAGCATCGATTCCTGCCACATGTCGGCCGCCGACAGGCCGATCTCGGTGTAGGCGGCCTGCAGGCCCTTGTTGTTGAGCAAGGCGACCTGCACCGCGGTGTCTGGACCGATTGTTTTCTTCTGGACGAGGCTTTTCACGCGCTCTGAAACCGTCCGCGCTTCCTCGCTGGATTGCACCCAGACGGTTTTCTTGCCGGTCACGGATTCGGCACGTGCCGCGACTGTCGTGAAACCAGCCATGGGGGCTGAGATGCCATCAAGGGCCCCGCTTGTCGTGCATCCGGCAGCGATCAGCGGGATGGTTACCATCGCAGCTATGGTCAGGGGCCGGCGCTTCATGATCCGGCTCCCGGGTTCGCAGAGGAGCGTTCTTCATTGAGACGCCGCCAATTCTGCGGGTCGACTGGCTCCCGGTGGCTATAGACGACGACCGGATGGTAGTGCGCATCACGGACGCCCATTGCCGGATCGGCCGGATTGAAGGTGGGAAGGATGTCCGGTGGCGTGGTCGCCGCACATCCGGTAACTAACAGCGATGCGAGCATCGCGGAGCTTGCGATTTTCATTGTAGACCTGAAGCATGACGTATGCGTTTGGCCGCGCGGGAACGGATTCCCGACGCTGCGCGCGAACGCCCGAAGAGGGCGCGTCAGTTCAGATGTGTTTGGGGGGCCTTATCAGCGCTGCGTATTCGCCAAGCGGCAAAGTCACGGCAACGACCGACGCAAAGCAGCGGGAGACAACATGCTCCAAGTCAGGGCATTCGACCGGCACCGCATGTGCCGGTGCACAATGGACTTCGCAGGTTTTGTCAGAGGATTGCTTGTCGCCGTGATGATGCTCCGACGTGTCCGCGTCGTCCGCCGTTGCGCCGTGATGGCCCATATCGTGTGCGGGTGTCTCGGCCTGGAGATCCACCCCGGCCTGAATATCCGCCCCGGCATGAAAACCCGTGGCATTGGCTGCGGCGAACAGACCAGGCTGAAGAGCCGACACGACCAGGAACACGACCGCCAGCATTGCTCGGAGCGGTATGCTTCCTAGGATCGTAGTTCGACCAAGAGTCCTCATCGCACCCTTCCGACAATTGTTCGTCTGATTTGTCAAGGTCGCCGCGGCCGCTTTGTTGCATTGCAACCAAAAAGTGAACGCAACGCCTGCTGCGATGTCCGCGATTTCGGTTTTACATCAGGCCCAGCACCGCTCCGGCGACAACCAGATAACGCGAAACCTTCGCGAGGGCGACGATTACGACAAAGCTCCATAGCGGCTCGCGCAAAACCCCAGCGACCATGGTCAGTGGATCGCCGACGATCGGCATCCAGCTTAACAGGAGCGACCACCTTCCATAACGGCGATACCAGTTCGTGGCGCGGTTGAGCGTCGCGGGACGCAGCGGAAACCAGGGCCTGTCCCGGAAGCGTTCGATCCCTCGACCAAGACCCCAGTTCACCACAGAACCCAGGACGTTGCCCAGGCTGGCGACAAGAACCAGCATTGCGGGCGAGAACGAATCCATGGCGAGGAGCCCTGCAAGGGCGGCCTCCGACTGCGCCGGGAGGATGGTCGCCGCAGCGAAGGCAAGAGCAAACAGGCCGCCGTAGATGGCAAGGATATCCATCTACGTTTCGCCTTGCGGAGCGGGCTTCAGGGTTGCACATCGATTACGACCATCAGTCCGCCACCGCCCTTCTCTTCGACATTGTTGTTGGTCGTATGATGCCCGATATGGCAATGGATCAGCCATTTTCCGGGCCGACGTGCCCGCCAGACGACATCGTAGCGTTGCCCTGGTCCGACGTTGACTGTGTCGGCAAGGAATCGTGCCGACGCCGGGATGGTCTCGCCGTCGCGGGCGACAACTTCGAAGGGACCGCCGTGGATGTGCATAGGGTGGATAAACCCATTATTGGTGCCGATGAAGCGCACCTTCAGAGTTTCGCCGACCTTCATCCTGATCGTGTCCGTCGACGGATAGGCGCGGCCGTTGATGGTGAAATAATTCGGCTGCCCGCCGTCCATCGGCATCGACGGAAAAGTCAGGCCCTCCCGCATCAGCCATTCCTGAAGCTGGATAACATAGTCGTGGTCTGCCGCAATCTCGTCCTGGGGATTGGCGGGATCGATGATGAGTGCACCGTAGAGTCCGAGCGCCTGCTGGCGATCGACATGGTCATGCGAGTGATAGAAGTAGGTTCCCGATTGGCCTGCCGTAAATTCGTATCGGTAGCTGCCGCCGGGCGGGATCGGCTCCTGCGTGATCTCGGCCGGGCCGTCCATTTCGTTCGGCAGGATCAACCCGTGCCAATGGATGGTCGTACTCTCCGGCAGGCGATTCGTGACGTTGATGCGCACCCGGTCGCCTTGCCGGATATGCAGCCGTGGGCCGGGAACCTGGCCGTTGATCGCATAGGCGTCGACTTTCACGTCTGGCAAGATCGCCCAGCGGATGACCGAGGTTTCCAGGTCGAACACCTTTACCCCGTTCTCCATCCTGGCTTCCAGTTCCCGGTCGCCGCGAACCTCCAAGCCATGGCTGGCCGTGATCAGGCGAGGATGCACGGCGGCCATGTCCAGCATCGCTGCAGCCGGCGTGTCGCGGTCCATGATCATGCCGGGCGGCATGATGGCGCCGCCTACGTCTCGCGCGCTGAGGGTGAGGTTCACCCAGTTGGCCGGAGCGATCATGCCGAGCGCCAGCGCGAGTACGGACACGCCGCCGAAGGCCGCGAGTTGCGGCACAGTTGCATCCGGTTCCATACCGTTGTGACCGCCATGCGAACCACGCAACCCTCCTCCCCCATCGCCGTGGGAGGAGCCATGGCCGGATCCATGATGGCCAGGCCCGGGATTGCCGCCTGGGTTGGCATGTCTGGGCTTGGCATGTTCATCGAGGCGCGCGTAAGCGTGTTGCCCCACCATCCCGGCTTTCGCGCCGCTATGTGCGTGCTCGCGCCTGCCTTCCCTTGCCTTGTCGAGCTCCGGTTCGCGTTCGGTCATCAGCCCGTGCTTCAGTCCACGGGCCACCATCCATATGTTGGCGGGATATGCGGTGACGAATCCAACGATCACGCCGAACGACATCACGCCCCAGAACAGGAGCTCGGTCGGTTCCATGGCCCGCATGTCGCTGCCCATCATCAGGAAGCTCATGATCGGCGCCATGCCCGCCATCATGAAATTCATGCTGATGAATTCCGGCATGAAGCTCTTGCGGACATTCTCCCAGTAGGTGCCGCCCATCATCGATTTCATGAACAGCGACTGGAAGATGAACAGGCCGAATGCGAATCCGGCAACATACTCGACAATGAGATCGATCCACATCGGCAGCCCAAGAGCGGCGGTGATTGCCGCCGCGAGGATGATGCCGGTGGCGTCTCCGGCGACACAGTGGATCGTCGAGCCGACTCCTTGCTTCCAGAGCGGCTTGGTGAACGCCTCGTGTTCGCCTGGCCGAGGCTCCTTGTCGGCCAGCACGTAAATCAGCAGTCCCAGCGGCCCCATATAAAGCGTGACCAGGATGAAACCCCATTTCATCACCACGGGTTCGGGGTTGTTGCGGAACTGGTCCCACGCAACATAGGCCGTGCTCAGGCCCGCCAGAACGAACCAGACTGCGAGGAAGTAGTCGACGGGCTGTACGAACATTGCAGGATTCCTGTCGATTGTCGTCAATGTCACCTAGTCCGGCATCGGGTGAAGTCGATGCCTTGCCTACTGCCGTTTCTCCCTGAACTTGGCGTGGCAGTTCGTGCAGTTCTGCAGCATCAGATGGAATACGTGTTCGGCTGGGATCTTCGAAGGATCGGAATCGGCCGCGCCGCCAGCCCGTTTTCCGAGCAGGCTGCTGCCCATTGCCATTCCGGGTTTCATCCTCATGGCTTCCGTAATGCCTTCGGGCGCATCGTCAGCCGCATCTGACAGCGCCGCAGCCAGGCTTTCGAGATGGCGAGCGAGCGCGGCGAATTCTTCTTGGGACTGACCGATATCCGCCTTAGCGGCCGAGGGTTCACCAAGCGAGTCCGCTGGAAATGCGTCTACCATGGCACTTCCGGACCGGCGGCGAATGGTCTCGGTTGCCGCCTTGAAGGCTGCGGCATCGTAGGCCACCTTGCCGGCAAAAATTTCGGAGATGGTCTTGGCGGCGCTCGCCATCGCCTTCATCGACGCTTGGCGCTCGGCGACGACTGGGGCGACGGCTGTCTTCGGGAGCGCCGTCCCGGCGGCGATCCCGGCGGTAACAAGGACTGCTGCAATGATGGGGACGCGCCTCACTGAACCGTGCCGTGTCCAGCAAGCCCGTCGATGATCGGGCAATCAGGTCGGTCATCGCCGTTGCAATGGTCGGCGAGATGCCGAAGCATGTCCCGCAGTCCGGCGAGGTCCGCCAGTTTCCGGTCGATTTCAGCGAGCTTGGCTTCCGCTATGGCCTTCACATCCGCGCTCTCGCGCTCCTTGTCGCGGTAGAGCGAAAGGAGTTGTCGGCATTCCTCCACAGAGAAGCCAAGACTTCGGGACCGCTGCAGGAAGCGCAGGCGATGGACGTCGGCCGTCGAATAATCCCGGTACCCGTTGTCGGCACGATCAGGCCTAAGAAGACCGATGTCTTCGTAGTATCGGATGGTCTTTGGCGGCAGGCCGGACTTTTCTGCGGCGGTTCCTATGTTCATGGTCTGACCTCAAAGCTTCAAGGAACGAAGTCGCAGCGCGTTTCCGATCACGGAAACCGACGAAAGGCTCATTGCCGCTGCCGCGATCATCGGTGACAGCAGCGTGCCGAAGATCGGGTAGAGGATGCCCGCCGCTACCGGCACGCCGAGTGCGTTGTAGACGAAGGCGAAGAACAGGTTCTGCTTGATATTGCGGATCGTCGCCTGCGACAGCCGCCGCGCCCGGACGATGCCGTTGAGGTCGCCTTTGACCAACGTGATGCCGGCGCTCTCGACCGCCACGTCGGCGCCGGTTCCCATCGCGATGCCGATATCGGCCGCCGCCAGCGCCGGTGCGTCGTTCACGCCGTCGCCGGCCATCGCGACGCCCGCGCCCTTCGCATGCAGTTCGTCGATCAGCGCCTTCTTGCTCTCCGGCAGCATGTCGGCGCGCACCTCGTCGATGCCGAGCTTCGCCGCCACCGCTTTCGCTGTGCGCTCGTTGTCGCCCGTCGCCATAATGATCCTGAGCCCGCTGTCGTGCAGGGCGCGGATCGCTTCCACCGTCGTCGCCTTGATCGGATCGGCCACGGCGACGAAACCGGCAAGCCTGCCGTCGGCCGCGACGAACATCACCGTCTTGCCGTCGGAACGCAGCGCGTCGGCACGCTCCTTCGCCACCTCCAGGCCGATGCCCAGATCGTCCATCAGCGCCTGATTGCCGAGCGAAACGGCGCGGCCCTTGACCGTTCCCGTGACGCCCTTGCCCGTGACGGCCTCGAAATCCGCTGCGTCTTCGACGGTCGCGCCGCGCTCCCGCGCGCCATCGACGATCGCCTCGGCAAGCGGGTGCTCCGAACCCTTCTCTAGGCTGGCGGCAAGGCCGAGAAGTTCGGCCTCGTCAAAGCCATCGAACCCGACGACGTCGGTCAACTTGGGCTTGCCCTCGGTCAGCGTGCCGGTCTTGTCGACGATCAGCGTGTCGACCTTGGAGAAGCGCTCCAGCGCTTCGGCCTCCTTGATCAGCACGCCAGCCTGCGCGCCGCGTCCCGTGGCGGTCATAATCGACATTGGCGTCGCCAACCCAAGCGCGCAGGGACAGGCGATGATCAGCACCGAGACGGCCGAAACGATGGCGAAGACCATGCTCGGCTGAGGCCCATAGATGGCCCAGACGATGAAGGCGACGATGGCGACCAGAACGACAGTAGGCACGAAGTAATAGGAGACGCGGTCGGCAAGTCCCTGGATGGGCGCTCTGCTGCGCTGCGCCTTGGCAACCATTTCGACGATGCGCGACAGCATCGTATCGGCGCCGACCTTTTCGGCGCGCATGACCAGCGTTCCGTTCTTGTTGAGCGTGCCGCCGGTCACAAAGTCGCCTTGCGTCTTCTCGACGGGGACAGGTTCGCCGCTCAGCATCGATTCGTCGACCGAGGAGCGGCCTTCGAGCACCGTGCCGTCGACCGGCACACTGTCGCCGGGCCGCACGCGGAGCCGCTCGCCGGCCTTGACTTCATCGAGCGGCACGTCTGCCTCCGAACCGTCCGCCGCAATTCGCCTGGCCGTCTTCGGCGCCAAGTCGAGAAGCGCGCGGATCGCCGAGCCGGTGCGCTCCCTTGCCTTCAACTCCAGCACCTGGCCGAGAAAGACCAGCGCGACGATTACTGCGGCTGCCTCGAAATAGACCGGAACCGTGCCACCGTGGCCGCGAAACTGGTGCGGGAAGAGATTGGGGAATAACGTCGCCACGACGCTGTAGACATAGGCCGTGCCGACGCCGATCGAGATCAGCGTCCACATGTTCGGACTGCGGTTGACGATCGACTCCCAGCCGCGATGGAAGAAGGGGATCGCCGCCCAGAGCACCACCGGGGTCGCCAGCGCCAACTCAATCCAGGCTGCCGGATGTTCGCCGAGCCAGTCGCGGAACGGCAGGCCCAGCATCGGTCCCATGGTGATCAGAAGCAGCGGGATCGACAGGACGGCACTTACCCAAAAGCGGCGGGTGAAGTCGACGAGTTCCGGATTGGGACCTTCGTCGCCGGTCGGCACGCCCATCGGCTCCAGCGCCATGCCGCAGATCGGGCAGGAGCCGGGCTTGTCGCGGACAATCTCGGGATGCATCGGGCAAGTATATTGCGTGCCCTTCGGCATCGGCTCCGGCGCTGGCTGGCCGCTCAGATATTTCTGAGGATCGGCCTCGAACTTGGCTTTGCACCCGGCGGAGCAGAAGTAAAAACCCTTGCCCTCATGCCGCACGAAATGCTTCGCCGTGGAGCGCTCGACTTTCATCCCGCAAACCGGATCGGTTGCATTCAGAAAGGCTTCTGGCTCCTTCTGGAACTTGGTCCGGCAGCCTTCCGAACAGAAATGATAGCTGTGGCCGCCCAAGGTCGCTGACGGCTTTCCCGCCGCTGGATCGACTGTCATGCCGCACACTGGATCGCGAGTGACGACGATTGAGGCAGCGGCCGGCGCGTGCGAGGAACAGCACGAGCCATGCGATGCGTCGGTGTGGGTGGCATCATCGTGACGGTCGATCATGGGGCACTCCTAAATGGGCAACTCCCCTTCCACCTACGGTTTCCAGTTACTGGAAGGTCAAGTGGCTTTCTGCAAAATGATCGCTTACTTCCGCCGCGATATGGCCAGCGTGTCCCCCTGTGGGCTGCCGCAGGATGAGATGGGCGCCCCTTCACCTGCCGCCAGGGCCTTGGCCACTATGCCGCCGACAAGAAAAATTGGACGATTGGTGTGCGTTTAATCGCCGGCGCTAGGCGGCGTTCCTGACAGGCTCGAAATCGATATCGAGAACCGCCTCGAGCTGCCGGTCCATGAAACGCTCCGGTATGCTCTTTACCAGCAAGTTGCGTAGCGGGACGACAAGCGGGTTCTGCCACTGCGCCACTTTCGCATAGAGGCGCGATTCAGCCGCGACCCTATGTGCCCTGCTGAGACGGCGCTTGTCATACTCGCGGATGGCCCGGTCGGTCGGAAGCCGCCCGAACAACGCTGCAAGAACGGCCGCGTCTTCGATCGCAAGTCCGGCTCCTTGTCCTAGATCGGGCGTCACCGCATGCGCGGCGTCGCCAAGCAAAACCGCCTTTCCGTGCGTAAACGAGGGCATTGGATCGAGATCGAGTATATCCGTCCAGATCAGCGAGTCCGCCGGTGTCCGATCAAGGACCTCCGGGACTGGCTCGTGAAATCCGGAAAACATCGCCTGCACTTCTGCAAGATCGGCCTGAGCCAGCTTGGGGTCGTCCCGGTGATTCGCGCCACAGCAAGCAAACCAGTAGATCCTTTCGCCGGGGATCGCGGCCAGGCCGATGCGTTTTCCGGCCCCCCAGCTTTCGGTAAGACGCGTCGGGTCCATTCCTTGCGGGAAACCGGGCGCGATGGCGCGCCAGCAGGTGTAGCGGGCGAAATGCTCGCGCGACTGCGGAAACAGCGCCCTACGAACCGCGGAGTGAATGCCATCGCAAGCGAGCACCAGCTCGCTTTCCACAATCTCCCCATTTGCGAAGCGCAGGGCAATATTCTCACCAACCTGCCGTGCATCCACGCATTCCATGTCGGTGCGGATGACAGAACGCGGTAGTTCCGAAAGAAGGGCCTTGTGGAGATCGCCACGGTGCAGCACGGCCATGCTGAGGTGACCATATAGCTGACTGAAGCGCTGAAAATCCGTGGATTGGAGAACTTGTCCCTTGTCGTCGAGAAGGTCGAGTCTGTGTATTGGCTGCGCCTCGGCCACAACCGCTTCATATAGGCCGAGCGTACGAAGGGCACGAAGCGCATTGGCGCTGAGACTGAGACCCGCACCCAGAGGTTTCAGTTCGCTCGCCTGCTCGTAAATCTCGGTCTCCCATCCGAGGAGTCGCAGGCCCCTGGCAACTGCAAGTCCGGCGATGCCTGCACCAATGATGACTGCGCGCATGTTCACGCTCCCTTTCGCCTTTGCCACGCGGCAAAACACTTTGCGAGACCAAAGTGTTCCCGAGGAAACAGGCGGCTAACGCCTTCTCCAATTTCACTCGAAGGGAGGTCTGCGGTGTGGCGTACCGACGCCCTGGAGCGCTGACGATCGCGTCCGAGATTCGCGAAACCGTGTTACAGGCGCTAAATAACTTCGCATGGACAGGGATATGAGCCAGACGCAGAGTTCCGTCGGCGCTTCGGCTACGGTGGCATTCATCGATCTTGCGGGCTTTAGCGCCATCGCGGACGTTTATGGAGATGCAGCGGCAATCGATGTGCTCGAGATTTTCGAGAGCATGGTCCGCGAGGCGCTTGCTGGCTACGAGCCTCCGATCAAGTGGATCGGGGATGAAGCGATGCTCTCGTTTCCGGAGCCGGAGTTAGCGATCCAGGCGCTTGGAACGCTGTTGCAGGCATGCCGGGAAGAACCGCGCCTTCCGCTCACCCGGTCGGCGCTGAACCATGGACCGGTCATCCGCAGGGCAGGTGATCTGTTTGGATCGACCGTCAACATAGCGGCACGTATTGCTGCGCTTGCGTCCCCCGGTCAATTGCTTGCGACTCAACCCATTGCCGACGCCGCTGCCGCCAAAGGCATCTTGGTGCGGGATCTTGGAGAGGTGGCGCTGCGGTCGGTAGCTGATGAAATCCCTCTTTACGAGATCGAACTTGCCCCCTCGCCTGACCCGGCCTGGATCGATCCAGTGTGCAAGATGCATGCTCCGTATGCATCCTATCGACGGGCCGCCCCAGAAGGGCCATGGTTTTGTTCGCCGCGTTGTGAAGAGGCATATCGGAAGTCGCCGCAGGCCTATCCACTGGCTCGATGACACGGCTCCCCTAGCTGCCCTGGCGCCCCTCTCAGTCTATACTCATTGCGCAGGTGAGATATGCTACGGTGCCGGAAGTCGCCTCTGCATGATCCGCTGCCATAAGTGGCACATTGGTGCCGATGAAGCGCACTTTCAGAGTTTCGCCGACTTTCATCCTGATCGTGTCCCTCGAAGGATAGGCGCGGCCGTTGATGGTGAAATAATTCGGCTGTCCGCCGGCGGAAACCACGCGATAATCCTTCCAGCTGCTGGAAGTTCAAGAGTTGCCGTCCAGCCATGGCCGATCCGTCGTTTGCAAGAAAGTCACGGAGAATGGGTTCCCATCGGCGTTCTCTGCTACTTGACTCTCAGCCTTTTTCGCGGCAGGTTTCGATCAATAGGTCAGACCAATTTACCGATCCGGGATCTGCCAGATGATTCCGTTGAAGTAGAACTGGGTAACAATGCCGATCCAGGCCGTTGAACCGCGTCGACTTTACCGACAGATCGCCGATCAGCTCAGGCAGCTGATCGACGCGGGTGAGTTCGCAGTCGGCGATCGGCTGCCGACCGAGCGCGAGCTGGCCGATCAGCTTGGCATCTCCCGCCCGACCGTCCGTGAAGCGCTGATCGCGCTCGAGGTCGAGGGGCGCATACGCATTCGCGTCGGCTCGGGCATCTACGTCACCGAACCGCCGCGCGCCGAAATTTTGACGGCAGAAATGGATGAAGGCCCGTTCGAGCTGTTGCGGGCGCGCGAGTTCATCGAAGGGGCGATCGCCGCCGAAGCCGCCCTCCATGCCCGGCCGATCGACATCGAACATATGGACGACGTGCTGCGCCGCATGGAGGACATACCTCGCCCGACCAGGATGACGATCGCGCTCGACCGCGAGTTCCATACGATAGTGGCGGGCATTCTCGGAAACGCCGTGCTGGTGCGCTGCATTGGCGAGCTCTTCGACCAGCGCATGAACCCATGTTTCGAACGCCTGTCGAGCTATTTCGAGAACAGGGAGTCCTGGCGGGCCGCCGCGGAGGAGCATCGCGCCGTGCGCGACGCGATCGCGGCGCGCGACCCTGAACGGGCCAAGGCCGCCATGCAAGAACATCTGCGTCAGTCGCAACTGAGATTCTCACGCAATTTCGGTGAGAAATCCGCGGCCAGGGAGGTCGCGGGATAGGAGTCAGCCGACCGGGAGGGTCCTGTCGGCACCGTCAATCCATTCACAGGGAGGAATATGATGTTGAGGAAATACGCCGTTCTGCTCGGCACGATCGCCGCAATCGCTCTGCCCATGGCTTCGGCCTCTGCACAAACCGCGCTGAAATGGGCCCATGTCTACGAAACGTCCGAACCCTTCCACACCGAGTCGGTGTGGGCGGCAGAGGAGATCAAGAAGCGCACCGACGGCCGCTATACGATCGACGTCTTCCCGGCTTCGCAACTCGGCAAGGAAGCCGACATCAACCAGGGGCTGACCCTCGGCACGGTCGACATCATCATCTCCGGATCGAGCTTCGCCGCCCGCGAATACCCGCCGATCGGCGTGACCTACTTCCCGTTCACTTTCCGCGACGCGGATCACCTGCTCGCTTACACCAAGAGCGCCAAATACAAGGAGTTGACCGCCGGCTTCGAAGAGGCCTCCGGCCATCACATCACCGCGACCACCTACTACGGCACGCGTCACACGACCTCCAACCGGCCGATCGAGAAATGCGCCGACATGCAGGGCCTGAAGATCCGCGTGCCTGATGTGCCGGCCTATCTCGCCATGCCGCGCGCCTGCGGTGCCAACACCGCGCCGATCGCCTTCGCCGAGGTCTATCTCGCCTTGCAGCAGGGTACGGTGGAAGCGCAGGAAAACCCGCTGACGACGATCGACGCCAAAAAATTCTACGAAGTGCAAAAGCACATTATCCTGACCGGGCACATCGTCGATCATCTCAACACGCTCGTGTCGCAATCGCGCTGGTCGCAATTGTCGGACGAGGACAAGGCGATCTTCACCGAGGTGATGCAGGAAGCCGCCGCGCGAGCGACCAAGATCATCGTCGATCGCGAGAAGGCTTTGGTCGAAACCTTCAAGGAGCGCGGTCTCACCGTCACCGAAGTCGATCGCGCCGATTTCGAAAAGAACGTGATGGAGAAGGTGACGTTCGAGGAGTTCGGCTACCGCAAGGAGGATTGGGAGGCGATCCGCGCCGTCAAGTAAGCCGCATCGATCCGGGCCCGGCGCGACAAGCGCGTCGGGTCTGTCGAGCCCGCTGTCCAACAGTGCCCGGAGCTTGCCGATGACCCAAGAGGTCCACACCCAGGTTACAGCAGAAGAACTGGCGCATGCCTTCGAGGAAGAAGCGCCGCCCATCGATCTGTCGCGATACGCGGTGGAGGACTGGGTCACGCTCGCCGTGTTCTGGGGCATGTCGTTCTGCGTGTTCCTGCAGTTCTTTACGCGCTACGTCATGAACAACAGTTTTGCCTGGACCGAGGAGATCGCCATCAACTGCCTCGTCGTCGTGGTCTTCCTGGGCTCGGTCATGTGCACGCGCACCACGCGCCACATCCACGTCGACGTGCTCTATCACTATCTCCCCGCTGGGGCCGGGCGCTACCTGGCGCTCGCGGTCAATGTGATTACCATTTGCTTCTTCGCCTACATGTCCTGGCTCCTCTGGCGCTATGTCGGGATCGTCCACCGCGAGCGGATGGTCACCATCAACCTGCCGCGCAACGTCGTCTTCTACGCCGTCTTCGCCGGTTTCGTGCTGATGATGCTGCGCGCCATCCAGGTCTTCATCGGCAACATTCGCCGTGGCTACTCGGCGCTGGAGCGCCCCGCCGCGTTCGACGGATTGGGGGAATAGGCCATGCTGCTTCTGATCGGAGCCTTTCTCGTCCTGATGCTGGTCGGCGTGCCTGTCGCTGTGTCGATGGCGGTGTCGTCGCTGCTCTATCTCGTCTTCTATGGCGTGGCGCCTGACATCATCGCCGCGCAGCGCATGATCGCCGGTGTCGAGAGCTTTCCGCTGCTTGCCGTGCCGTTCTTCATCTTTGCCGGCAACCTCATGAACATCGCCGGTGTCACCGGGCGGATCTATTCCTTCGCGCTGGCGCTTGTCGGCTGGATGAAGGGCGGCCTCGCGCAGGTGAACATCATCGGATCGGTGGTCTTCGCCGGCATGTCGGGCGCAGCCCTTGCCGACGCCGCCGGCATCGGCACCATCGAGATCAAGGCGATGAAGGACCACGGCTATCCCGTCGAGGCGGCGGTCGGCGTCACCGCCGCCTCCTCGACGCTCGGCCCGATCTTCCCGCCGTCGCTGCCCTTCGTCATCTACGGCATGATGGCCAACGTCTCGATCGGCGCGCTGTTCATGGCCGGCATCCTGCCCGGCGTCGTCATGACGGCGCTGATGATGGTGACGGTCGCGATCTTCGCCCACCGCCGGGGCTGGGGTTCGGACACACCGTTCAAACTGAACCGGCTCGCCGCCGCCTCGATCGAGGTCGCCGTCGTGTGCTGCTTTCCGCTGGCCGTCTATGTCCTTGTCCAGATGGGACTGTCGCTCAACATCGCCGTTGGCATCGCGCTCGTCGTCCTGATCGCCTGCGACTGGTATTTCGACTTTTCCGCCGTCATGGCGCTGATGACGCCGATCATCCTGATCGGCGGCATGACCATGGGCTGGTTCACCCCGACCGAAGCGGCCATGGCCGCCGTCATCTGGTCGTTGTTTCTCGGGCTTGTGCGTTATCGGACGATGACACTTTCAGCCCTCGCCAAGGCCAGTTTCGACACGATCGAGACGACGGCGTCGGTCCTTTTCATCGTCACCGCAGCGTCGATCTTCGCCTGGTTGCTCACGGTCAGCCAGGCGGCGCAGCTGTTCTCGGTCTTCATCACATCGCTGACCGAAAACAAATGGGTGTTCCTGATCCTGGTCAACATCCTGATGCTGGTCGTCGGTTGTTTTCTCGACACGATCGCCGCCATCACGATCCTTGTGCCGATCCTCCTGCCGATCGTGGTTCTCTACGGCATCGATCCGGTGCATTTCGGTCTGATCATGACGCTCAATCTGATGATCGGTCTGCTCCATCCGCCGCTCGGCATGGTGCTGTTCGTCCTCTCGCGGGTCGCAAAACTGTCGGTCGAGCGTACCACCATGGCAATTCTGCCCTGGCTCGTGCCGCTGATCGTCGCGCTGATCCTGATCACCTTCGTCCCCGCCATCACGCTGTGGCTGCCGACGCAAATGGGGCTGATCCGTTGATCGACAGTCCAATCGCCGCAACGCTTTTTGGCCCTGAGGATCTGCGCGTCGTCGAGCATCCGCTCGGCCCCCTCGCGCCCGGAATGGTGCGCGTGCGCTTCGGCGCAGGCGGCATCTGCGGTTCCGACCTGCACTATTTCCGCCACGCGCGGACCGGCGACTTTGTCGTCACGTCGCCGCTCGTGCTCGGCCACGAGGTCGCCGGAGAGATCGTCGAAATCAACGCGGACGCGCCAGGACTTGCCGTCGGTGGTCGCGTGGCGGTCAACCCGTCGCGCTGGTGCGGACAATGCGTCCGATGCGCAGAGGGCCGCGCCAATCTCTGTGAAAACATCTATTTCATGGGCTCGGCGTCGAAAACGCCGCACATGCAAGGCGGTTTTGCCAGCGTGTTCGATGCCACGCCGGCGCAATGCATCAAAGTCCCGCATGCTGTCGCCTACAAGGCGGCGGCGCTCGCCGAACCGCTCGCCGTCAGCCTGCATGCCGTGGCGCGGGCCGGCGACATTGCCGGCCGCAACGTCATCCTGATCGGCGCCGGCCCCATCGGGCTCCTGACCATGCTCGCCGCCAGGCTCAAGGGTTGTGGCGAGCTCACCGTCGCCGACATAGCCGAGGCGCCGCTCGCCTTCGCCAGCAAACTTGGAGCAAACAGGACGATCAACCTGTTCGGCGGCGACGACGAACTCAAGGCGCTCGCGGCCGACAAGATGATCGATGTCGCGTTCGAGATTTCAGGCACCGCCGCGGGTCTCGCAGCGGCGATCGCCAGCGTCCGGCGCGGCGGCACGGTCGTTCAGGTCGGCAATCTGCCGGGTGGTCAGATCCCGGTGGCCGCCAATGCGGTGATGGCCAAGGAAATCAATCTGAACGGCACGTTTCGTTTCGGCGCAGAATTCAACGAGGCGGTCGACCTCATCGTCAGCGGGGATATAGATGTCCTAAAGCTGGTGACCGCCGAACGCCCCCTCTCCTCGGCCTACGATGCGTTTGCCCTGGCCGCCGACCGCTCGCAGAGCGTCAAGGTGGTGCTGACCGCCGACTGACGCGTTTTTCCCGGCGCCTCCCAACTGTATCAACCGTTCCAGTCTCAGCCTGCCGGCCCGGTTTCCTTCCTGTCGGCCTGCTTGCGCGCCCGCGCAAACTGCAGCCCGGCGACGCCGGCCGTCGCAGCGAGCGCCAGGCCGATAGGAATGAGGCTCGAGGGCTGGTCGGCCTTTCTGAGCACCGCCACCACGTCATACCCGACATCCAGCCCGATGCGCTTGGCGTAGGATCCGAAATCGACATTGCTGATCATCAGCGCGTCGCCCGCTTGCGTGATGGTAAGGCCGATGCCGCGCAGCCGCTCCAGCGGCTCGCCCGGCTCGCCAAGCGGCACGTTGACCGTCTTGCGGACATCCTCGCCCATGAGGTCGACACCCTCGACGACGAAATTGATGCGGCCATCGGCCGGCGTCTGAGCCACCGCCGACAGGAACTCGCTCGCCGGCAACTCCTCGTAAGGCGGCGACACCTGGTTGAGCCACCAGTCCGGCCGAAACAGCGTGAAGCAGATGAGCAGCAGCGCCGCACTTTCCCACAGGCGGCTTTTGGTCACGAACCAGTTCATGGTCGCGGCCGAAAACAGCAGGATGGCGATCAACGAGACCGTTGCCACCCAGATCGTCTGCGGCCAGGTGTCGACTCCGATCAGCAGGATCGCCGGATTGAAGATGAAAACAAACGGCAGGATCGCAGTGCGCAGCGAATAGAGCGCGCCCTGGAAACCGGTGGCGATCGGATCCTCCTTGGAAATCGCCGCCGCCGCGAACGCTGCCAGCCCGACGGGCGGGGTGATGTCGGCCATGATGCCGAAGTAGAAGACGAACAGGTGGACCGCGATCAGCGGGATTGGCAGTCCGGCCTGCGCGCCGAGATCGACCACGACCGGGGCCATCAGCGTGGCGACCAGAATGTAGTTTGCGGTGGTCGGGATGCCCATGCCGAGCACAAGGCTGATCGCGGCGATGAGGATCAGCATCAGGATGACATTGCCGCCGGAGATGAACTCGACGAGTTCCGTCATCATCAGGCCGAGACCGGTCAGCGTGATCGTGCCGACGACGATGCCGGCAGTGGCCGTGGCGATACCGATGCCGATCATGTTGCGGGCGCCGAGCGCCAGCCCGTCGATCAGATCGTCCCAGGCAGCCCGCACTGAGGCGGCGAGATTTTCTTTACGGAACACCGCCATCAGCGGCTTGCGGGTGGCGACGATCCCGAGGATTGAAACGGTCGCCCAGAACGCCGAAAGGCCGGGCGACATCTGCTCGACCATCAGGCACCACAGAAGCACCGCGATCGGGATGAGGAAGTCGAGCCCGGTCCGGGTGACGTCCCAGGCGCGCGGCAGTTCCAGGATTGGCGCGTTCGGATCGTCGAGCGCGAGATCCGGATAGCGCGAGGAATACCAGACCGAGGCGACGTAGAGAGCGAAGCCGGCGATTGCGAGCACCGGCGGCGCGGCCCCACCGAAGACAGCCTGGATAGCAACAATGCCGTAATAGACGATACAGACGGCGAGAACGCTGCCCGACAGTCCCAGTCCCATCCGCAGCATCCGTTCTCTTGCCGGCGTCGGACGCTGCGGGATCGTCTTCAGGCCCATCTTTATCGCTTCGAGATGAACCATGTAGAGCAGCGCGATATAGGAGAAGACCGCCGGCAGCAGCGCGTGCTTGACGATCTCCGAATAGGGAATGCCGACATATTCGACCATCAGGAAGGCGGCCGCGCCCATGACCGGCGGCATGATCTGGCCGTTGATCGAGGCTGAAGCCTCGATGGCGCCCGCCTTGACGCCGGAAAGGCCGGTGCGCTTCATCAGCGGGATGGTGAAGATGCCGCCTGAAACCACGTTGGAGACGGACGAGCCGGACACGACGCCGTTGAGAGCCGATGAGACCACGGCGACTTTCGCCGGGCCGCCGCGCAGGTGGCCGAGCAGCGCGATGGAAATCTGCATCATCCAGTTGCCGGCGCCTGCCTTTTCCAGAAGCGTGCCGAACAGGACGAACAGAAAGACGAAACTCGTCGACACGCCAAGTGCAATCCCGAAGACGCCTTCGGTCGTCAGCCATTGATGGTTGAGAAACTTGGTGAGCGATGCGCCGCGATGCTGAATCACGTCCGGCATGTACTGGCCGGCAAAGGTGTAGAAGATGAAGGTACAGGCCACGACAACCATCGGCAGGCCGAGCGCACGGCGCGTCGCCTCGAGCAACAACAGGATGCCAACGGTGCCGGTCACCAGATCGAGCGTGGTCGGCTGGCCCGGCCGTCCGGAAAGCACGACGTAAAAGAGAAAAAGGTAGGCGCCGGCAAATCCGCCGACCACGGCCAGCACCCAGTCGAGCAGCGGCACGTGATCGCGGGGCGAGGATCTTAGCGCCGGATAGGCGAGAAAGGTCAAGAACAGCGCAAAGCCGAGATGGATGGCGCGCGCTTCCGTGTCGTTGAGGATGCCGAAGCCGAACACGAACGGCAAAGGCGAAGCGTACCAGAGCTGGAAAAGCGACCACGCGACTGCAACCCACAGCAGGATTCGCCCGACCGTTCCAGCCGGATGCCGGCCACCCGTGTCGGCCTCCGCGACAAGTTGTTCGAGCTCTTCGAGATCGACGCCGGCCGGTTGTGCCTTCACTTCGCTCATGACGTCGTCTCCTGTTGCGGATGGCCCCGGCGGATCAGCTGGACCCGCCGGCCCGTCGTCAGGTCACGAAGCCTACTTCAACCAGCCCTTCTCCTTGAAGTATTTTTCAGCGCCCGGATGCAGCGGCGCGGAATTTCCTTCCGCTACCATCTTGGCGGGATCGAGATTGGCGAAGGCCGGATGCAGCGACTTGAACTCGTCGAAGTTCTCGAACACCGCCCTGGTCAATTGATAGACGCTCTCATCGGGAACCTTGGCCGAAGTGACCAACGTGGCGAGCACGCCGAAAGTCCCGGTATCGTCGGGATTGTTCGCGTAGAGTCCGCCCGGAATGATCGCCTTGGCGTAGTACGGATTCTCGGCGACAAGCTTGTCCACGACTTCTCCAGTCAACGGCACCAGCTTGGCGGCGCAGGTGGTCGTCGGATCCTGGATGTTCGCTGAAGGATGGCCGACGCCGTAGAAGAACCCGTCGATCTTGCCGTCGCAGAGCGCCGGCCCGTGCTCGTCAGCCTTCAGCTCCGATGCGAGGGAAAAGTCGGCCAACGTCCAGCCCATCGCACCGAGCAGACGCTCCATAGAAGCGCGCGTCCCGGAACCAGGATTGCCGACGTTGAAACGCTTGCCCTTAAAATCCTCGAACTTCGTCACGCCGGCATTGGGATGCGCCAGCACCGTGAACGGCTCCGGATGGATCGAGAAGACCGCGCGCAGGTCGGTATGGGGGCCACCGTCCTTGAATGATTCCAGTCCCTTGTAGGCGTTGTACTGGACGTCCGACTGGGCCATGCCGAAGTCGAGTTCGCCTTCCTTGATCGTGTTCACGTTGAATGCCGATCCGCCGGTCGATTCGACCGAGCAGCGGATGCCGTGTGTCTTGCGATCCTTGTTGAGCAACCGGCAGATAGCGCCGCCGGCGGCATAGTAGACGCCGGTGACGCCACCGGTCCCGATGGTAACGAAATTCTGCTGCGCCATTGCGCTGGCCGAAAACAGCAGCGCCGCCGACAAGGCGGCGATCTGCGCTCCGAGGCGTGCAGTCCGGGCATGTTTCATCTGGTTCTCCCTTGGTACTTTGCGTGCCGTCGCGGCCGTCCGGTGTTTTGGTGTCAAGGCACGTCGATGCATGCTACGATTGTTGCGCTTTATCAATCAAGGGAAATGCTTGTTACAATGGACAGTCGGGAGATGGGTTTCGACGCGCTTTTGGCGCGCATACTGACCGAACTCCCAAAATTGAGCTCGGAACTGCGCAAGGCGGCGCGTTTCCTGGTCGATCACCCTGACGAGGTGGCGCTGGTGTCCATGCGGGTGCTGGCCTCGAGATCAGAGGTGACACCGACGACCTTCGTGCGACTGGCGCGGCGACTGGGTTTTGGCGACTGGGCGGCGCTGCGCAAGCCGTTCGAAGACCGGCTGCGCTCCGGCAAGGCGCCTTTCGCGGCAAGGGCCGATGCGCTTGTCAGGCGCAGGTCGGAGACGATCTTCGCCGAATCGCTGAGGACGACGGTGGCCAATCTGGCGACGGCCGAAGCCGTCAACGGCAGCGAAGAAATCGCAAGGGCCTGCGCGATACTGGAGAAGGCTCAGCGCATACGTGTCGCCGGGTTCCGAAGCTGCCGCGCGCCCGCCCACGCGCTTGTCTATCTCTGCCGGATGTTTCGGCGCGAGATCACGCTGCTCGGCGGCGACGGCGGTGCGATCGAGGCGGAACTCGCAGCGCTTGGAAAGAAGGAAGCGGTCGTCGCGATCGGCTTTTCGCCGTATTCGCGTGAACTCGGGCCCGTGGTGGAGGCTGCGCAACGACACAGCGTTCCGATTGTCGCGATCGTCGACAGCATGGCTGCTCCGATCGCGCGGCATGCGCAGGTTGTCTTGCGATTCTCTACCGACAGCCCGTCCTTCTTCCCATCGGTAGCCGCAGCCATGGCTATCGTGGAAGCGCTGGCCGCAACGATGCTGGCGCGCAGCGGGCCGGCAGCCGCGGCTCGTGTCAGGGAGACGGAACTGGAGTTACAGGCGTTCGGTGCCTATCTGCCGGAATGAAGAGCGCTGGCGCTATGCCACTGCAGCGTCTATCGCGTCGCCGAGCCGTTCGACAACCGCGTCGATTGCCGCGGCGTCTATGATGAAGGGCGGCGCCAGCAGCACATGATCGCCGCGCACGCCGTCGATCGTTCCCCCTGCGGGATAGACCAGCAGGCCGCGCGCCATCGCCTCGCGCCTGATCTTCGCATTGAGCTTCCGCTTCGGTTCGAACGGCGCCTTGGTCGAGCGATCCTCGACCAACTCTACACCCATGAAAAGGCCACGCCCGCGAATGTCGCCGATATGGGCATGGTTGCCGAACCGTTCGCCCAGTCGCCGCGAAAGATGCGCTCCCATCGCCCGGACATTGGCAAGCAGATCGTCGCGAGCAATCACCTCCTGGACGGCGAGCGCCGCCGCGCAGGCCATCGGGTGGCACATATAGGTGTGGCCATGCTGGAAGAAGCCGGAGCCTTCGGCGAAAGCGTCGAAGATGCGGCGCGAAAGCAGCACCGCACCGATGGGTTGGTAGCCGCCACCGAGCCCTTTGGCGATTGTCATCAGGTCGGGCGCGACGCCGTCCTGCTCGCAGGCGTGCAGCGTGCCGGTGCGGCCCATGCCGCACATCACCTCATCGAGGATGAGGAGCACACCGTAGCGGTCGCAGATTTCGCGAACGCGCCTGAAATAGCCGGGAACCGCGGGCACAGCTCCTGCTGTCGCGCCGACCACAGGTTCCGCGACGAAGGCCATGACAGTGTCCGGACCGAGTTCGAGAATTCTATCCTCGAGCGCCTGGGCGGCGCGCAGTCCGTAGGCCGCCTCGCTCTCACCGGCTTTCTGGTAGCGGTAGGCATAGCATGGGTCGATGTGATGCGTGTCGATCAGCAAAGGGCGGAATTGGGCGCGGCGCCACTCATTGCCCCCGGCAGCGAGAGCGCCGAGCGTGTTGCCGTGATAGCTCTGGCGGCGGGCGATGACGTTTCGCCGCTCTGGCCTGCCGGTCTCGACGAAAAACTGGCGGGCCATCTTGAGCGCCGCCTCCACCGCTTCGGAGCCGCCGGACACGAAGTAGCCGTGGCTGATACCTTGTGGCGCGCCGGCGACGAGCTTGTCGGCCAATGTCTCGGCCGGCTCGTTGGTGAAGAAGCTGGTGTGGGCATAGGCGAGCTTGTCGGCCTGCGCATGGAGCGCGGCTGTCACCTCGGGATGGCCGTGGCCGAGGCAGGAAACCGCCGCGCCACCTGACGCGTCGATATAGGCGCGGCCATCGCGGTCGAACAGTTCGATGCCCTTGCCGCCAGCCGCGACGGGCAGGCTCGCGTGGATCTGGCGGTGCAGGATGTGTGTCATGCGTTCCCCGATTGACGATGGCGCGATTTGCAGCGAACCTATCATGCAACATATGTTACACACTGCGCAATACTTGAAACAATTGGACTGAGCTTATGACCGCCGACAGGGACGCGACCGGCCCCGGACTTATCGCACCGACGGCAATCGCCGTTGCACCGAATGGTGGACGGCGTGGCAAGCAAGACCACCCTGCCCTGCCGATCGGCCCCTGGGAATTGGCCCGGACTGCCGCCGCCTGCCTCGAGGCGGGCGCCGCCATGATCCATACCCATGTCCGCGACCGCGACGGCGGCCATTTGCTTGACGCGCACGCCTATCGCGAGACGACGAAAGCGATACGTGATGCGGTGGGCGAGCGGCTGATCATCCAGATCACCAGCGAAGCGATCGGCCGCTACCAGCCGGCCGAGCAGATGGCGGTGGTGCGCGCTGCCCGCCCTGAGGCGGTTTCGCTGGCGCTGCGTGAACTGGTGCCGGACGCTGCCCATGAGACTGATTTCGCGCAGTTCCTGGCGTGGTTGAAGAGCGAGCGGATCGCCCCTCAGATCATCCTTTACGCGCCCGAAGAGGCGTCGGCCCTGGCCGCCATGCAGCAGCGCGGGCTGGTGCCTTTCGACGACATCCCGGTGCTCTATGTGCTCGGCCGCTACACGCCGGGACAGGTTTCGCGACCGGCCGATCTGCTGCCCTTCCTTGCGCAGGACCGCCCGCGCTTCGCGCACTGGATGGTCTGTGCCTTCGGTCGGCAGGAAACCGCTTGCGTTGCGGCCGGTGCGCTGCTGGGCGGTCATGCCCGCGTCGGCTTCGAGAACAATTTTACCCTGGCCGATGGCACGACTGCCAAGGACAATGCCGCGCTCGTGACAGCGACCAGAGGCGCTCTGACTGCTTGTGGCGTCAGGATCGCCCAAGCCAACCACCTGCGCGCCGCTTGGTCGATCCAGGGCTAACCCTCGCCCGCACGCCTCTTCGGTCCGTCACATTTGTCGAAATCTCTTTGCTACGCTGCAACCGAACTTTTTGACTGACGTTAGGGTTGCAGTGGCGCTGGGGAGGCCTTTATGCAGACGTACCTCGTCGAACAAATGGAGGGCGACGACGTGATCACGGTGCGTGTCATCAACGCGCCGAGCCCCTTCAAAGCCGCCGCCATGTCGACAGATCGACATGTTACGCTGCGAAGGTGGGAAAAGGATTGGATCCGAGTGACCGACGAGAACCGGGGACATATCTTTGCATACAGCTTTGTCTCCGACGCAAACCCAGACAACAGCGGGCTTGTAATAGCACCGAATAAATCAAGAAAAGCCCAAAAAGCTGATCAGGGACGCGAGTAAGCGCCACCTTTTTTGCTTTTTGCTGGAGCGCGCCAGAAGCGTGAACACCGGGAATTGAGCCAGCCGTTGCGGCATGGCTGACGCTCACGGCGTGGTATGTCCCACAACCACCCTTCCCTCGCCGGCTTCGTTCGTGACCGCCCGGATCCCCTCGAAGGACTTGGAGCGCTCCAGCAAACGCATGACCTGCCGGTCCTGGCCGAGACCGACCTCGAAGAGCAGGATGCCTCCGCGCCGCAAGTAGCGCGGCGCGTCCTTGATCACCCGCATATGGATGCTCAAGCCGTAGGGGCCGGCTGCAAACGCTTCACGAGGCTCGAGCTCGGTCAGATGCGCGCGGTCGCCCTCGAGCCGCTTTTCCGAAATGTATGGCGGGTTGCAGACGATCACGTCGATCGTGCTGTCGAGTTGCAAGCCCGAGAAAGCACTGAACAAGTCACCCCTCAGCACCGACACGCGATCTGCCATGTCGTGATGGGCGACGTTGCGGCGCGCGACCTCGACGCATCCATCGGTGAGATCGCTCGCCCAGACCTGCGCGGCAGGGGCGTAATGCGCAATGGCGCAGGCCAGATTGCCGGCCCCGCAGCACATGTCGACAACCCGCGGCGCCGACAGGTTCATTTGCCGCAGAACATCAAGTGCTGTCGTGCCGAGCAACTCCGTCTCCGGCCGGGGAACGAGCGCACCGGGCGCGATGAGCAACTCCAGCCCCATGAAGATGGTGCGGCCTTTGCGGTAGGCTTCGGCGACACTGATCTCTTCGCTCACGACAGTTCCCTCCCTGTCTTGCCGGGTCGCAGTGCCCGACAATTGAGTGGAAGTTAAATCACTAAGTTCCCGATCGGCAATCGAAAAACACGCCTCGCCATGGGCATTTGCGATCGCGAGTTATCGGCATCGTCTCAAAGGCGTTGGCACATGGTCCTGGAGGATAGGAACGGAAGATTCGACGTGTTCAGCGGCTCCCGTTGACAGGGTTCAAAAAAAGAGGAGCCTTACCTGCCTTTTAGGATTATATTAGCAAGCTGGGCTTGCGGTGTTGGGGCACCGCTGGCGTTGACTGGATGAATTGACGAGTGATTGGCCACGACTCCAAAGGCCCGTGACCGTTCAATCCATTCAGGTTTCGTTGGGGTAGTTCAATGTATCGAATCGTCATCGCCGACGATCACGGCCTGTATCGTCGTGGCCTGCGCTTGGCTCTGAGCGCAGGCATTCCAGGTGTGGAGATATTCGAGGCGTCGTGTTTCGACGCCGCGCTCAGTCTGCTGGCCGAGCAGGCGTCCGTTGATCTTGCGATCCTGGACTTGAACATGCCGGGATTGTTCAATCAGGAAGTGCTCAGCGGCATTCTGTCGGCTTATCCGGATACGCGATTTGCCATCGTTTCCGGAAACGATTCACGCTCGGAGATACTCACGGCTCTGTCGATCGGTCTCCACGGCTATATCGTAAAGTCGCAAAAAGACGAGGAGGTCGTTATGGCCGTCAACGAAATCCTCTCGGGCCGCATCTACGTCCCTGCACTTCTGTCGCGCCCCGGTGCTGCGCCAACACCTCACATACCTGCTCCCGCCGAGCCTGTCCCGCACCGACGCACCACCACCGGCAATCTTGGCAGGCTGACCTCGAGGCAAAAGGAGGTCCTGAAGCTGATGGCGGAAGGCTATTCGAACAAGGAAATCGCGCGCGATCTGGAGATTGCCGAAGCGACGACGAAAATCCATGCCGCTGCCGTTTTGCGTGAGCTTGGGGTGCGGAATCGGACGGAGGCTGCCGTTATGCTGAAGACGTGGTTAACGAGGGATATCAATTAATTAGAGCGCCACGTTCTTTTGATACGCAAGGGGCGCTGTTAAACGCTTCCGATGGCGTCAAGGTCCGATTTCCTTGCGCGACAGCCGCAGCGAATATCGCAGCCCGTGATCCGTCATTTCCAGCTTGGGAGAGTGACCGACAAGCGGCGCCCCATCCACTCCGATTATCATCGAACCGAAACCATGGCGGACAACTTTTGCAGGCCGCCGCCGCCGCCCTGATTCCACCCAGTCGAACACGATGTCACTGCCTGCATCTTCCGAGGCGAACGTCCAATTTACCTCGATCCGGCCTTTTGAATCGCCAAGCGCTCCATGTTTCAAGGAATTGGTCGCAAGCTCGTGAACAATCATCGCAAAGCTCTCGGCGGCGCCTCCCGACATCGTAACCGAAGGACCGCCGACAGATATTTCGCGTGTCCCCATATACGGTTGCAGCTCCTGGACAACGAGATCGTGAAGCATCCCCGACCCGCTGCTGTTGCCCGAAAGGAGCAGATGCGTTGCCTCGAGCGAACGAATCCTGTCGATGAGCGTCTCCTTGTACCTGGCGAGATTGTGCTCGGGATCATTGACCATGTTCACCAGTGCCGTGATCACCGGGAACAGGTTGATGAACCTGTGGCGTTGCTCGAGCATGATGCGCTCCCGCTTCTTTGCCGCGGCACGCAGCAGCGTGGTTTGCCGTCGCTCGGTCAGGTCGGCGGCCACGCCGAGCCGCTGTAGACGATCATCGTATTTCTCTTCCCTTCCGCGCAGAGCAACCCAGCGGATATGTCCGTCCGGTCGTCGGACGCGAATCTCGACGTCGTAGTTGGTGACCGATGCGAGCTTTCTCGATACGGCCAGCTTTGGCCAGTCCGCCGGATGAACGACGGCCGACAGTTCCTCCAACCGGCGGCTGCCGGCCGGAGGCAGTCCGAGAATGTCCCAGAACGCGCCCGAACCGGTGACGATGCCGTCTTTAAGGTCGATCCGCCACGTGGCCAGGCGTCCAGCAGACAAAGCGAGATCCAGCCACTCCTTCTGAGCCCGAAGCGCTTCGTGCACGGCTCGTCGTCCCGAGATATCGTCGACCACCACGAAAATGGTCTCTGAGAGAACCCCGTCGGGCACGGACAAAGACAGCGTTAGCCGCGCCCAGAATGCCGAACCGTTCTTTCTTGACAGACGCACCTCCGAAGCGAACGAAGCGGAGTCTTTGCCCAGGCCAGCCAGCAATTGCGCCAAGGCATCACGGTCGTCCGGGTGAACGAGTGTCTCCAGCTGCAATTGGGCAAGCTCGTCCTCCTCGTAGCCTGTCATCTCGCTGAGGCGTCTGTTGGATTGCAGCAGCTCACCTTTCTCGTTGATGTTTGCGAACCCCATGGCGGCGCGCTCGAAAGCCCAACGATAGCGGCTTTCGGTTGCTTCGACGGCAGCGAGCCTGGCTTCGGCTACCTCCAGCAGCTCACGCACGTCCTGCCGCAGCCGATGGAATGTCATGGCAATCACGCCACCTGAAATCAGAAGCAGGATGGCGCGCGCCCAATCTTCTCCGGAGATCTGACCATGCAGGGTGCTTCGTGTCCACAAGCCGGCACCCACCATCAGGACCGTCGCCGCAAGCGCAGGACCACGGTCTTCAAGGTAGGAAATGATAATAATAGCTGGAATAAATTCCAGGAAACTCGACCCTTCTCCGATGTATGCTGACGCTTTTGTTTCAAATATCAGCGTAGCAGCCAGCACCGATGCGGAGGCAATGTGAGTTAGCAGTCTGCCTGTTGGGTTCAAATCCGACCTGCGCGACTGCCAGTTCATCGACATAGACTACTACCTTTTGACTAGGCCATCGAGACTAGAGCAAAAAACGTACAACCTAGTCCGACTGCGGGATTGCCATACCACTATCACAGCGCGCATTTTATCAAACAGGGGCGAACAGAACTCATCAGAATATAACGAGTTTCAAGACAGTAGGGAGCGCATTTTTTGCGAGCCCTGCGCAAGAAGACTGTTCGTAAATCCCGGGCAAGTTACTACGGGCTGATGGACCTTTGGGGAGGTTGAAAAATGGCTATGATCGATAGATACAGTGATGCCGTTGTGGGCGACCGGTACATCACGACAGGAACCAAGTATAACCCTGACGCGCAGGTGACGCGGCCCTCCTATGCTTATCCTTCAGCTCGTGCATCCGATCGGCCGGAGACAGAGGGCGACGAACCAAGGAGACGCAGCCTGGAATCCGTCACCGGCATGCTTGATCGCCTCGGCTGTGGCTATCTCGTACTAGACCGCGATAGAAAAGTAATCGAATGGAACGCGGCCGCTCTAACCACGCTGGAGCGCCCCACGCCGGAGCGCCCCACTCTGGAGCACAAAGGCGAAGCGGCTGATACAGCCAGTGTGCTTTCGGCAGCCCTAAGGCGGCTGGTCGCAAACGTCCCGGCGCCTTTCCTGCCCGGCTCCCTTTCCTGGGTGGTGATCCGCAGCACAGGTGACAGGCCGGTGGTACTGAAAGAGAACGGTCTTATCGCCCCCGATGGAACGAGCATCGTGGCATTGCTTGGCCGTGTGAACAGGTCGGGGCCAAACCCTCAGACACTGCAAAGGATGTTTGGCCTGACGAGCGCGGAAACGCATCTGGCTCTGCGTTTGGCTCAGGGCGATGCGCCGTTGGAGATCGCCCGCAGCTGGCGGCTCAGCCGCACCACGATCCGCTCACAGCTTGCCTCGCTGTTCGCCAAGACCGAAACGAGACGTCAGGCGGAACTGGTGGCTCTTCTGGGGCGGATTTCGGTCTTGCCATGATTTTGGGGTCGGCCTGGATCCAGGCGCCCAGGCATCCTGCGCACCGACGCAGATCGCCGCTGTCGCGGTGACGCTGCTCGCCAACTGGGCCGGTCGGCAAACTGGCACCTGGGAGCGCTGGCGTCTATCGCCGAGGCGTGTATGCGCTGTCCATCTTTTCGCCGCGTATCGGCAGCGCTATGTCATCATCCAGGAGCCGGGTGATCCGGGCAAAGCCCTTAAAAGCCTTTCTTGCTTCCTCGGCAGACATCCGACCTGCCAGTGCCGCAGCGCAGCAGTTCAGCGCGCATTGATACACCGGGCCGCGCCTACCCTTCGGCCAGTGGCGCAAAAACGTCATCGCTTCGCTGACATTGTCGATTTCTTCCACAGGCTCTCTGTGCCCGCGCGCAATTCGCACCGGCGTAAAGAATTCCAGGCGATTCATCTTTTCCTCCCGTCGATCGCGATGCGTTCGATCGAACCTAGTTAAATTCACGGCCAGCCAATTGGTTCCCGGCAAAAACGCCGGCTGGGTGAATCGCCAGTCATCGCCCGACTTCTTGCCGTTGCGGAACGTTCGGGGGAGTGGTGCATTTCGACATCAGCGATGATCTTTCTGGGAAATGCCAGTCTATGAAAATAGCCCATGTGGCGCCGCTCCACGAATCCGTGCCGCCTCGGCTCTATGGAGGCACGGAGCGCATTGTCTCCTATCTGACCGAAGGGTTGGTCGAGCTGGGCCATGACGTAACTTTGTTCGCCAGTGGCGATACAAAGACCTCGGCAAAATTGGTGCCGTGCCGCGAGCGTGCGCTGCGTCTTGACCCAAGCCCGCTGAAGTCCGAGACAGCCGCGCACCTTTCGATGCTTTCCGAGGTGAGGAAACGAGCTCACGAATTTGATATCATTCACTTCCACCTCAGCCATTTCCTGCATTTTTCCTTCTTCGAGCACATCCATCAGCGGACGGTGACGACGCCGCATGGCAGGCTCGACTATGTCGATCTGGCACCGGCCTATGAGCGTTTTCCGCGCTTTCCGATGATCTCCGTGTCCGGCAGCCAAAGGACGGGGCTGGCCGACGCCAACTGGCTGGCGACGATCCACCACGGGCTGCCGACCGAACTCTACAAGGCGGTTTTCGAGCCGAGCCCAGGGGAGCCCTACCTCGCCTTCCTTGGCCGGATGTCGCGCGACAAGCGTCCGGATCGTGCCATTGAGATCGCGCTGCGCTCGGGGCTGAAACTGAAGCTTGCAGCAAAGATCGGCGACGACGACCGGGCATATTTCCGCAACATGGTCGAGCCGCTGGTCGACGGCGATCGTGTCGACTATGTCGGCGAGATCGAGGAAGACAAGAAGGCGGAATTCCTCGGCAACGCGGCCGGCCTCGTATTCCCGATCGACTGGCCGGAGCCGTTTGGTCTTGCCGTTATAGAAGCGATGGCCTGCGGCACGCCGGTGATCGCCTGGAAATCCGGCGCCTTGCCGGAAATCGTCGATCAACGCGTGACCGGTTTTATCGTGGATTCCATGCAAGGGGCGGTTGCCTCGGTGCCCGACTTGCTGCGGCTCGACAGGCGGAGGGTGCGAGCTGTCTTCGAAAGGCGGTTTTCTGCCAAAAGAATGACCCGCGACTATGTTTCCGTTTATGCGCGCCTGATCGGCGCCTCGACCGAAGCAAGAGCGTCGTGAGCGGCATTACCTCGGGGGGGCGAAACGAGAGGGATATGTAGAGAATGGCCCAACTCGACGAGCGCAGGCTTGATCCCTCGGTAGCGCTTGCGTCCCTGGACGCTACCGCACCTCGAGAGCCGCATCGGCTGTTCGCCCTCAAGCAAGGCGATTGTTTTGCCGTGTCCGACGCCTACGGCGATATCCGCGGCGCCGGCGACGGTTTCTTCCGTGACGACACGCGAGTGCTTTCCGAATTCCGGCTGACCGTCGGCGACCGGCAGACATCGCTGCTCGGTGCGTCGCTCAGCCAGGACAATGTGCTCTTCACCTCCAACCTGACCAATCTGCCGATGCAGAGCGTCCGCGGCCGGGACATTCCGCAGGGCGCGATCCATATCGAGCGCGTCAGGCTGCTTTGGCAGGACCGGCTGTTTGAACGCATCACCCTTTCCAACTACAGCCAGGAACAGTCGACCATCCGCGTTTCGCTGCATTTTGCCGCCGATTTCCGCGACATGTTCGAAGTGCGCGGCTCGACAAGGCCGAAGCGCGGCATGGCCCATGCTGCCAAGACGGATGCGACCTGCGTGCTGCTTCGCTACGACGGGTTGGATGGGCTGGCGCGGATGTCGGCGATATCGTTCTCGCAGGCGCCAGACCAGCTGACGGGCGACCGTGCGGATTTCCTGATTGCCGTGACGAGGCGCAGCCGCAAGATGCTGTATGTCGAAGTCGGTCCCGAAATGGCGGAAACGCCGAACCGCGATCGTTTCCGCGCCGCCGCGGCCCGGGCTCGCTTCGGCATGCGGGCCAAGCGCCGCCACGGTGCTACGGTGCACAGTTCCGGGCGCGTCTTCAACGATTGGGTCGAGCGTGCCCGCGCCGATGTGGCGCTGCTGACCACCGAGCTTTCGACCGGACCCTACCCCTATGCGGGCATCCCCTGGTTTTCGACGGCGTTCGGCCGCGACGGCGTGATCTCCGCCTTGCAGATGCTGTGGCTCAACCCGGGCCTGGCGCGAGGCGTGCTGGCCTTCCTTGCCCAGCACCAGGCGACTGAGACATCGCCGTTCAGCGATTCGCAGCCGGGCAAGATCATGCACGAGACCCGCAAAGGCGAAATGGCGGCGCTGCGGGAGCTCCCCTTCGGCCGTTACTATGGCGGTGTCGACACGACGCCACTCTACATCCACCTCGCCTGCGCCTATGCGGACCGTACAGGTGACATGGCGTTCGTCGACAGCCTGTGGCCGTCGCTCTGCGCTGCGGCTGAATGGACCGAGGAGGCAAGCCGGCCGACCGGCTTCGTCACCTATCAGCGTGCCGCCGAGTCGGGCCTCGCCAACCAGGGATGGAAGGACAGCCACGATTCCGTCTTCCATGCCGACGGCCGAACCCCCAGGGGACCGATCGCCCTGGTGGAGGTGCAAGGCTATGCCTTTGCCGCGTTCCGGGGGTTGGCGGCGCTCGCCCGCCGCCGCGGCGAGATCGACAGGGCCTATCATTGGGAGAGCAGCGCCGAAGCCATGCGCGCCGCTGTGGAGCGCCATTTCTGGCTGGACGATCTCGGCTTCTATGCCTTGGCGATCGACGGCGCCGGCGAGCCCTGCAAGGTGCGGACGTCTAATGTCGGGCACCTTCTCTATGTCGGCCTCCCCGCGCCGGCACGGGCGCAGATGGTCGCCGACCAGCTGCTTTCGGCGTCCTTCCATTCGGGCTGGGGGCTGAGGACGCTCGCCGACGATGCTGTGTTCTTCAACCCGATGTCATACCACAACGGCTCGATCTGGCCGCATGACACCGCCATTTGCGGCGCCGGTCTGGCACGCTTTGGCGAGCGTGAACACGTGATCCGGCTGATGAGCAGCACCTTCGAATCGGCGGTCCACTTCAACATGCGGTTGCCCGAACTGTTCTGCGGCTTTACCCGCGCGCCGGGCGAGGCGCCGATCGCCTATCCCGTCGCCTGCCTGCCGCAGGCATGGTCGGCTGGGTCTGCCTTCATGCTGATGCAGGCCTGCCTCGGTCTCGAGATCGATGGCTGGGACGGCGAAATCCACGTCACCCGTCCCAGGCTGCCGATCGGCATCGACACGCTGACGCTGAGGCATCTTGGCGTTGGCACCAGGAAGGTGGATCTGACATTCCAGCGTGTCGGCGACAGGGTGGTCGCCTTTCTCGCCGACCGGCACGAGGGATTGGTGCCGCTCATCGTGCGGACCTAGTTTGGCTTTTCGCATGGAACCAGCCGCCGGGCTGCAATTAGCGGAACCGATGGCCCGTCCGAGCGTTCCGACGCACGGCAGCTGATTGGCGGCTGCGAGTTTCGAAAAACAATCAAAAGGGCCACCGACCGGCCGGAGAAGATCGTTGTTCCCATGTCAGACTTTGGCACAGAGGTACTCTGGGTTCTAATCATTGCAAGCCTTGGCCTTTCCGCTGTTGCCCTGGTGTTCTCGATATCCCGCCGGCGCCACATACCTGCGGCCGCATCCTCCTCAGGCGATGACCTGGCTTCGGAAGCGGCTCGCACGGTGCTGCGGGAGTTTGAAAAGAATGGCCACTCGGCCGATGCAGCGCTGATCACATGGTCGCCCGACACCTTGCGCAAGATCCTGGCCGACGATCTGCCGGAGACGCAGGTGATCGTCGTATCCAACCGCGAGCCCTACATCCACAACACCAGGAATGATGGCATCGAGCTCCTGGTGCCGGCCAGCGGGCTGGTTTCGGCACTTGAGCCGATCACCCGCGCCTGTGCCGGCACCTGGATTGCGTATGGCGGCGGAACAGCGGACCGTCTTACCGTCGATGAGAACGACCGGGTTGAAGTGCCGCCCGGCAATCCGTCCTACACGCTGCGCAGGGTCTGGCTGAGCGAGGAAGAATACCAGGCCTATTATCTAGGCTTCGCCAATGAAGGCCTGTGGCCGCTTTGTCATATCGCCTTCACCCGCCCGATTTTTCGGGCGTCGGACTGGCAGGCCTATGAAGCCGTCAACCGGAAGTTCGCCGACACGGTGGTTGCCGAAGCGCGCAACGAGCGGCCGATCGTGCTGGTCCAGGACTACCATTTCGCGCTCTTGCCGCGCATGATCCGTGAGCGCCTGCCCGAGGCGATCATCATTACTTTCTGGCATATCCCATGGCCGAACTCGGAAGTGTACAGCATCTGTCCATGGCGTGAACGGATCCTGGAAGGTTTGCTCGGCAGCTCCATCATCGGCTTCCATACGCAGTTTCATGCCAATAATTTCACCGAGAGCGTCGATCGCATCCTGGAAAGCCGGATAGAACGGGCGGACGCGGCGATCTCCTATGGCGGGCAAACGACTCTGGTCCACGCTTACCCCATCTCCATAGAATGGCCGGCCGAACTGCTGGCAAGATTGCCGGCCGTCGAGGAATGCCGTGCCCGTGTGCGCCAAAGATTCGGGCTGCCTGCGAACGTCAAACTGTGCGTCGGCGTCGAGCGCCTCGACTACACCAAAGGCATTCCCGATCGCTTTCACGCCTTGGACGAATTGTTCACGCGATATCCCGAATGGGTAGGCAAAGTGGTTTTCCTGCAGGTGGCGGCGCCCAGCCGGGGCACATTGCCGGTCTACCAGCAACTTCATGACGAATGCCATCGCTCTGCCGAAGAGCTCAACCAGCGCTACGGCAGCGACAACTACAGTCCCGTCCTGATGCTCGCCGAACATCATTCGCAGGAGCAGGTCTACGAGATCTATCGCGCCGCCGACATATGCATGGTCACCAGCCTGCATGACGGCATGAACCTGGTGGCCAAGGAATTCGTCGCGGCGCGCGACGACGAACAGGGCGTGCTGCTGCTCAGCACCTTTGCCGGCGCTTCGCGCGAACTGCTGGAGGCACTGATCGTCAACCCCTATGATGCGACCATGATGGGCGAGGCGCTGCTGCAGGCGCTGACCATGACGCCGGACGAGCAGCGCGAGCGCATGCGGCCCATGCGCGAGATGATCCGCGACAATAATGTGTATCGCTGGGCCGGCAGCATGCTCTTGGACGCTGCGCGCCTTCGCAAACGCGGGGTGACCGGCAACGGCGAGCGGCCATCCAACAGCAACAACGTCGTTTCCATCTTCGAGCGGGCACGAAAGGCGGCGTCGTGACGGACCTTCGACTGCCGCTGGCCCCCGACCTGCCGGAAGGGCAATGGGCGCTTTTTCTCGATATCGACGGCACCTTGCTGGAACATGCCGCTCATCCCGACGCTGTCTTCGTCGGTGATGAACTGCGTCAGCTTCTCGGAGATATCGAGCGAAGGCTGGGCGGCGCCCTCGCCTTCATCACCGGGCGTTCGGTCTCTGCCGCGGACAGATTGTTTCATCCCCTGAAACTGCGCGTTGCCGGGCTATACGGCCTCGAGCATCGGTTAACGGCGGACGGTCAAGTCGACCTTGCCGACGCTCCGGCGGATATCGCGGCTCTTGCCGACGAGATTGAGGCCGAACTGGGTGGACGCAAGGTCTATGTCGAGCGCAAGGGGCCAGTCCTGGCCATCCATACCCGCGCTGCGCCGCAACTGCTTGCCCGGGCAACGCAGCTTGTCGAACAAGCATTGACGCAGCTTCCGCGGGGGTACCGCGTGATTGCCGGAAACGCTGGCGTGGAACTCATGCCGCTGGAAGCCGTCAAAGGAGCTGCCATCCGGCGTTTCATGGAAATCCAGCCCTTTGCCGGCCGGCGGCCCGTATTCCTCGGAGATGACACTTCGGACGAAAACGGTTTCGAGGCAATAAACGAGGCCAGCGGCATCTCTATCCGCGTGAAGCCGCGCGGACCGACGGCTGCAAGCTATGTTCTGGACGACGTGACCCAGGCAATAGCCTGGCTCGAGGCCAATTTCGGCGCGGCGTGGGTGTCCTGATCGCGATCCCGGTGATCATCAGACAGGCTCGCGCCATGGCTAATCCCATCAACGCCGATTGGTTCCGGTTCAGCCGATCTTCCCGTCCACGATGTGAATGCGGCGATCCATGCGCGCCGCCATGTCGAGATCATGCGTAACTGCCACGACGGTCTTGCCGCGCTCGCGCACCAGATTCTCAAGAATTGCGAAGACTTGCTCCGAGCTCTTGCTGTCGAGGCTCCCCGTCGGCTCATCGGCGAGGATAAGCGGCGGGTCGTTGGCGAGCGAGCGTGCCACCGCGACGCGCTGACGCTGGCCGCCAGAGAGCTGGTCGGGCCGCTTGTCGAGATGTTCGCCGAGCCCCAGGGATGAAAGCAGCTCACCGGCCCGTTCGCGCATCTGAGGCCGCGCCAGCCGGCCAAGCTTGCGCATTGGTATTTCGACATTTTCGCGGGCCGTGAACTCCGGCAGCAGAAAATGAAACTGGAACACGAAGCCCAGCATCGAAAGCCTGGTCCGCGCGCGCTCCCTTTCATTCATCGGCTCGGCGTCGCGGCCGCCTATTGTCAACGTCCCGGCGGTCGGCCGGTCGAGCAGCCCGAGCAGGTAGAGCAATGACGATTTTCCGGAGCCGGAGGGACCCGTGACGGCGACGAATTCCCTTTCGTTGATCGCCAGCGTGATGTCCTTGACCAGCGTGACGGGAACCGTCTCGGGCAACACGCGGGTGAGTTTCTCGGTCTCGATGAGTGCGCTCATGACGCGCCTCTGATGATCTCGACGGGGTTCAGGCGCGCCGCATGACGCGCCGGCAGGTAGCCGGCCACTGCCGCCGAGCCCAGCGCGAAAGCCGACGCGATGACGTAGTGCATCAAGCTCCAGGCGATCGGCAGCCGGGTCATCTCCTGGCCGGTCGCGGCGATCTCGAAACGCACCAGCGACAGCGCATAGGTCATGGAGATGCCGAGCAGCCCGCCGAGCACGGAGCCGGCAGCGCCGATCGCGACGCCTTCCAGCAGAAAGAGCCGGCGCATGTCGGACTCCGGGAAGCCCAGCGACTTCATGATGGCGATGTCGCGCGCCTTTTCGTGCGTGATGGTGGAGATGATGTTGTAGATGCCGAAGCCAGCGACCAGCATGATCGCGCCGACAACGGTGTACATGATGACGTTGCGTACGACGAGCGCTTCGAGGATCGATTCATTGGCCTCCTGCCACGCCACCGCCTTGTAGCCCAGTTCGGCCTCGGCACGCTGCGCCACCGCCGGAGCGCGGTCAGGATCGTCGAGCTTGATGCGGATCTCGTTGATGGCGTTCGGACGCGCCGAGAGGATCTGCGCGTTTTTCAGAAGCACATAGGCCTCGCCTTCGTCGCGCGCGGTGGTGCCGGTGTGGAACAGGCCGGCGATCTTGAAGTTGCGCGACAGTCCCTCGGCAGAAACCGCCGTTATCGTGTCGCCGAACCCGGCGCCGAGCCGGCTCGCCATCGTGTCGCCGATGAGCACGTTATTGCCGCCCGCGGCAAGCGCCGAAAAGCTGCCTTCGACGAAGTTTCCGACAATCGGCGACACGCCGGACTCGCGCTCCGGTTCGATGCCAATGATCGCCGCGCCGACTTCGCGGCTGGAAAAGCGGATCACACCCTTCGTTTTGAGGCTTGCCGCGAACCGACCGGGAATCCAGCTCTCCAGCCAGGAGGTCGCGGCGGTCGGGTTGATGATGCCGCGGCGATCGTCGCGCGGCCTGAGCCCGGAAATCGCCACAGTCGCAAAAGCATCCTCGGCCGGTTGACGGCGGGCTGTGCGCTGCTCGTCGGTGATGTCGACATGCGGCATCGTGTCGACGAGTTGCCTGACGAAATCGTCCTGCCCACCCTGCATCAGCGCCGCCATGGCAATGGAGAATCCGACACCGACCGCAACGCCGATCACGGCAACCAGCGTCTGGCGACCGCGGCCGGCAATGTGCGTGAGGGCGATGTCGAAGATGAGCGGCATCCTGCTTCATCGCTCCTGGGCGCCAGTGATGTTGGCGCGCGCGCCGTCGGTGAGGTCGGCGGGATAGGGCGAGACGACGCGAGCCTTCTCATCGAGCCCCGACAGAACCTCGATGCCATTGGTGCCGCGAATGCCGGTTCGGATTTCACGTCGCCAGGCCTTGTCGCCTTCGACGACGAACACCTTATTCCCGTCCACAGCAACGGATGGGATCAACAGCGCGTTTTTCGAAACGCGGATGACGATGTTCACGTCGGTCGACATGCCGATACGAAGCGGCGTATCGTCCGGCAGGCGGAAACGGACGCGATAGGTCTTCGTCACCGGATCGCCCTTGGGTGTGATGCTGTCGAACACCGCTTCCAGGTTCTGCTGGCGGAACGCGTCGGATTTAAGCAACGCGCGCTGGCCGACCTCGACCCGGGGTATGTCCTCCTCGTTCACCTCGGCGACCACCAGGAGCGGCTTCGGCTCGCCGACCCAGAATAACACCGTGCCGAGTTCGGCGACCTCACCCACCTCGCCGTCCTGCCTGAGCACGACGCCGGCGCTCGGCGCGCGTAACACGTAGGAGTCAAGTCGCGCCTTCTGTCCGGCGACCAGCGCTTCGATCTGGCCGAGCTCGCTCTGCGCACGATCGAGAGCCTGCTGGCTCGCCGCACGCCTTTCGGCAAGCACCTTCAGCCGCCGGAGCTCTTCCTGGGCAAGCGCTTGACGGGCCTCGAGTTCGCCAAGCACGGCCCGGGCCTCGCTGTCGTCGAGCCTGGCGAGCACGTCGCCTTGTGCAACCCTCGATCCCTCGCAATTGCATTGCTCGACGATCCTTTCGCGAACCACCGGAGTTACCTTGGCCCAGGTTCGCGGCTCGACGGAGCCACTCGCGTAAACGATTTCCGCCGCGTCGCCGCGTTGTGGCGTCACCAGCGAAACCTTGGCCGGTTGCCACAGATACCAGGCGCCGAAAGCAGCCGCGGCCGCGACAACAACGATGCTGGCCGTCCAGCGTATCCGTCGCAAGAGACTCTCCTTCATGATCGAATCCGAATGTCCTGCGGTGACAGATAATAGCACTAGACCGACCGTCGGTCTATAAAAGTTGCATAAAGCTCCGGTTCGTGCTCCTCTTGCTCCACCTGCACTTTGTGAGGTTCGATTTGCCCCGAGTGATAAAGCCGCCGGAGATACGATCCGCCGAGCTCCTCGACTGCGCCCAGCGGCTTTTCTTCGAGCGCGGCTACGACAACACGACGGTGAACGACATCATCCGCCAGGCCGGCCTGTCGAAGGGCGCGTTCTACCACTATTTCGCATCGAAAGAGGCCCTGCTGGAGGCGCTCGCCACACGTCTCGCCCGCGACAGCTTCGCCGAGTTGCAGCCGGTGCTCAACGATCCTTCACTCGATGGGCTTGGCCGGCTCAATGCCCTGTTTGCCGGCTCGCGGCGGCTGAACGTCGAGCTTGCCCCGCAAATGCGCAAGACATTTTTCGTCCTGTTCCGGCCCGAGAACCTTGCCCTCTTCCATCGGGTCGACCAGGCGGCCAGGGAATTGGCCATGCCGATAATTACCGATCTGCTCAGGAAAGGCAGCGACGAAGGCATCTTCGATGTGCCCGACCCGGAAGCCTTCGCCGAGATGTTCTTGCAGCTGCGGCTGATCTTTCGGGATGTAATGCACCGCGCCCTGCTGAAGGCCGAGCAGGGCAATATCGACGAGGCGGCGCGACTGCTCGATGATCGGCTGCGGCTCTACGGCATCGCAATCGACCGGCTTTTGAAGCTGCCCGATGGAACGATAGAAGCAGCGCAACCCGGGTTTGCCCGGGCTTTCCTCAAAGCAGGCCCGTGAGCCGCAGAGTCCGCAAGGCCGCGGAGCAGCAATTCACCGCGCCTCGTATACCGGTGCAGTCCAAATCAGGGGGTCAGTGAAAGATGAGCCGCGAGCAGCTTCTCGCCGCCAGCAGGAGTCACGACGAAGAGGTGTTTGACCGCAGTATCGATGTGCAGATACTGCGACTGCGCCGCAAGCTCGAGGTCAGCCCGAGCGAGCCGAAACTCATTGTCACCGAGCGGGGCGCTGGCTACGTCTTCGCTGCCCCGGTCCAGGTACAGTGACTTTCGAGGTGCTGTGACTTGCCGACATCCCGTTACTGGCACGGGTCAAACAGGAATGTTCATCGCCTCAGCGCATGAACGCTATCAAGATTGCCGCCGCCTATCGGCAGTGCCATGTCTTCGTCGAGCAGGCGCGTGATGCGGGCGAATCCGGTAAAAGCCTTCCTTGCTTCCTCTGCCGACATCCGGCCCGCCAGAGCCGCGGAGCAGCAATTTACCGCGCATTGGTAGACTGGCCCACGCCGGCCGACTGGCCATCTACGCAAGAACTCCATCGCTTCGGCTACGCTATCAATTTCTTCGGCAGGACTTTCCTGCCCGCGCGAAATACGCACAGGCGTAAAGAATTGCAGGCGATCCATTGTTTCCTCCCGGTCGATCGCTATGTGCCTGATCGAACCTTTAAACTCACTGTTGACCATGTGGTTTCCGGCAAACAGGGCCCGATGGTGAAAAAAGTCGGGCCAAAAACGAAGTCTTTCACATCACGCGACCGAAATCGAATCACCAAACGTGACAAGCATGTGACGAACCGTTGCCCGCCGCCGCATTGGGACTTCAATTATCCCGAGACGGAGCCTGGACGCGCTCATCCCGCATTTGAGGTATGCGGATTACGCAGCCGGATTTGGCTAGCCGCAGCAGACCCCTTTAGGATCTCTTCTCCGTCAAAGCGTCAGTGGATCGAGGCAAGGAACTCCTAAGGGCTGGAAGTGTCTCAGGTTCCCAGTCAGGAGCGTCAAGGAGTTCGCTTTAGCGGTCGCGGCGATGAGAATGTCAGCCAGCCCTGGATGACTCCCTGCGGCTGTGGCGGCGTCTTCCATGAGGCCTGCCTCCAACGCCACCGCCGCATCGATCGGCAAGATTTCCGCGCTGTAGTCCGTCATGATGCCCTGCAGCCACGCCATTAGCGTCAGAGCCTTCGCTGTTGCACCCGAGCGGTCGAGCTTGGCGATGCCTCTCCGAAGTTCGTGGAGGGCAAAGGCAGGCACAAACAAGTTGCCCGTCTGCTGCAATAGCCAAGCTGCCGCATTCGGGGGCAGCGGAGGCTTTCCCGGCGCGGTCGCCGACAGCACCGAGGTGTCGAAAAGGTATGAGGTCAAAGGTTAACCTCGCGGCTTTGCTGGGTGCGGTCGCGCTCCGGTTCGAAGCCCTCGGGCCAACCGGGGAACGACAGCAGGTATTCCGCAAGGCTGGGCTTCTCGGGGTAAATCTTCCTCGCTTCTTCGATCGGAACGATAGCGGCCACTGGCTTGCCGTGCCTCGTGATCGTGATCGGTTCGCCGGCCTCGGCGGCATCGACGAGAGCCGTCAAAGTGGCCTTGGCTTCGCGAATGTTGATGTGTTTCACTGCTGTTGCCTCCATTGTGGTTGCACGCAACTACATTTAGCAAATCCATCGTCTATTACAAGTGGACACTTCCCGGAGAACAGGCCATTCCGAAACGCGATCATTGGCGAAATCTTTTGTGAAGGCTGTCCAGTTGATAGATGGGTAACACTTTGAACCGGATACATGGGTTACAGTTTTCCCCCTGTCGTGGGGGGGGGGGG
>NZ_JBVVQZ010000023.1:0-139621 GCF_055811635.1 Mesorhizobium sp. WSM4806 | reverse complement strand
AAGATGCTGCATCTCAAGGGCATCTATGGCCGCGAAATGTTCGAGACCTGGTACAAGATGATCGCGCTGGTGCAGGGTCCGCTCGATGTCGGCGGCCTGATCACCCACCGCATCGGCGTGGACGACTATATTTCCGGCTTCGAGGCGATGAAGAGCGGCAATTCCGGCAAGGTTGTCATGGATTGGTGAGGGCGGCCTTGGGGCTGGACTACAGGGCTCGCCATTCGCGGCGTGAACGCCCGGGAATAGCGCGATTTTTGAGTTCGTGAGGGCGATGATGACGCTTCTTTATCATTCAGGGCTATCGAATCCAGGACTTGATTGCCATCCGGCGCACCAGCCGTTGACAGGCGGTTGGTCATGTCGAGAAGCATTCCGCTACGGACCGGGCAAGCACGAATGAAGACCCAAATTGTCGTCGTTGGCGGTGGGGCTGGAGGTCTTGGACTCGTGCGCCGGCTCGGAGCACGTCTCGGCCGCAAGGATTTCGATATCATTCTTGTCGAGCGGAACCACACCCATGTCTGGAAGCCGCTGCTCCATGAGGTTGCGGCCGGATCACTCGACGCAAATCTTGACGAAGTGGGCTACCGCGGCCACGGGCACCGTTGGGGCTACCGCTTCTTCTACGGGTCGCTGGAGGCCATCGATCGCACCGCGCGGCAGGTCACAGTGGCGCCGATATTCGACGATGACGGGTCGGAACTGGTCGGTCGACATCGGCTCCGATACGACTACCTCGTTATCGCAATCGGGTCGGTTTCAAACGACTTCGGCACTCCCGGAGTCAAGGATCATTGCCTTTTCCTCGAAGACCGTCACCAAGCGGATCGCTTTCGATTGAAGTTGTTGAATCATTGTCTTCGAGTTTCCAGGACAATGTCAGCTGATTCAACCGACGACGCCTTTGTTGATATAGCTATCGTAGGTGGCGGCGCGACAGGCGTCGAACTCGCTGCTGAACTCTACAATGCTGCATCATCTCTCAGACATTATGGCCTGGAAGTCTTCGACGAGACCCGGCTGAGGGTCACTTTGATAGAGGCCGGGCCGCGGATTCTTCCGGCTCTCCCAGAAGCTTTAGCAAAGGCCGCGCATCAGGAACTTGAGGCCCTCGGCGTCCGGGTGCTCGCAAACACGGCTGTATCCGAAGCAACGGAACAGGGACTGCGGTGTGCTACCGGGGAGCAGATACACGCCAATATTTGCGTCTGGGCTGCAGGAGTGCAGGGGGCAAATATTCTGGGAGAGCTCGACGGACTTGAGGTGGCGCGCAGCAGGCAACTTGTCGTCCTTCCCACCCTCCAAACGAGCCGGGACGAGCGCATCTTCGCTATCGGCGATTGCTGCTTTTTCAAGCCGGAAGGGGCGGGCGGCCCGGTGCCGCCACGCGCTCAGGCCGCCCACCAGATGGCATCGACCGCTTATCGCAACATTCTTCACTTGATTGCCTGGGAAACGCCGGAAGCATTTGTCTATCGGGACAAGGGCTCGCTCGTGTCGTTGAGCCGGTTTTCCACCGTCGGCAGCTTGATGGGAAATCTCGTCGGAGGGCGGATGGCGATCGAAGGGCGGCTGGCCAGGATGATCTACGTGTCTTTGTACCGCATGCACCTGGTGGCCATACATGGCTGGATCAAGGGCCTGGCTCTTATCCTGGTCGGCCATGTCAACCGGGTTGTCCGTCCGCGTCTCAAATTGCATTGAGGTTGGTCAGGCGAGTGGCAGGCTGCGACCGAAAGATGCCGCTGAGGTCTGCATTGCACCTCGCCTGACGACGCCCGAGTGGTCTTGCCGCGTTCCTCGCCCGATTTGCGCCATATGGCATGCCGACGGACGGCTCAAAACGAATGATCCCGCTGAATTGAAGGGGCATAACAGCAGCGAAATCTGCCCGCCGGTCGCCACTCTAAGGTCCGACTACAAATGTGACTTTGGATCAAGCGACAGCGTTGCACCTATGGCCGTTGATCATGACAGGGATAGCGTCAGCGCCCCGACCGAGCTGATGAAATTCGAGACCCGCCATGTGCCGGGCGCGCTGAAGGTGTCGCAGGAGATGGGCTGGCCTTATCGCCAGGAGGACTGGGAATTTGCCGTGAAGGTCGGCAATGGCCTGGTCCTCGAGCGGGCAGGACAGGTGATCGGCACTGCCATGTCCTGGAATTACGGACAGGCCTATGCGACTGCCGGGATGATCATAGTCACTGGCTCCGCGCAAGGCGGCGGCAACGGCTCCCGGCTTTTTGACGGGTTGCTTCAGGAAACGGACGGGCGCAACGTGCTGCTCAATTCGACGGAAGAGGGGCTCGCGCTCTACAAACGACGCGGCTTCAATGCCTGGGGCACGGTGATTCAGCACCAGGGCCCGCTGACCGTTGCCGTGACGCAGGGTGCGCGCGACGACATCCGTCAGGCGACGGTCTCCGACCTCGCGGCGATCCAGGCTTTTGACGAGCGGGCGACAGGCATGCCCCGGCCGTCGATGATGGCTGCGCTCGCTGATGCTGGCAATGTTTCGGTCATCGAACGCGCGGGGCGTATTGCAGGCTACGCCATCGCCAGGCGGTTCGGCCGCGGCTACGTGGTCGGCCCTGTTGCAGCCGAAAGCGCCCAGGACGCGCGGCTCCTGATCCTGGCGCAGCTTGCGACGCTTCACGGCCAATTCGTGCGCATCGACGTCTATGCCGAACACGTATTGGGCGACTGGCTGGAGAGCCTGGGCCTCGCGCGTGTCGGGGATGTGATCGCGATGGTCAAGGGGCGACGGCCGGTCTGCGACGGGACGGCCCGCATGTATGCCTTGGCAAATCAGTCGTTCGGTTAAGGAATGAGGTAGGGTAGCGATGGATACGAATGTAAATATCCGTGAGGCGGCACAAACGATCGATGCCCTCATCACCCCGTCGCTGCTTCTGGACCGGGGGCGGATCGAGCGCAACATCCAGCGTCTGGCCGAGCATGCCAGAGAGCTTGGCGTAGTGCTGCGCCCGCATATGAAGACGGCCAAAAGCATCGACGTCGCCCGACATGTGTTCCCCGGCGAACCCGGCCCGATCACCGTCTCGACCATCGCCGAGGCGGAGTATTTCGCCGGCCACGGCTTTCGCGACATCACCTATGCAGTCGGCATGTCGCCGGCGTCGGCCGTCCGCGCCATGGAACTTTGTCGCCGCACCGGCGCTGATGTGAAACTGCTGCTCGATTCCGTGGAGCAGGCCGACGCCCTGGCCGGTGTACGCGAAGCCACCGGTATGATGCCGTCCGTCTTCATCGAACTGGACTGCGACGACCATCGCGGCGGATTGAAGCCGGACGATCCCAAGCTGCTCGAGGTGGCCGACAGGATCGTCGCAGCTGGCGCCAACCTGGTCGGCGTCCTCGCCCATGCCGGCGAGTCCTATGGCTTGAACACTCCTGATGCACTGGTCAAGGCAGCCGAGGACGAGCGTTCGGCCACCGTGGGCGCCGCCGAAACTTTGCGCGCCAACGGCCATGCCTGCCCGATCGTCAGCCTCGGCTCGACGCCGACGGCGCACTTCGCCGAGAACCTCGAAGGCGTCACGGAGCTGCGCGCCGGGGTCTACATGTTCTTCGATCTCGTCCAGCACGGGGTAGGGGTCTGCCGTCTCGACGATATCGCGATTTCCGTGTTGGCCACGGTGATCGGGTCCAAGCCGGAAAAAGGATGGGTGCTGGTCGACGCGGGCTGGATGGCGCTTTCGCGCGACCGCGGAACCGCAAACCAGCAGGTCGACCAGGGTTACGGTGTCGTCTGCGATGAAAAGGGGCGGGTGCTTGAAGATGTGATCGTGGCGCAGGCCAGCCAGGAACACGGTATCCTCGCCATTCGTGCCGGTTCTGGAAAGTCCATGCCCGATTTGCCGCTCGGGGCTCGGGTCCGGATTCTGCCCAACCATGCCTGCGCGATGGCCGCCCAGCACCACTTCTACAGCGTCGTCAACGGGGACAGTCCCCGGATCGAAGCCCGTTGGGAGCGGATCCGCGGATGGTAGGGGCTGCAATCGCAACGCTTTGCATGGCGCCCGTGCAAACTGACGCACTGGTGGTGCAATCATGAAGTTTACATCTTATTGGCTGGATACCTCTCAGCCGTTCAATGAGGGCGCGTCCAAACCGCTCGAAGGCCACTACGATGTGGCGGTTGTGGGCGGCGGCCTGACCGGATCCTCCGCGGCGCTTGCCCTCGCCAAAAAGGGCGCCCGGGTTGCACTGTTGGAGGCCGAAACGATCGGCAACGCCGCTTCCGGCCGCAATGGCGGGATGTGCAACAACGGTTTTGCCCAGAACTATGCAATCATGGCCGGCAAGCACGGCAAGCCGGCCGCAAACGCCCTCTACAAGGCTTTCGACGCCGGCGTCGATATGGTCGAGCGGTTGGTGCAGGAAGAAAAGATCGACTGCAGCTTCTCCCGGGTCGGCAAGCTCAAGCTTGCCGCCAAGCCTGAGCACTACGACATGCTGGCGCGCAGCCAGGAACTCTTGGCGGCAAATGTCGATCCCGGGACGAGGATGATCGCGCGCGCCGACCTGCGAACTGAAGTCGGCACCAGCCGCTACCATGGCGGGCTGCTGTTTCCCAAGAGCGCCAGCATGCATGTCGGCCGTTTCGTCCGGGGCCTGGCGACCGCCGCCGCACGGCGGGGCGCAGAGGTCTATGAAAACGCCCCCGTCATGGCTCTGCGCAAGGTCGCCGACGGGCATGAGGTCGAGACCCCGCGAGGCAAGATCGTCGCGCGTCAGGTCCTGCTGGCGAGCGGCATTTCCCAGGTCGGTCCGCTCGGATGGATCCGCCGCCGCATCGTGCCGGTCGGCGCCTTCCTGGTCGTGACGGAACCGCTGTCGCCTTCGCAACTCGAGCGCCTCATGCCGACCCGACGCAATGTCGTCGACACGCGCAATCTCGTCGTCTACTGGCGGCTGACGCCGGACAATCGCATGCTGTTCGGCGGGCGGGCCCGGTTTGCAGTATCCAACCCGCAGTCCGACGAGAAGAGCGGCCGGATCCTGAAAGCGGCGATGGTCGAGGTCTATCCGGAACTGGCCGACATCCGCATCGATTACTGCTGGGGCGGCATGGTCGACATGACCCGCGACCGCCTGCCGCGCGCCGGGGAGCGCAACGGAATCTACTACTCCATGGGCTATAGCGGCCACGGCACCCATATGTCGACGCTGATGGGCAGCATCATGGCCGATGTCATGGACGGGCGCCCCGACCTGAACCCCTGGAAGGATTTCGACTGACCGGCGATCCCTGGATACTTTGGGCGTCCCTGGTTCCTGCCGATCCTCGGCGCCTATTACCGCATGAAGGACCTTGTCACATGATTTCGCCCCTCGAACACCTGTCCCGCAACGGCCGCCTCGACAAGTTCTTCATCGACGGTCAATGGGTCGAGCCGAGAGGCACCGCCCAGAGCGTCGTCGTGAATCCCGCCACCGAAGAGATCGTGGCCCGGTTTCCGCTCGGAACCAGCGCTGACGTCGACGCGGCCGTTGCAGCGGCCCGCCGGGCGTTCGCCACCTGGAGCCGTACCAGGCCGGAATACCGCGCGGGTCTGCTTGATCGCCTGCAGGCGCTGCTCGAAGCGCGCAATGAACTGCTTGCGCAATGCTTGAGCCTCGAAATGGGCGCGGCGATCGGATATGCGCGCACCGCGCAGGTGCCGCTCGCGATCGCCCATGTGCAAGTCGCTCGCGATGTCCTGAAAACCTTCCCCTTCGTCGTGCAGCGCGGCCACACCGCCGTCACCCACGAACCGATCGGTGTCTGCGCCCTGATCACGCCCTGGAACTGGCCGCTCTACCAGATCACCGCCAAGGTTGCGCCGGCGCTCGCCGCAGGCTGCACGGTCGTGCTGAAGCCAAGCGAACTCTCTCCTTTGGACGCCCTGCTGTTCGCCGAGGCGATTGAGGAAGCCGGCTTCCCTGCCGGTGTCTTCAACCTCGTCAATGGTGACGGCCCAGGCGTGGGCATGGGTCTCGCCTCCCACACGGATGTCGACATGATCTCCATCACCGGCTCCACCCGTGCCGGCATCGCGGTGGCCCAGGCCGCCGCGCCGACGGTCAAGCGCGTCGGACAGGAGCTCGGCGGCAAGTCGCCGAATGTGATTCTGCCCGACGCCGACCTCGATCGTGCCGTTTCGCTGGGCATAGCCGCCGCCTTCCGCAATCTCGGCCAGTCATGCAGCGCGCCGACGCGTATGATCGTGCCGCGCGAGCGGCTGTCCGAGATCGAGGCGGTCGCCAAGAGGGCCGCAGCCCAGATCATCGTCGGCGATCCGCTTTCAGAAGCCACCACTCATGGTGCAATCGCCAACCGTTCCCAGTTCGACCGCATCCAAACCATGATCGGCATCGGCATTTCGGAGGGCGCCAGGCTCCTCACCGGCGGGTCGGGTCGCGCGAACGATCTGAGCGTCGGGTTCTATGTCAAGCCGACCATCTTTTCCGACGTGCGCACAGGCATGCGCATTGCCCAGGAAGAGGTTTTTGGGCCAGTTCTGTGCATCATCCCCTACGACACAGTCGAGGAGGCCGTCACTATCGCCAACGATACGGTCTACGGCCTGGGCGCCCATGTGCAGGGCGCGGATATGGGCGCCGTCAGGGACGTCGCCTCGCGGATCCGCGCCGGTCAGGTTCATCTCAACTACCCGGCCTGGGATCCGCACGCCCCGTTTGGCGGTTTCAAGCAGTCCGGAAACGGACGCGAATATGGCATCGAAGGCATGTCGGAGTATCTCGAGGTCAAATCCATCCTCGGCTATTTCTAGGCGACATTTTTGCAGGGCGCAGAGGGCGCAGCTGCCGTCTACGCCTGTAGGCTGAGCGGATCGCTAATCAGTTAGAACATGTCGATTGATGACTGAATCGGATTTGGTGACGTCTGCGTCGGTTTGACTCATCAGGTTGCGATTCTATTCGGTCGCTTTGTGGGTTACCGATCGGGCATGATCGACCGACGCGGAATCGAGCAGCGGTGGAGGCGGACCGCTCGAAGCGGACGAGCGTGGCCGCCGGGTATTCGCTGCGAGTGAGGCTCGTGCTGCGGGTTGTGGGCTTGCGGTGGTGTCTGAGATCACCGGTCTGGCCCGTTCGACGATCGGGCGTGGCATCAAAGACCTCGATGTTGCGACGGCGCGCGGGCAGGTGCGTCGACAGGGCGTTTGTCTATGCGATCGAATGGAGTGGCAGAGAACTCTGGTCTGGAGCTTCCTCGATTGTTCGAAGCTCCGCCGTGCTGGGTTCAATTTGTGACTATTTTGACCAGGACTAACCTCCCACGCTCTCTTGATGTCCTTCGAGGCACGCCGAAATCGCCCGCAGCTGGAATTCCAGTGCGGGACCCTCCGCCGGGAACCGGCCGTCCATCGCGGAGGTGCCGACGGTAAATCCCGCTGCGCCACTGTTGCGAATGGTGTTGATCTGATCCGGCCGGTCCACCGATCCCGCGACGATAACGGGCTTGGGCACGGCCCGGCACACAGCGTCGATCAGAGACGGCGCATTGCCTGCCGAACGGTAGGCGAGAAGGTCGAGATCGGCGACACCGGGATGGCTGGCGAGCGCGACGGCGCTTTTGACGATCTCGGCCTGCGATCCTTCCAAAATGCTCGGGTGGCCGACGATGCGACCTGGAAACGGATAGTAGCGGATGGGCGTCCCTTCCAGCAGCGGCAGCACGTCGTCGGCATGGGTGCCACCGAGAAGATAGTCGACGCCGAGGTCGATCGCCGCCTTGACCGAGCGGATCTCGCTGTCGCGGTCGAGCGATACGACTTCGAGATAGGTGCTGGCTCCGCCCTCGCGGATCTGGCGGGCGAGGGCGGCGAGCGCGGCGAGCGGCAGGCCGATGTCCTTGAAGCCGATGTGGCGGATTCCGGCCCCGAGCGCCGTTTCGGCGTGGACGGCGGCGTCGGTCACGGTGCGGTCGTTGCGTGTCAGCATGAAGATGAAGTCGAATTGGGTCATGGGGTGTCGGCTTTCTGGTTCGGGAGGGAAGCCTTCAGCCGAAGGGCGTAGTCGAAGGCGGTCTCCAGGCTGGAGGGGTCGGCAACGCCGGACCCCGCGATGTCGAAGGCGGTGCCGTGATCGGGGCTGGTGCGCACGAATGGCAGGCCCAGCGTGACGTTCACGCCATGGTCGAGGCCCATATATTTGACCGGGATGAGACCCTGGTCGTGATACTGGGCGACCACGATGTCGAACCGGCCCTTGCGGGCCTGCATGAACACGGTGTCGCCTGGCCATGGGCCGGAGGCGTCGATGCCTTCGGCACGGGCCGCCTCGATCGCCGGCCGGATGATGCGGATTTCCTCGTCTCCGAAGAGACCGCCTTCGCCGGCATGCGGATTGAGGCCGGCTACGGCGACGCGCGGATGGGAGATGCCGAGCGCCTTCGCACCGGCATCGGCCAACCGGATGGCATCCATCTGCGCCGCGAAATCGCCTTTGCGGATCGCCTCGGACAGCGAACAATGGATGGTGACGAGGACCGTGCGAATGTCCTCGTTCGCCAGCATCATGGCGACCTTGGGAGCCCCGCCATGATCGGCCAGGATTTCGGTGTGGCCGGGATAGTGCAAACCGGCTGATGCGAGGGCCTCCTTGTGAATCGGCGCCGTTACGATGCCGCCCACCCAACCGTCCCGCGCCAGTCCGATCGCGACAACGATGGCGTCGAACGCCGCGCGTCCACTGACGGCCGAAACCTGCCTGACCGGTGGCAGGGCGGAAAGCTGCGAGGAGCAAAGCACGTTGAGGGTTCCGTCATCGAGCACGGTCTCATCGACGGAGGCGATCGGCCGGATCCGCACATCAGAATTGAGTGCGCAAAGGGCGTGGGTCATCACCAGCGGATCACCGACGACGATCCAGTGTCGCTTGTCCGGTCGACGGAGATACATTTTTGCGATGATCTCGGGGCCGATGCCGGAGGGATCACCCATGGTCACGGCGAGAGGAGCGTCATGGGCGGTCATCGATCAGAGCCTTTCGTGAAAGCGGTTTGCCAGCAGGTCGCGGGCGGCATCAAGGAGTGCAGAGGGTGAGCCGAAGCCTCCCGCCTTCATGGCGATGGTGAGCGGCTCTCCATCCGCCCGTTCGGCGCGGCCAACCGGAAAGCCGGGCTCCAACTCGCGGGTGAGAAGGAACCGGTTGATGCCGAGGCGGTCGAGGATCGCCGCCATCGTCTCGCCGCCGGTGGCGATCACCGCGTCATAGTCGCGCCGGGCGACCGCTGCGGCTGCTTGTCCGGCGAGGTTCGTCATCACCGCGCTGGCATTCTCCTGCCGTTGCAGCGGTGCCCGAAGACAAATCACACGGGCGTCGCCGGGAGCGTCGGCAAGGTCGCCGACGACGGGAACGCCTCGTACACACAAGGTCTCGCATTGGACGCGCGTCACCGGATTGGCGCTTCCTGCGACGATCACCACCCGCCTGGCGGTTTGGTCGGTTACCGGGCGTCCATCCGGCACGGCAGGGACCAGCAATGCCAGCGCGATGGCGAGACCAGGAGAGCCCACCCAAAGAACAGTCTCAGGATCGGGGATGCTGGCGACCTGTCGGTTCAGTATGTCCTGGCTGTCGGCGTCGAGGATCAGAATGGACGCGTTCGTCGCCGCATCGCCGGAATTTTCTGGGGCGATAACGATCGGTCTTCCCAGGGACGGGTCGACCAGATCGGCAATGTCCGAGGTGCCTGCGGGATGGACTGGATCACGGCCGTAGACGCTTTGACTCACGGGAATGCCGTTCACCGTCTGGATCCCGCCGACGGTGAGCCGCCCCGCTGCTGGAAAGGCTGGAGCGATGACAAGCCTGCTCCGGCCGCTGGCGCGAAAGGCGGCGGCGACTTCCACGCGGATATGGCCGCGTAGGGTCGAATCGATCGTTTTGAACAGAAGGCGGGCATGCGAGAGGGCCGACACGGCGTCGGCGATAGCCCTTGTCGCCTGCCAGATGTCGGAGGCGCGGCTGTTGGTATCGATAGAAGTGATAGCTCCATTCTCCGCGCCGTCGACCTGTCGCTTGATCACAGGTGCATAGCCTCTCGCGAGAAAGGCCGCCGCGCCGTCGGTAGCGCTGGTCAGGTCGTCGGCGATTATCCCGACCAGGAGAGATGTGTTCCGTTTCATGTCGGTGATAATAGCAGAACGATCGGCAACGATTATCCATATGATCTGACGATTAGCAGTGATAAATAATCACCAATGAAACGATCTGAAGTACCTTCTTTGGACGATCTGCGTGCCTTCCAAACAGTGGCGCGTCTGGGATCTGTTCGTGCTGCGGCCGCCGAACTCGCTCTGACGCATGGTGCAGTCAGCCGCCGCGTCTCCAAACTTTCCGCCGATCTTGGTCTGCGTTTGCTCGAAGCGGACGGGCGAGGGGTGCGTCTGACCTTCGATGGCGCGAAGCTGGCAGAGGCAACCGGCAAGGCGTTCCATTTAATCACTGATGCCTTGGCAGAAATCAGAACCAGCTCGACGCCGATTCCGATCATCCTGTCCTGCGAGCGCTCGCTGGCGATGCGCTGGCTGATCCCGCGTCTGTCTGGGTTTCAGGATCGATATCCGGATGTCGAGGTGCATCTGTCGACCGGCGGCGGAGGGCTCGACTTCGCGCGTGACCGGGTGACGCTTGCGATCCGCCGACTCGATTTTCTGGTCGACCCGGAATGGACCATCATCAGGCTGATGCCCGAGCGCGTCGGTCCGGTCATGCTGCCATCCCTGCGCAAACGGTTCGAGAGTGGCGACTATGTGGCGCTCGGATCACGGACGCGACCGGATGCCTGGGAAGCGTGGCTCGACGCGCACATGGATGCGCCGCGTCCTCGAACGACCCGATTGCTGGATCACCATTTCCTGATGACAGAAGCGGCCCTGGGTGGTCTTGGCGTTGCTCTTGCCCCCCAGGCGATTGCCACGGATGACGTCGCGAATGGGCGATTGGAAGCACCACTCGGCTTTGATCGCGACGGGACGGACTACGGCCTGATCCATCCGAAGTCGATCATTGTTTCAACCGGCCTCTCCGCATTGCGCGATTGGCTGACCGCAGAGTCCGAGAGATCGTTCAAGCGGCAGGTGCTTGAGAACAGCTAAACCAGGAAAATAGGTCGCCTTTGCGCACGTATCGGCTCAGGCGGGGCGAAAGAGACAGCACTGCCAAAGGGCGTGCTGGTTTGGCGGTCGACCTGAGGGCCTTCTGCTGAATGACCACGCATTGCGGCACATTCTGCCAAACGCCTGCGATTATGCTCGGGCAATAGGGCAGATTGACAGGAACCAGGGACATGGATCGCTTCCGGCCGAAATACGTGACTTTTGATTGCCACGGCACGCTCATCAATTTCCAGATGGCGGACGCCGCCAGGGATTTGTTCGGTCATCTTCTGGATGGGCCGCGCATGGACGAATTCATCAAAAACTTCCAGGGCTACCGCCTCGACGAGGTGCTGCAGGACTGGAAGCCTTATGCAGATGTCGTTCACAACGCACTGGAACGCACCTGCCGCCGCAACAGCGTCGCATTCCGTGCCGAAGACGCCGAAACGATCTACAACCGCATCCCCACCTGGGGGCCGCATCCGGACGTGCCCGAGGGATTGGCCAAACTGGCCAAGGAAATTCCGTTGGTCACCCTGACGAACTCCATGGTGGCCCAGATTCCGTCGAACGTGGCAAAGCTCGGTGCGCCGTTTCATGCCATCTTGACCGCTGAAGAGGCGGGTGCCTACAAGCCGCACTTCAAGGCGTTCGAGTACATGTTCGACACGCTGGGTTGCGGCCCGGAGGACATCACGCATGTGTCCTCGTCTTTCCGCCACGACCTGATGTCCGCCTATGATCTGGGGATCAAGAGCAAGGTCTGGGTCAACCGCGGCCACGAGCCGGCCAATCCCTTTTACGAGTATACGGAAATCCGTGACGTGACGCAGCTACCGGGCGTTTTCGGACTCTGAGGGCGAGGATAGGCCGGAGACCCGCAGAGCACTGCGCCCATTTTGCGAGGGCGGCCAGCGGCGCCGTCTGAAATACCGCGAGAAATAGACCTGCGGGGCGTCATCGCTGGAGCGCTCCATCTGTCGAAGCATGAAGAACAACCGTCTCAACAGGCGAGGATCTTTCGAATTGGGTGCTTATGGTGATCTGGTCCCCGATGAAGAAGCTGGTCAGCTCAATGGCTCTATGACGGCAGGATGCGACCATCTGCCTAACGCGGCAGCTTCAACCGAAGCCTATTTTCGCGCTGCCGCTGCAAGCCTGGCGATGCGGCCGGGCGCTTCCGAACCGGACATGTCGGCGGCACTACTGAAGCGCCACTACGGATTGACGGGATCGATCGCGACATTGTCCTCCGAGGTTGAGCGCACCGTTGAGGTCAACCTGCCGGACGGCCGCCGGTTGATCCTGAAGACGTCGGCAACAGCGGAGGCGGTCGACAGCTTTCGTTTTCAAACCGCCGCCATGGCCGGATTGCAAGGGTTCACGGGCTTCGTTGCACCCGAAGTGCTCCGCACGACCAGCGGCGCATTGATGTTTGAGCAAGAGGGGACATGCGGGTACTTGCAGACCCGGATCGAGGGCATTCCGCTGCACCAGGCGACACCAACTCCCGACCTGCTTTTTCGAACCGGCAGTGCTCTCGCCCGGCTAGACCTGGCTCTTGAGCTGGTCAGTGTGCCGGCGGCTCGCCGTCCCGTTCTTTGGCATGTCGGTTGCTGGTCGAGGTTGATGGAACTGGAGCATTACCTGCCATCCGGGAGCATTGCCAATAGCGTACGCGTCGCGATGGCGGAGTATGCGGAGTTCGTTGAGCCGCAACTCTCTGATGTGGCGTGGCAGGTAACGCATAATGATCCCAGCCCATTCAACATGATGGTGACCGGCCAGGGAATGGGTTTCATCGATTTCGGCGACGGCTGCTGGAGCCCCAGGATCCAGGACCTGGCGATCGCAGCAAGTCACGTCGTAGGGGATTCGACACTTCCTTTGGGTGGAGCCGAGCATCTGATTGCCGGCTATGCCTCTGTCATTGCACTTTCGGCACTGGAAGCAAAACTGCTCGTCGGACTGATGCGGGCGCGACAAAGCGCATTGATCCTGGTCAACTACTGGCGGTCCCACCTTTTTCCGGCCGATGCCCAGTACATCAAAAAGAATGTCGCGCGTGCCGAGCACGGACTGTCCATCCTGGCGCCTCTTGGTGTCGCATCGGGCGAGGCGGCCGTCCTGGCGGCAATGTCGTCGTTTCAGCCCTAACGCATTTCGGTTTGCCTCGACCGGCACGCTAACCCAAAGACGAACCGCGAAATGATCAAGGTAACTCTTTCAGATAGGCAGCAGCACATGTCCACAGATCTCATGCCTAATCGCTACAGGCCCGGCGAATCCGACCTTCCGAGGCGCGAGTCCGAGCTAATTGCTCGCCGTGACGAAGTACTTGGGGCCTCCTATCGGCTCCAGTACCGCCGGCCTGTGCACTTCGTTCGCGGCGAAGGCATGTGGCTCTACGACCCTGACGGGCATGCCTATCTTGATTTCTACAACAACGTGCCGTCGCTCGGCCATTGCCACCCTGAAGTAAACGCCACAATGGCTGAGCAGGCGGGCCGGATAAGCGCCAACACGCGCTATCTCGAGCCAAAACTTGTCGACTATGCCGAGCGACTGGTCGACACTTTCCCAAGCGAGCTCGACCGGGTGGTTTTTACCTGCACGGGAAGTGAATCCAACGATCTGGCCCTGCGTATCGCGCGATTTGCGAGCGGCAATGAAGGCGTGATCGTCTCGAGCTACGCCTATCACGGCACCAGCGCGGCTGTCGCCGCGGTTTCCCCGAACCTGGGCGACGCCGTCAAGCTCAGCCCATTCGTGCGCATGGTTTCCCTGCCGGGGCCGGAGGGTGTGCCGGAAGCCCAGGCTGCGGACTTTTTTGAGGCGCAAGTACGCGCGGCCATCGTAGATCTGAACCGTCGTGGCATCGGCGTTGCGGCCCTGCTCATCGACAGTATTTTTTCCAGCGATGGCGTATGGGTCGATCCCCCCGGCTTCATCGCCGGCGGAGTTGCGGCGGTGCGGGAGGCAGGTGGTCTCGTCATCGCCGACGAGGTTCAGCCGGGTTTTGGGCGAACCGGCGCTCATATGTGGGGCTTTGAACGGCACGGGATCGTTCCCGATCTCGCTACCCTCGGCAAGCCGATGGGCAACGGATTTCCAATTGGCGCGGTCGTTGGTCGCAAAGCACCGATGGAGCAATTTGGCGCAACCGCTCGCTACTCCAACACGTTCGCCGGAAATACGGTTGGCATAGCGACCGCCGACGCCGTGCTGGCGATCCTGCAGCGCGACCAGATCCCCCAGAAAGCGCTTGCCATGAGCCAGCGCCTCCGAGCCGGGCTGGAGAAAATCGCACAGCAGCCATATGGAGTTCGCGCTATCCGAAACGCCGGTCTGTTCTTTGGCATCGACATCGGGCGTGAGGGTGCCCCGGCGGCAAGCCGGCGGGCAATGGCGCTGGATGTCGTGAACGCACTGCGCGACGACGGCGTCCTTGTCAGCACGACAGGGGCCAACGAGGATTCGCTCAAAGTGCGCCCGCCGCTCGTTTGCCAGGCCGAGCATGTCGACATCTTCCTTGCAGCCATGGAGCGGGCGCTCATCAAGATCGCAGGCTAGACCGCATGCCTGCGACCAGGTGGCCAGGTCCTGGTTGCCAGCTGCGGTAACCGACCGGGATCGTCACGCCATAGATCGGCGAGGCTTCCGCGTTCTTAGCTCGAACGCTGTCGATCTCAACGCAGCCGATAGCGAAAGCGATCGACACGGCGATGACGGCTGCAATTGCAAGATTGCGTCTCATGCGCTCGCTCCGTCCGCGTTCAGAACTTGTCGACATCGATGATGGCCGTGGCGAAGGCATCAGGCGCCTCCTGCGGCAGGTCATGCCCGATGCCGCCGGTGATCAGCCGATGCTCGTACTTGCCGGAGAATTTCTTCGCATAGGCGTCGGGATCGGGATGTGGCGCACCATTCGCGTCGCCCTCCAGCGTGATCGTTGGCACGTCGATCTCCGGGCGCTTGGCAAGCTTTTCCTCCAGTTCGTCATAGCGGCGCTCGCCTTCAGCAAGGCCGAGCCGCCAACGGTAGTTGTGGACGACGATGTCGACGTGGTCGGGGTTTTTGAACGCAGCGGCGCTTCTGGCGAAGGTCGCATCGTCGAAGTTCCAGCGCGGCGAGGCGAGCCGCCAGATCAGTTTGGCGAAGTCGTCCGTGTATTGCGCATAGCCGGCACGGCCACGATCGGTCGCGAAATAGAACTGATACCACCATTGCAGTTCGGCCTGTGGCGGTAGCGGCGCCTTGTTGGCCGCCTGGCTGCCGATTAGATAGCCGCTGACCGAAACCATGGCCTTGCAGCGCTCCGGCCAGAGCGCGGCAAGGATATTTGCCGTCCTCGCGCCCCAGTCGTAGCCGGCGACGATCGCTTTTTCGACGCCCAGGGCATCCATCAGGTCGATGATATCGACCGCCAGCGCAGCCTGCTGGCCGTTGCGAAGAGTGGCATCCGACAGGAACCGCGTCGTGCCGTAGCCGCGCAGATAGGGCATGATGACCCGATAGCCGGCTCCTGCAAGCAGCGGCGCGACATCGACATAGCTGTAGATGTCGTAGGGCCAGCCGTGCAGCAGTATGACGGGTGGCCCATCCGCCGGGCCGTCCTCGGCATACCCGACGGTGAGCAGACCAGCCTCGATCTGCTTCAGCGATGCGAATGAGTTTCGCGATCGTGTCCCGCCGGCTAATGTCGTCTGCGTCCCGCCCTGAGCAGTGGAGGTTCGGACCGCTCCTAACTGAGCCAACGCCACGGTCGCGGCCGCGATGCCGAACAGGCGTCGGCGATGATGGTCGACGACTTCCGGAATTTTGATTGCGTTCATGGGACTACTACCTTTGTTCATGTTTCCAGGGCAGTCGCGGCAGTGCCGAAACCGAGGGACTAGATCAGGTTAATTTCGACTTCGATGTTGCCGCGCGTGGCCTTCGAGTAGGGACAGGTCTGATGAGCAGCATCGACAACGGCCCGGGCGTCGTTGCGATCCATCCCTGGCAGGCTCACATTGAGCCGGGCGCTGAGAAAGAAGGCGCCGTCGCCGCTGTTGAGATCAACCTCCGCATCGATCGAAAGGTCTGCTGGCAGCACGACGTTCATTTTGCGCGCGGCGATCGCCATCGCGCCCTCGAAACATGCCGACCAACCGGCAGCAAAAAGCTGTTCGGGATTGGTGCCGCTGCCCGCGCCGCCGGGCGTCGAGAGCCTGATGTCCAGCCTGCCGTCGGAACTGCGTGAGCCGCCCTCCCGGCCGCCCGTTGTGTGCACCTTCGCTGTGTAGAGTCGTTTTGCTTGGGTAGTCATGGCATGCATCCTGTATGACATCGAATCTTCGATCAGCGCAGCGATCTGAAAGCTGCACGGACCTCCTGCGTGAAGATTTCCGGCTGTTCCCAGGCAGCGAAATGCCCGCCGGCCTTGGCCTCATGGAAATAGATGAGGTTGTGGTAGCAGCGCTCGGCCCAGCTTCGCGGCGCGCAGTAGATTTCGCCGGGGAATACCGTCACGGCGACCGGAAGATCGGCAATGTCCACGGCATTGAAATTGTTGGAGTGGTCTTCCCAGTAGATCTGCGCCGCGGAGGTTCCGGATTCAGTGAGCCAGTAGAGCGAGATGTCGTCGAGCATCTCGTCCTTGGTCAGAACCCGCTCGGGGGTCGCCACCGCTATAGGTCCACTGCGCGAACTTTTCGTAGATCCAGGCGGCAAGACCCACAGGTGAATCCACCAGGGAGTAGCCGATGGTCTGTGGCCGCGTCACCATCATGGCGGCATAGCCGGAACTGTCCTTGTAGAAGGTGTCGAGCGCATCGAATGCCGCACTTTCCTTCTCGGTCAGTCCGCTCGGCGTCGGCCCGCCGGCCGCCAGCACCGATGCAATTTCCGGCGGCACGGTCCCCGGCATGTTGACGTGTATGCCAATGAGCCCAGGCACCTTCTGCAGCGCCATGCGATGGGAGATGACCGAACCGCAGTCGCCACCCTGCGAGACGTAGCGGTCGTAACCCAGCCGCCTCATCAGCACGCCCCAGGCACGGCCGATATGGTCTGAGCCCCAGCCAGCCTCCGTCGGTTTCCCGGAGAAGCCGAAGCCAGGTATCGACGGCACGACGAGATGGAATGCGTCTTCCGCCGCGCCGCCATGGGCCGTGGGATCTGTCAGCGGACCGACGACCTTCATGAATTCCAAGATCGAGCCGGGCCAGCCATGCGTCATGATCATCGGCATAGCATTCTCATGGCGGGACCGGACGTGGATGAAGTGGATAGCGAGGCCGTCGATTTCGGTGACGAACATAGGCAGAGCGTTGAGCTTCGCCTCGACCTTCCGCCAGTTGTAATCGGTCATCCAGTATCGAAGGAGATCCTGGAGCTTTGCGAGCTGCACGCCTTGGGACTGATCCGTAACTGTTTCCCGCAAGGGCCAGCGCGTCGTTGCCAGACGTCGGCGGAGATCGACGATTGCCTCCTCCGGAATGCCGGCGCGGAAGGGACGGACGGCTTCACTATCGACGCTCGCGCGCGCCATTGCTGGAAGCAGGCTCAAGGCGCCTGTGGCCGCTGATGCGGCAAGCAGGCTTCGTCGCGTGAGCGATGGCGATGATGCGGGCATGGTCGTTTTCCTTGGGTCCGTCGGCAGAGAGGTTCTTGCTGCTTTCGACACATAGAAGGAGATCGCCCGAAGCGCCCGTTATGCATTATGATGCAACGTTAGCGCTCGTCGGCGAATGCAGGCTTGCAGCGAAGCCCCCACTTTTGTTGTTCTCATAGGTGAGTGGTCGCCTGCATGAGCAGGCTGCGAAGGGAGTGTCATGACAGGGCCTGCAGCCGACACGATATCATTTGGTCCCTTTACGCTTGCCGTCCGCGAACGGCTGCTCTTGCGGCAAGGCACCACCGTCGATCTGGGCGGGCGCGCTTTCGATATCCTGGCTACTTTGGCTGCCCGCTCCAACGAGGTGATCAGCAAGAGGGATTTATTGGCGAACGTCTGGCCCGACGTCACCGTCGAGGAGGGTAGTCTGCGGTTTCATATGGCCAATCTCAGAAAGGCGTTGGGCGACGGCAAGGACGGCGCGCGCTACATCGCTACCTTGAAGGGCCGGGGCTATTGCTTCGTGGCGCCGGTCTCGCGATCGGGTGGTCGCAACGATGCGCGAAGCGAGGCTGCCGCCAGCTACCCGCAGGCCAACCTCCCGAGCCGACTAGCTCGCATGGTTGGGCGAACCGACGACACGGCCGCGCTTTCCGCGGAGCTGGCGGCCGCGCGCTTCGTCACGATCGTCGGCACGGGTGGGGTCGGCAAGACCACCGTTGCAGTGGCGGCCGGGCATCACGTCGTCGATGCGTTTGCCGGCGCTGTGCATTTCGTCGATCTTGGCGCGCTGAATGATCCCAACCTGGTTGCGCCGACTGTAGCCTCGATGCTGGGCTTGTCGCTTCAGTCTGACGACGCCACGTCCGCTCTCATCACATACCTGGCTGACAAGAGAATCCTCCTGATCCTGGATACCTGCGAGCATGTCATAGACGCGGCGGCAGACCTGGCCGCCCGTATCTTCGCTTCCGCGCCGCAGGCCCACATCCTGGCGACGAGCCGGGAGGCTCTCCAGGTCGAAGGCGAGCACGTCTACAAGCTGGCGCCGCTTGCTTACCCGCCGGACGATCTGGAACCCACCGCGGCAGTCGCGCAGGCGTTCCCTGCGACCGAGCTGTTCTTGGAGCGCGCAGCAGCGAGCGGTGCTCGTCTTGACCTCGACGATTCGGATGCGGGGGTCGTGGCGCACATCTGCCGGAAGCTTGATGGCGTACCACTTGCCATCGAACTGGCAGCAGGACGGGTTGCGAGCTACGGCCTGCAGAAGACCGCGATGCTTCTCGACGAACGCCTGGCCCTCATGTGGCCGGGGCAGCGCAGCGCACCGCCGCGCCAGAAGACACTTCAGGCTACTCTGGACTGGAGCTTCGGGCTTCTGTCCGAATTCGAGCGCCTGGTGCTTCGCCGGCTTGCCGTTTTCGTCGGTCTTTTTTCGATCGATGCCGCGCTGACAATAGTAACGAGCCCGACCGTGGACGATGCGCTCGTATTCAGCGCCATCGATAGCCTCGTGGCGAAGTCGATGGTCGCGGCGAGGCCAGCCGGTGCAACGATGCGCTATCGACTGCTCGATACGACGCGGGCTTATGCCCTTCAGTTCGAGGTCCAGGATGCGGAACTCACGGAACTGGCCGCCCGGCACGCGACCTACTGTCTGCGATGGCTGGAGGACACGGGGAATGAGTGGCCTACGTTGTCGAGCGCGTCGCAACGATCACTGCACCTCGCGGGCCTTGCCAATGTGCGTGGGGCTCTGGATTGGTGTTTCGGATCCAACGGGGATGCCAGGCTCGGCATTCGTCTTGCCGCCGCCGCTGCTCCGCTTTTCCTGTCGATGTCCTTGCTCACCGAGTGCCATCGCTGGAGCTCCCGGGCAATTTTCGCTCTCGACGACTCCATGCGCAGCGGACGCGAGGAGATGCACCTTCAGCCGGCCCTTGGAGTTTCCCTGATGTTCACGCACGGGGGAAGGGACGCAGCGCGCGTGGCGCTGAACAGAAGCTTCTCCATTGCCGAGCAGCGCAGCGATGCGCTCGACCAGATTCAGGTTCTCGGGCCGCTGCAGATGTTCCATTTGCGTACGGGAGATTTCAGGACCGCGCTCCGCTACGCGGAGCGTTGCACCGTCATTGCCGACGCGCTGGAAGACTCCGTCTCCACGACATTGGCGCATTCGTTGATGGGAATATCGCTTCACCTCAATGGAGAACTAGCTCGCGCCCAGACCTCGCTTGCGGCAGCATTGCGATACGGGCCGCGTTCCGGTCGGACCACGACCAACTATCTCGGCTTCGACGGGAGAATCCTGGCCGGCGCGATCCTGGCAAGAACGCTTTGGCTGCAAGGCCATCCGGATCGGGCGGTGGAACGCGCGCTGCTGACGATCAAGGACGCCGAGATCCTGAACCATCCGCTGACGCTTTCGATCGCTCTTGTCTGGGCCGTTTCCGTGTTCCTTTGGGTCGGCGATCTCGACCGCGCGGACGAGCATATAGACCGTCTCTGCTTGCGTGCGGAACCCCACTCGCTCGGACCGTATCTGGCGCTAGGACGAGGCCTCAAGGGAGAACTGGCCATTCGTCGAGGCGATGCGGAAAAGGGAATCGAGAGCCTGCAAGGCAGTCTCGCGGAGCTCCACGCAGCACCCTACGAACTGCTCACCACTCCGCTCAACGTCGCGCTCGTTCAAGGCCTTGCCGCCACGGGCCGGCTCGCGGAGGCCCTCGCACTGCTCGACGACACGATCCTGTCGGTCGAGGCAAACGGAGATCTCTGCTATATGCCGGAGTTGCTGCGCGTGAAGGGCTGCCTTGTTTTGGCGTCAGTGCAGTCTGGCGACGAGACTGAAACCTACTTCAGCCGGTCACTCGAAATGAGCCAGGGTTGGGGCGCGTGGGGGTGGGAGCTGCGCGCCGCGGTCGACCTGGCTACCCTTCTGATCGATCGCAGACAACACGAAACCGCCCGGGCGCATCTCCAGCCGCGGTTCGAGCGCTTCGTTGAGGGTTTGGATACTGCTGATCTGAAGTCAGCTGCACGTCTGCTCGCGACGCACAGTTAGTCTGGCTCGGCAATCGCGACGGACCTCATCGAGCGGAATGGTGGCCCTACCATTATATTGTGTCATGAGCAGAAAAGCGGTGTGAAGTGACATTGATGGTTACGCTTTGAAAAAAGAATGAAATGAGTCACATATCATAGAGGCCGGCAGTGTCCGTCCAATCTCGTGGTTTAAAATCTGTGTGTAAATGATTGAAAAATATAGAAAATTCGCCATAGCGCCCATGATGGACTGGACGGACCGGCATTGCCGGTTCCTGCATCGCCAGTTGACGCGCCGGGCCTTGCTCTACACCGAGATGGTCGTCGCCGACGCGGTCATCCATGGCGAGCGCGAGCGCTTGCTCGGCTTCGATGGTACGGAACATCCGGTCGCGTTGCAGCTCGGCGGCTCCGATCCGCAGAAGCTTGCCGAGGCGGCCCGCATCGGCGAAGTCTTCGGCTATGACGAGATCAACCTCAATGTCGGCTGCCCGTCCGATCGCGTCCAGTCGGGTACGTTCGGCGCCTGCCTGATGAAAGCACCGGTTCTGGTCGCCGATTGCGTCGCGGCGATGAAGGCTTCTGTCAGCATTCCGGTTACCGTCAAATGCCGCATCGGCGTCGACGAGCAGGATCCCGAGCCGGCGCTCGATACGTTGGCGGACGGGGTTTTCGCGGCCGGCGCCGACGCGCTGTGGGTGCATGCCCGCAAGGCGTGGCTGGAAGGGCTGAGCCCGAAGGAAAACCGCGACATCCCGCCGCTCGACTACAACAGGGTGTATCGGCTGAAGGCCAAAAATCCAAACAAATTCATCGGCATCAACGGCGGCATTCAATCCCTTGAAGAGGCGCTTGACCACATTGATCATGTCGACGGCGCCATGCTCGGCCGCGCCGCCTATCATACGCCGGGCATTCTGGCAGGCGTCGATGCGGCGTTTTACGGCGACAGGTCCAAAACGTTCGATTTTGCCGCGCTGATCGATGCGATGGCGGATTATGCGGCACGCCATATCGAGCGGGGCGGGCGGCTTGGCCATGTCACCCGTCACATGGTCGGCCTGTTCCACGGCCTGCCTGGCGCGCGCCGCTACCGGCAGATCCTTTCGACCGATGCGACAAGGCCCGGCGCCGGACCGGATGTGCTGAAGGCGGCTTTCGCTGCAGTCGATTTTAGCGGGACGGACGCCGAAGCAGCCTGACTGTCCAGTCGCGCAAGATCATGTGGAGGGCGTCGCGTTGAAGGTACGCCAAACAACGCTGAGCGAGAACAAATGACGATTCTGTTGGGCGTTCGTTTCGAAAGACTGCCCAAGGTCGCTCGCAATCAACTGTAGCGGCCACCTGAACGGGCAAGTAGCGCCAGAAACGGACATTAGCGAAAGCGATTCCAGGGCAGCTTTGGAAGAGCGGACATTGGACGTCCTCATGTCCATTCATCAGCTTCGGCTCCGAGAATACCCATGTGCGATCTAAAATTTGCGTGCGGGGTGATAGAGGCGGACCCAGCAACTCCAGCCATGTGTATTCGAAATACAGGTTGGCAATCTTTCCGTCGCAGCCAACGAACTGGATATCGACCGATCCACCCGCCCCGGGCGAGGGCCCAAGTCCACGCGGGAGCAAGCGAGAGGACACGAGTCCGACCGTGCGCTGCCGGAGGTTCCTCGTTAGCTCGGGAATGCCTGTTGTGCTATCGTCCTAAAGTCTCTCGGGCCGCCGAGGGTCTCGCATGATCTTCCCGTTCGAGGGAGAGAGCATCTGTGACGGAATTTGCAACGAAACTGAAGTTGGCCGCCAAGCTTGCCGCGAAAGGCAGCGTTTCGCGTCGCGACTTTGTTCAGCTGGCGTTCGCCGCCGGCCTTACCGCCACGGCCGCCAATGCGATGTTCGTCCAGGCGGTGCGCGCCGAGCCCAAGAAGGGCGGCACCTTGAAGATCGGAATCGGCGATGCCGCCGCCACCGATTCACTGGACCCGGGTAGTACCAGCGTCAACCCGTTCACCGGCACCGCGCTATTCGGAACCTTGTCGAATGGCCTAACCGAGATCGATTCCAAGGGCAACGTGGTCCCCGACCTCGCCGAGAGCTTTGAGCCGTCAGACGGCGCCAAGAAGTGGGTGTTCAAACTGAGGAAAGAAGCCACCTTTCACAATGGCAAGACGGTTACCGCCGACGATGTCGTGGCCTCTGTCAGGCACCATAACGTCAAGGGCACGAAATCGGTGATGAAATCGCTCTTGGCTTCGGTCAAGAATGTCGTCGCCGACGGTGCCGAGACGGTGGTGTTCGAACTCGACGGCGGCAATGCCGACTTCCCCTACATCATGTCGGACATCCCGGTCATGCCGGCGAAAGAGGGCGGCGTCGACTGGGAGTCGGGCATCCGCACCGGCCCCTACATGCTCGAGAAATTCGAGCCCGGCGTCATCGCCACCTTCAACAAGAACCCGAGCTACTTCAAACCCGACAAGGGCTGGTTCGACCGTGTCGAATGCCTGGCGATCAACGATGTGAAGGCGCGCACCAACGCGCTCAACACCGGCGAGGTCCACTACATGGATCGCTGCGATCTGAAGACGCTCGACATCCTGAGGCAGAACCCCGATCTCGTGATCTCGGAGACGACGGGCTACGGCCACTACGTTTATGTCATGAACGTCCAGAAGGCGCCCTTCGACAATCCCGATGTGCGCAATGCGATCAAGTACTCGCTCAATCGCGACGAGATCGTGCGGAAGGTGTTTCTCGGCCACGGCGCCGTCGGCAACGACAATCCGGTCGCACCGACCGTCAAGTTCGCGATCGATCCGCAGCCGAAGCATGTCTACGACCCCGATATAGTCAAGAGCCTTCTCAAGAAGGCGGGGGCCGAGAACACCCAGTTCGACCTGTCGGTCGCGGATGCCGGGTTCACGGGTGCGACCGACTCGGCTCTCCTGTGGCAGGAGCATGCCCGGGCGGCCGGGCTCAACCTGAATGTGATCAGGGAGCCCAATGAAGGCTACTGGGACAATGTCTGGTTCAAGAAGCCGTTCTACGCCTCTTACTGGGCCGGCCGGCCGACGTGCGACTGGATGTTCACCATCGCCTATGCGGCGGAAGCGGTGTGGAACGAAACGTCTTGGAAAAATCCGCGCTTTAATGAGCTGCTCGTCGCCGCCCGCTCGGAGACCGACGATACCAAGCGTGCCGGCATGTATGCCGAAATGCAGCAATTGCTGCATGACGACGGCGGGCTCATTAATGTCGTCTTCAACTCCTATGTCGATGCCCACACCAAGGCTCTCGCCCATGGCGAGGTGGCGTCGAACTGGCCGATGGACGGGCTTAAGATCGCCGAACGCTGGTGGTTCGCCTAGGCCGTCTACTCATAAACTGGGATGGCGGACTGGACGCGTCTAATGTCTCCTTGCCCCCACCAGCGGCTCCCGAGCGGACATCGCAGCAGGTCCGCGTTGGACCACAAGCGGAAATCCCGGGCGCGCGTCCAGGGTCGATCAATTGCCTCTGATTTTGGACAGTGCGTCCTTTGCGTGAATGCCAATTAGAGCTTCATTCTGGAGTGCCACGAGCGCAGGTATCGCAGCTCGTGCCGGAGGCCCGATCTTTCCCAGCGCCTCGATGGCATCCCGGCGGAGATATTCAACCTTAAGCGCTTCAACCAGAGCCGGAACGGCTTGTGCTGCCGCTGGTCCAAACCAGCCCAGTCGCTCTGCCGCATATTGCTGGGAAAAGGGATTGCCGGTCTCAAGCTCTGTTTCCAGGCTCGTAACGGTGATGGCCAGCGGCAGCGCAGCGATACGGAGACCATCATACAGGCGCTCCCGCACGCCTGCGTGTTCATAATCCCATTGGAACGAGAAGATATAGGTGTCGGGAAGATTTTCGAGCCCTTTCTGGTCTGCACCCGGTCGGAACTTCAGGAGCATTTGCCTGGCTTCTTCCCGGCGCCCGAGCTGCGCCAGCACGGAACTGAGTGGTAGAAAGAGCGCAGTTGCGTCTGGGTTTCGCCTGACGCCGTCTCCGAACACCTCCGCCGCTTGTTTCAGATCGCCCATTGCAAAAAGCGCCAATCCACGAGCGAGAACGTAGTGGCTTGGATAGGTCGGGTTGAGCCGCATGGCGGTCGCGACGAAATTCAGCGCCTCGGCAGGTTCGCCTGAGATCGTCAGCGCCCAAGCCATTGCGATGTGTGCTTCGGGGTCGTTGGGATCCAATGCAATCGCTCGACCGGCATTCCTGCGTGCATCTTTGGCCAGACCTTGATAAACGTTCCGCAATGCCTCGACCGTATAAGACAGTGACGTTGGATATTTCTTGGCCAGCTCTACGTAATCGTGAGCTCCCCACCAGAAATATGGTTCGTCCCTACCGAGTTCTTTACCCCAGAGTGAGTCAACGACGCGGAAGTAGGCCAGCGCCAGGGCGGCATAAGCTCGCCCATATTCGGGATCAAGTTCGGTTGCTTTTTTCAAGGAATTGATGGCGGCAGCTGTGTCCTTTGCGTTGTAACGGAGATAAAGGCTCCAACCCTCTTCGAAAGCTTCCTTGGCTGCGATATTGTCCGGCTTGGCGCGGGCAATTTCCGTTTTTTCGGTGGTGGTGAGATTGACCTTCAACGCTTCGACGATCTTTGCGACAAAAACGTCCTGGACCGCAAAAATATCGGCGACGTTTCCATCGAACCTGTCCGCCCACACATGCCCGCCGGTGAGGGCATCGATGAGTTGGGCGTTGACTCGCACCTGCTCGCCGGCTCGCCGTACGCTTCCCTCGAGAACGTAACGCACGCCAAGTTCTTCGGCGACCTGGCTGATTTTTACCGGCTTGCCGCGGTAAATGAATGTCGAGTTTCGCGCGATCACGAAGAGGCCGGAAAGCTTGGAAAGGTCGGTGATCAAGTCATCGGTCATGCCGTCGGCGAAGTGCTCCTGGCCGGCGTCGCTCGAGATGTTGGTGAATGGCAATACAGCGATCGATGGCTTGTCCGGTAGCGGGAGCGCCATTCTTTCCCTGGAGGCCACCTCGACCGGCGGTCCTGAACCGTCGCCGACGACCTTCCAAAGTGCTACACCTCCGGCGATCAGGATCAGCGCCGTCGCCACGACCGCCGGCCGGCGCCATTCGATATAGCGCTTGCGTTTTGCTGGAACTGTTCCGGATGCGGCGCGTGCCCGCGGGCCTATCCGATACAGACGAATAGGTTTTTCGATGTTCTTGAGCTTTTGTTCACCCAAGAATTCGAACTCAAAATCCAGCTTTCTCTCGACCTGATCGAACGCCGATCCTGAAATAAGGACGCCCCCGGGTTCGGCCAATCCTTCCAGTCTCGCTGCGACATTCACGCCGTCGCCATAGATATCCTGCCCTTCGACAATCACATCGCCAAGGTTTACGCCAATGCGGAATTCGAGTTGTTTTTCCTTCGGCAGTTCGGCGTTGCACTCCGCCATAGTCCGCTGGATTTCGACGGCGCAACCGACCGCGTCGACCACGCTGGAGAATTCTATCAGCGCGCCGTCGCCCATGAGCTTCACGATGCGCCCCTTATGAGCGGCGATCTTCGGATCGATCAGGTTCTCGCGGGTGCTCTTCAGGCGCGCGAGGGTATCCGCCTCATCGGCTTCCATAAGGCGGCTGTAGCCAACGATGTCAGCGGCAAGTATCGCCGCAAGCCTGCGCTCCATGGTAGTTTCCGGCGCTGGGCAACTGTACCATGATAAAAGAGTATCGCTTCGGAGCCTAGTCCTGCTCTCGTCGGCTTTGGGTCACGATTTGCCCTTGAAGCTCCCAGATCGCGTGCCGCCGAGTGGCACGCCGACCTACAATGCCACCAAGGCGGCGATCCATTCCTATACGGTGTCGTTGCGCGAGCAACTCAGGGGCAAGGTCGAAGTGATCGAGCTTGCGCTGCCAGCGGTTCGCACTGAACTCACGCCCGGCCAGTCGAGGCGCGACGACTACATGCCGCTCGATGCGTTTGTCGACGAGGCGATGGCGTTGTTCAGCCGGGAGCCGACGCCGAAGGAGATTCTGGTGGAGTGCGTGGGCTTCCTGCGCTGGGCGGAGCGGGACGGCCGGTTTGATCAAGCGGTCGAGATGCTTAACGCTCACTGAGCGGCGCAGTGGCCTGACTGTTCAATCGCGCAAGATCATGCGGTCGCCGCGCACGTCGAATCCGGACAATGAGCCGATGAAGTTCATGCCGAGCAGGCTCTGGCCGAGCATGCCGGGCGCGGCGATCATGACCGGCATGTCCTTGCGCACGATCCCGCCGATCGCCAATTCGTCGGTTCTCACGACGGCGGCGCGCGCCATGCCGTTGGCGGTCGAAACCGGGATGGTGAAATTGAGAGCGGCTGGATTGAAGCCGGCCGCTTGCGCGTCCTGCGCGGTCAGCACGGTGCTGGTTGCGCCGGTATCGACCACGGCCCGGACCGGCGTGCCGTTGACCATGATTCGTGCTTCGAAATGGCCATTGCCGGCCTTGTCCAGGGTCACCGTGGCGTGGCCGTCCTCAAGGCCCAACGCCAGCGGACTGCCGGGGATAAGGCCGGCCGTTACCCGGCTGGCGAAATCCTGCAATTCATAACGATACTGGTAGCCGGCGATCAGTGCGAGCACGATGACGGCCCAGGCGCCCATGCTGCGGGCCATCGTGCCCAAGGGTCTGCCTGATCTGAGTAAGCCGGCGGCGATGAGTGCAACCAGTGCGGCAAGCCAGATCAGCCGGCTGAAATCGTAATTCTCGACGCCGAATGTGCTGCCGGCGGGATCATTGAGCATGAGCAGGACAACGCCTACCCCGATCAGGATCATCAAAACCCAGAAAACCCGGTTCATATGTGGCTCACGAGAGAGCGTCGCGTTCGCGCGCGAGGCGGGTGCGGCGGGTTTCGCGGCGCGGTCTGCGTTCAACCGTTTCCAGCCGGGCCGGCAGCTCGGCCATGACGCTGCGGCGGATTTCAGGGGTCATCTCGATCCAGGCGCCGATTTCCTCGCGCGTACGGCCGCAGCCGAAGCAGAAGCCGGTTTTCATATCGATCGAACAGACCAGGACGCATGGGGATTCGATGGCCGTCATGTTTATCTCTCAGGATTCCCAAGGAATTCCTCGTCTCGCCTCCACATGGTGTAACGGCAAGGCCAATGCAAGCCCTCCGGAATGCGCCGCCGGCAGCCGCTTTCGCGTCAATGCCGGCAGTTGTGCCGGCCGAGCAAGGCGGCTATGCCGCTCACCAACTCCGGGAACGATCATCAACGACATGACCAGCGCGCTGCCCTTCGACGATTTTCGCAATCTTCTGGCGACCCTGCCACGGGCCGACACGGCAGCCGAAGCCCGCGTCCGTAGGCTGTTTGCCAAGGCCGACAAACCCAAAGGTTCGCTCGGCCGCATCGAGGACATCGCGGCTTGGCTGGCCGCCTGGAGCGGCCGCGCGCCGCCGGCAGTGAACCGGCCCCTGGTGGCGATCTTCGCCGGCAATCACGGGGTCGCTCGCCACGGCATTTCGCCACGGCCTGTCGCTGCCACGGCGAACGCCGTCGAGCTTTGCGCGGCCGGCGGTGCGGCGATCAACCAGATCTGCATCGCCAATAATCTCGGGCTGAAAGTGTTCGATCTTGCGCTGCACATTCCAACCGCCGACATCACCGAGGAGGCGGCACTTGACGAACGCGGCTGTGCCGCCACCATGGCCTTCGGCATGGAGGCGATCGCCGGCGGCGCCGATCTGCTTTGCCTTGGCGACCTCGGCGTCGGCAATTCCACCGTCGCCGCGGCCTTGCTTGCCGCACTGTTCGGCGGCAGTGGCGCAGATTGGGTCGGATCCGGATCGGGCGCCGATGCATCGATGCGGGTGCGCAAGGCGGAAGTGGTCGATGCCGCGCTAGCCTTCCACGGCACAGGTCTCAGGGACCCGCTGGAAGCGTTGCGCCGGGTTGGCGGCCGTGAGTTCGCAGCGATTGCCGGCGCCATCCTCGCCGCCCGGACGCAGAAGATCCCCGTCCTGCTCGATGGGTTGGTGGCGACAGCCGCTGCGGCGGCGCTGCATGCCGCCGACGCCACTGCGCTCGATCATTGCCTGCTTGCCAGCCTGTCGCCAGAGCCTGCGCATGCTCGGGCCGCCGAGCGGCTCGGCTTGCGCCCGCTGCTTGATCTCGGCGTCAGCCACGGCGAGGGGGCAGGGGCGGCACTTGCGGCCGGCCTGGTCAAAGCCGCTGCGCTCACCGCCTCGGGCATGGCAGCGGCGCTGCATTAAAGCGCGTCGCGTTCGACCCGCTCATGCGACGCGCTTCAGGTTGTTGTTTTGCGGCGACATGCATTAAGCGTCTATCGCCGGCGCGCAGCAACGGCCCTGGTCGGCAGCGCCGGCAATTCCTCCATCACCCGGCTCAACGGAAAGATGGCGATCGCCTCGGTGCCTTCGCGCAGTTTGGAATGGAGTTCGAACTCGCCGCCATGCATGGCGAGCAGGCTTTGGACGATCGGCAGGCCAAGCCCGGTGCCTTGCTCGGCGCTCTTGATGGCGATGGAGCCCTGGCCGAAGGCGGACAGCACGACCGGAATCTCGTCTTCCGGAATGCCGGGCCCATTGTCTTTGACGGAGAGGTATTGGCCGCCGCCCGCCGTCCAGCCGACGCGCACGCGGATCTCGCCGCCAGTTCCGGTGAACTTGATGGCGTTCGACAAAAGATTGAGCGCGATCTGGCGCACCGCGCGTTCGTCAGCGAACAGGCGCGGCAAGGCGTTTTCGAAATCCTGGACGATGCGGATGTCCTTGTTGCGCGCCTTCAGCTCCATCATGTGACAGCAATCCTCGACGACGGAAAGCAGCATCATCGGCTCTTCGTTGAGCTGGTAGCGGCCCGCTTCGATGCGCGACAGGTCGAGGATTTCGTTGATCAGGTCGAGCAGGTGCTGGCCAGAGTCATGGACGTCGCGAGCATAGTCGCGATAGGTCGGATTGCTCATCGGTCCGAGCACTTCGTTCGCCATCACCTCGGAGAAACCGAGAATGGCGTTGAGCGGCGTCCGCAACTCATGACTCATCGAGGCCAAAAACCGCGACTTTGCCAGGTTGGCGTCCTCCGCCCGTCGGCGCGCTTCGTCCGACATCGATTTCGCCGTGTCCAATTCGGCAATCAGCGCGTCCTTTTCGGAGCGGAACGAGAGCAGCATCAAGGACGAGCGATTGAGGCGGCGCGCCACATAGGCGAAGAAGGGCAGCGAGACAATCAGCAACCCGGCCATGATCAACTCGACCGGCATCCACTGCCTGGCGCCGGCATAGGCATAGGCGGCCACCGGAACGGCGAAAGTCGCCAGCAACGCACCGCGCAACGATGACGCTGTGATCGCCGTCGCCGCCATGGCAAGCAGCAGCACCACCGCCTTGATCAACTGGAACTGGTCGACCTGGCAAGCGTCGCAACCGAGCCAGGCAAACCAGGCCCAGCCCAGGCCGCAAAGGAAATGGCCTATCAGGAAATCACGGTGCGTTTGCAGCGGGTTGAGTTCGGCAGCTTCCGTTCGGTCGACGCGCCTCGCCATGAACACGACGATGGCGTAGCAGATGAGTATAAGAAGCGCCCAGACGCCAATTGCCTTTCCGACGCCAGCGAACAGACCGGTCGCGGCGGTCGCCAGGACGAGAAGCGGAACTATGATCGCGCCGCCTATCATCGCACGGGCGTGCAGTTTCAACAGCTCGCGGTCGAAATCAGGATTTCCGGCCTGCTGCGAAAGACGGTCGCGCGTCTTGCGCACCGCGCGCGCCACATCGCTGTTGCGATGGGGTTTCCGGCGGTCCACAATAAACTTGTCCGCTGTGGTCGAACGTTGCGAGGGCATGGAGACTTCAATTTATGCGGGCAGCGCTTTCAAATCGTTAAGCTACGTTCGAATGATTAACCAACGGTTTGCCATATGAGCCGTTCGTGGTCGCGGCGGCCGGGACTGCGATACGTCCCGCCGCAGCCGCGAAGCCTTTGGCGCCGGCTGGTGGACTATGCACTGGCCGTGCTTGTCCTCGGTCTGCTGATCCTTCTGGCGGCGCGCCTTGATCGGATCGAGACGCGCAAGGCTGAGGGTGCCGCCGTCGTCAATGACGGCGATACGATCACGCTCGGTACCGAGCGCATCCGCATGCGCGGCATTGATGCGCCAGAATATTCGCAGATCTGCCGCAAGGACGGCGCCGACTATCCCTGCGGCAAGCTGGCGCGGCAGTCGCTGGTACGTCTGATATCAGGCAAACCCGTCTCCTGCACCGGCTGGCAGCGCGATCGATACCGCCGGCTGCTCGGCGATTGCAACGCCGGCGGCAAGGATCTCAACCGCGCCCAGGTCGAGGCCGGCTGGGCAGTTGCCTATGGCGATTTCGAAACCGAGGAGGCCGCTGCCCGATCAGGCAAGGCCGGCATCTGGGCCGGCACTTTCGACGAGCCGCATGATTGGCGCGAGAGCCGCGATCACGAAGTGGTCGAAAGAAAGCACGGTCGCTTGGCTTCGATCGGCGATGGCTTACGAGAAATTTTTCGCTTCTGGTGATGGTCAATCCTATAGTGTTGCAACAGAGCGACGTGCGTCCAGTCGGACGCGCAAGCCATGCGCTGAGATTTTTGAATCTTCGCGTCGTGCTTTCCGGCAATCGATTCCGGTTTTCGGGCCGGTGCGAAAGGAGGATGGGATGAAACTCTTCGACGGCGGCCGGGCGCCCAATCCACGGCGGGTTCGCGTCTTCCTCGCTGAAAAGGGGCTTGAGGTTCCGCTGGTGCCCGTCGACATGGGCGCACTGGAGCACAGAGAGCAGCCGGTCAGTTCGCGCAACCCGCTGCAGCGCCTGCCGGTGCTCGAACTCGACGACGGCACCGTCATCACCGAATCCGTCGCCATCTGCCGCTATTTCGAGGAACTGCACCCGGCACCGGCGTTGTTCGGCCGCGGCGCGCTCGGCAAGGCGCTGGTCGAGATGTGGCAAAGACGGATGGAGCTCAACTTGCTCAACTGCGTCAGCGCCGCGTTCCGCCACGTCCATCCGGCGATGAAGGAATGGGAAATTCCGCAAATCCCCGAATGGGGCGAGGCCAACAAGCTGAAAGCCGTTGAATTCCTGAAACTCCTCGACGACGAACTGGCGAACCGCGAATTCGTCGCCGGCGACGCCTATTCGATCGCCGACATCACCGGGCTGATTGCCATCGACTTCATGAAGCCGGCGCGCATCAAGGTGCCGGAAGACTGTGTCAACGTGCTGCGCTGGCATCAGGCGATCTCCAGCCGGCCGAGCGCCGCGGCCTGAGGATGAGCCCCAGGCATGATCGAGACCTGGAAAACTTCGCGGCGAGGGTGCGCGCCTGCCGAATCTGCGTCGAAAACCCGGTCGGCCAGCCGCTGCCGCATGAGCCGCGCCCTGTGCTCAGGCCGTCGTCGAGCGCCCGTATCCTGATTGCCAGCCAGGCACCGGGCACCAAGGTGCATATGTCAGGCATGCCGTTCACCGACGCCTCCGGCGATCGGTTGCGGGACTGGCTGGGCGTCAGCAGCGAAGAATTCTACGACACGACAAAATTCGCCATCGTGCCGATGGGCTTTTGCTTTCCCGGCCAGGATGCCAAGGGCGGCGACCTGCCGCCGCGCCGCGAATGTGCAGCGGCCTGGCGTGCGCCGCTGATGGCGCTGATGCCGCATATCGACCTGGTGCTGACGATCGGCCTCTATGCGCAATCCTGGCACATGGGCGTCGCGCGCCGGCCCTCGCTGACGGAGACGGTGATGGATTGGCGCACCATCTGGGATGCGCCCACCATCCCGAAAGTGCTGCCGCTACCGCATCCGTCGTGGCGCAACACCGGCTGGCTGAAGCGCAATCCGTGGTTTGAAATGGATTTGCTGCCGTTTCTGAGATCGGAAATCCGCTATCGCCTCGGCTGACGCGCAAGCAAGAAATCACTCGCTTTTGCGCCATCTGACAGAATTTCTTTCTTGTGAATGGCCCAAATAAGAAGGACTATAGCCAATCTATTCCTGATCTATCCCCGTGGGAGCACCCAAATGGACCGCCTTGACAGAAAAATCCTCCGCCTCTTGCAGGAGGACGCGACGCTCGCGGTCGCCGATGTCGCCAAGAAAGTCGGACTGTCGACCACGCCCTGCTGGCGGCGCATCCAGAAGCTCGAGGAGGAAGGCGTCATCAAGCGGCGCGTCGCCATCCTCGATCATGAAAAGGTCAATGTGCGCGTCACCGTGTTCGTGTCGATCCGCACCAATTCGCACAGCCATGAGTGGCTGCGCCGCTTTTCGGAGGTCATCCAGGAATTTCCGGAAGTGGTCGAGTTCTACCGGATGAGCGGCGACGTCGACTATCTCTTGCGCGTGGTGGTGCCCGACATCGCTGCTTACGACGCCTTCTACAAGCGGCTGATCGCCAAGATCGAGATCCGCGACGTCTCGTCGTCGTTTGCCATGGAGCAGATCAAATACACGACCGAAATGCCGCTCGACTACATGGTCCTGGACAAGGAATCGGGCGCCAACGCTGCCTGAGGAGTTGTTGCTTAGTTCTTTTTTTTGTTGAGGAAACTCCACGGCGAGTTTGCCGGCAGCGTGATCGTGTCCGGCACACCATCGACATCCGTCACCTCCGCCTTGCGCACGGTGTAACCCGACTGGATCACGCTGACACCGTCGAGGATGAACAGCTGACTTTTCTCCATGCCCGGCTCCAGCGCTCCGGTCACGGCAACCGGCTGATAGGCTTGCGACATCCTGTAGGGGCGGGCGGGCGTGACGAGGACGATCTGATTGGGCGGCGGCGTCGGCATGTGGCTGCACGCACCTGTCCACGGCACCAGCAGGAACTGATAGACTAGATCGCCGTCCCGATCGAGCGGCAGCGCGTAGCCCGCCAGTTGGACGGCCTTGTCTCGCAAATTGACAGACAGCGTCTCGCCGCGGTCAGGCATTTTTGCCGCGCCCATCGGCAATCCGACACTTTCGGCAGCGGGTTGGGTCGCCGGGCGCAGGTCCTTCCAGAATATGCGCGCGGTTTCGGCGGAAGCGGTGGCAATGGAGAGGCCGAGTGCGACAGCCAAGGCCGCGCCTGATTTGAGACAATTGTTCATTGGCTTCATCCTTCGCCAGTCCGTGGCTGGATCGGGTAAACCCGTCGTGAAGTATCGGTAACGGAGTGATCCACTTGTTATCGCAGAATGCAACATCGAGTGCCATGCCGGTGGGGCTACCGTGGGGCAAACCGTCGTTGAGGCTGCCGCCCCCACTGAAGGGCACGCCGGCACCGGCGCGGGGAGTTCGATCCGAAGAAAGGGAGGAAATCGCCAAAAAAATTCTTGCCCAGTCGGCTCGGCGGCGCAGAATAACCCGACCCAGCGATGCCAGACGACAGAAACCCTATCTTCGGATATCGCCTGAACCTGGAGAAATTCAATGCCGACCAGCCATGATCTCAACGGGCTGATGAAATTCCTCAGCCGTGACGAATGGCGCGAATGTTTCGAGGAAGTTTTCGACGAACATTTCGGCCCGATCCTTGGCGACGGGGACATGGAATTCGAAGAACTCGCCGAGGTCCTCGGTGACGACAGAGTCATGAATCTTTAGGGCTGTGCCTTCGAGGATTTCCTACCCAGGATTTCGAGGGCGAACCCAGCAACATCGTCGATAAGTATCTCGAGCGCAGAGGCTGGAAGGAAAATGCGCAAACGAGGGCCTATATGGGCGCGCTGCGTACCTCCGTCATGAGCTTGTATGAGGTGAGCGACGTCGTTCCGGGGCAATCGTTTATGGCGTGCGATCTTCTCCGCGGTGGCGAGCCGATCGCCGTCAAAGAGGGCACCGCCACCAAGACGTTGAAGCAGTGGGACAAGATTGCGGCGAGAATCGTGCCCGTCTTCGGAAAGAATATCCTTACCGGCGGTGTTCTTCCCTTCACCCGAGAGGCCACCCAATCCTTGTTCGATGCCCTGTTGGACGTGTTCGGCAAAAAGAACGCTAGAAAGCTGCCGGCCATAAGGGATGAAGACCTGCGGGCGGTGGCGTTCACGTTCACGCTCATATGGGTGTTCGACGCCTTTGACAAGGTGATGGACATGCCGATGCTCCAAAATGCCGAAGGCGACGAATTCATGTTTCATGATGTCCGCTTTCCCCTGGCCGCCGGCGCGACGCAGGAGGACATCGCCGCCCTGCTGAACGGCATAGCGGGCATGTCGCAGGAAAATGCACAAGTTCTGGAACTGGCTGGAATACATGCCGCCAGGCGAGGACAAACTCAAGGAGGCGGGCCAGCTTTCCCTGGACACCGCGATGGACAGCGGTTGGCGCGTGTTGGGCAATGTCGAATTGAAAGGCGGTTTCCTGTGTCTATCCGCCAATTCCGCCGAGCGGGCGGAAAAAGGGACGGCCCTGACCAGCGAGCCCTCGGCGATCTGGTCCGAACACCTCTTACCGAAATCCGGACCATACAGTAGATGATGGCCGAACGGCCAGCCAAGGATGGCAGGACGCCATCATCGGAGATGCCGCCGGAACTCGCTGAACAGGTCGTTCACGAATACCTGGATCAACATTATCGGGAAACCCTCGATCAGCCGGTCCAAATGCTTGGAGGCAAGACACCGCGTCAGGCCGTCAAGACCCGAACTGGCCGGCAAAAGGTCGCCGAGTGGCTCAAATATTTGGAAAACCAGACCGCCAGGCAGCCTGACCGCGCCCATCCCATGGCCGCTTACAGTTTTGAGTGGATGTGGACGGAACTTGATGTTCACGACCTGCGCCGGTAGCGTCTGGCTTCCTCAACGCTCCAAGCGCATCACATGCCGGCGCGAGCCAGCCATGCCGATCTCATGGAATCCGCGGGCCACGAACATCTCTCGAAAGCCCATGAAACGGTAACTCGGCGACGCCTGGTCGACTGGATAGGCCTCGATGGTCCTGGCGCCGTTGGCGAAGGCGTGATCGATGGCCGCGTCGAGCAGGGCGCTTGCCAGTCCACGGCCGCGCGACGCCCTCGGCACATAGAAGCAGACGATCGACCACACGCCCGCCTCGCTGTCGTCCTGCGCCTGCGACAGCTTGCGATAGGTCTCGCGTGGCGCCACGGAGCACCAGCCGACGGTGTTGCCTTCGGCATGGGCAACGATACCGACCGGCGTGCCGGCTTCGATGAGCGCCATCATGGCCCGTCTCCGCTCATCGTTGGACGCGTGCTCGCGGTTTTCGAGGTGGCGCCAGGCCATGCACCAGCAATATTTCGGGCCGCCCGCCTGCTCGAACAGGTTTTCGAAATCGGCGCGCGTGGATCGCGTCACCTCAGTAAAGCGGATTTGGCTCCGGTCAGCTTTTCCTGGCGAGCCGCTCAAGCGTCTTGGCATCGGAAAGCTCCCGTGCAGCGTCCTTGCCGATCCAGCGCGCCGTCTTGTCGGTCGATCCAGCAAGCTTCTGTGCCAGGGCAAGGGCATCGCCGTGCAAATTCATCGACCGCTTGCCGATAGAGCGAAGCGCCCAGTTCACTGCCTTCTTCACAAAATTACGGGCATCGCTGGCGTGCGCTTCGATGATCGGCAGGAAGTCGAGGAAGGTCGTCTCTGGCTCCTTCTTCCGGTGGACGACCGACCAGGCCATCATGGCAAAGGCCGTGCGTCGAACGAACTCGCGTTCGTCGGCCGCGAACTCTTCTATCAGCTCCTTCCAGCAATCCGTATCGACAAAGAGATCGGAGACGCCGTCGACGATATCCCACGAGTCGAAAGTCGCCGCCCATCGTCTTGCATCCGCAGCAGAAAACCGCTTCGGATCGGCTGTGACGGAAGCGATGAACTGCGCTTCCATGATGCCCGACTCCCATAGTTCGAAGGCACGCTCATGGTTGCGCTTGATTTTCTTGGCAATCTGCCTCTGCACGCCATGCGAGATTCCGAGCGCACGTTCGATCTTGATGCCGTAGCGCAGCATGCCAAGGCGGTTCTCCTGCGAGCCGATCGAGCGCAGATGGGCGACAATCTCCTCGGCGCTGGATTGAGGCGAAAGCTCGGCCACGACAAAACCTACTTCTCCAATCGCGCCAGCAGCGAAGACGTGTCCCAGCGTTTGCCGCCCATGCCCTGCACATCCTTGTAGAACTGGTCGACAAGTGCCGTCACCGGCAGCTTGGCGCCGTTGCGGTCGGCCTCCGCTAGGCAGATGCCGAGGTCCTTGCGCATCCAGTCGACGGCGAAGCCGAAATCATATTTGCCGGCATTCATCGTCTTGTGGCGGTTCTCCATCTGCCATGAGCCGGCCGCGCCCTTGGAAATCACCTCGATGACCTTTTCGATGTCGAGCCCAGCCTTCTTTCCGAAATGAATACCTTCGGCCAGCCCTTGGACAAGGCCGGCGATGCAGATCTGGTTGATCATCTTGGTGAGTTGGCCCGAGCCGGCCGGGCCCATCAGCCCGACCATGCGGGCATAGGCATCGATGACAGGCTTCGCCTGCTCGAAGGCTTTCTGTTCGCCGCCGACCATGACGGTCAGGATGCCGTTTTCGGCGCCGGCCTGACCGCCGGAGACCGGTGCGTCGAGGAACGAAAAACCGCGAACTTGCGCCTTCTCCGCCAGTTCGCGCGCGACTTCAGCCGAGGCCGTGGTGTTGTCGATGAAGATGGCTTTCTTCTTCATCGACTGGAACGCACCCTCGGCTCCAATCGTCACCGCGCGCAAATCATCGTCATTGCCAACGCAGCAAAAGACAAAGTCCTTGCCGTCGGCGGCCTCAGCCGGCGTGTTGGCAACACTGCCGCCATACTGGGCAACCCATTGCTCGGCCTTTGCTTTGGTGCGGTTGTAGACGGTAACGTCGTGGCCGCCCTTGTTCCTGAGATGTCCGGCCATTGGATAGCCCATGACGCCAAGACCGAGAAATGCCACCGATGCCATGTTTTCGAATCCCTTCAATCCTGTTTTCCGGCCTTCTTAGCGGATCAGGCAAAGCGATGGGAGTCAGCGTTGCAGATGGATCGTAATGCGCCGTTCAATCCATTCGACTACGTGGCGCAGCGTTTCGACAATGATCAGATAGATGATCGCCGCCCAGACATAGGACTGGAAGTCGAAAGTCCGCGAATAGGTGAGCTTCGTGATGCCCATCAGATCGTAGACGGTGATGAGGGCTACGATGGCCGAGCCCTTGATCATTAGGATGATCTCGTTGCCGTAGGGGCGCAGCGCCACGATCAATGCCTGTGGCAGGATGATCTTGCGCAGTGTTTGCAATTTGTGCAGGCCAAGCGAGGCAGCGCCTTCCCACTGGCCCCTGGGCACGCTCTCGATTGCGCCGCGCAGGATCTCAGCCTGATAGGCTGCTGTATTGAGTGTGAACGAGAAAATGGCGCAGTACCAAGCTTCGCGAAAAAAGCCCCACAGGCCGACAGCTTCAAGTGCCGGTCGAAACGAACCCACTCCATAGTAGATAAGAAAGACTTGGGTCAAAAGCGGAGTGCCGCGGAAGAAGTAGACGTAAGCGTAGGCAAAGCTGGACAGGGTCCGGTTCCTGGACATCCGCGCGTACGCGACAGGAACTGAAAGAACGGCTCCCAATACGATCGACACAGCGACAAGCGTGAGGGTCACTCCCAGGCCAGAGATGTAGCCCGGGGCGTATTTTTGGAAGAGTTCGGAATTCCAAGCCTCGACCAAGTATACAATCATGCCGATGCCGAGCACGATCCAGAGACCGACCAACGCATATCCCAATACACGTTGCCGGGACCAGCCGCGCGGGATTGCCGGCGGTTTTTCGACCTTGGTCGCCACGTCGGCCGCTGCCGCACTCATCGTTGCACCTGTTGTCGGCCAACCCTGCGTTCAATGGCATTGATGCCGAAAGACGATATGATGGCGAGGAGCAGATAGATAAGGGCCGCAAATCCATAGAAAAGGAAGGCGTGCTTGGTCACGCGGGCAGCAACACCGGTCTGCCGCAGAATATCGGCAAGGCCAATCGCCGAAACTAACGCAGTGTCCTTGAGCAAGATAAGCCACAGATTGGCAAGACCCGGCAGGGCGATGCGGATAAGCTGCGGCAGCACCACCAGTCGCATCGTCTGCCCGCCCGACAGGCCAACCGAATAGCCGCCCTCATACTGTCCCTTCGGGATGGCGCGGAATGCCGAGAGGAAGACCTCGCTGGCGTAGGACGAGAAGACGACGCCGAGCGCGATCATGCCGGAAACAAAAGCATTCACTTCGACCGCGGCGGTCGGGTCATACAGGCGCATCAATTGCTGGATGCCGATTTGCGCGCCGTAAAAGATCATGAACAGGGTCAGCAGCTCAGGCAATCCACGAAAGATCGTGGTGTAGATATTGCCGGCCAGCCGCAGCGACGGTTCGTTGGATTGCTTGGCCAGTGCGACCAGAAAGCCGATCATCAGACCGACAGGCAGGGTCGCGGCTGCAAGCAAAACGGTGATGAAGACACCATAGGCGATGTCGTCGAGCCAGCCTTCGGGTCCCCAACTGAGCAGCGTCCAAACGCTTTGCATCCGCCTGCCTGTTCTCCTCTATGCTTTTTTTGAGAGCGCGGCGTCAGCCCTGGCGCGCCGCGCCTTGCGCAAACGGCGGGGATGTCCCGCCGTTCGCCGTCAACCCGGAAGGATCAGGACTCGCCGCCGTAGACGTCGTACTTGAAGTACTTGTCGTTGATTTCCTTGTACTTTCCGTTGGCGCGGATGGCGTCGATCGCCTTATTGAACTGATTGACCAACGCGGTATCGCCCTTGCGTACCGCGATGCCGGCGCCCGGACCATGGATCTCGATGTCGGGCGTGATCGCGCCGATCAGCTTGCAGCAGGCGCCGTCCGGCGTGGCAAGCCAGCCTTCGATGACGGTGATGTCGTCGTTGACCGCATCGACGCGGCCATTGGCGAGATCGAGCTGGTATTCCTGCGCGGTCGGGTACGGCTTGATTGTGCTGTCGGCATAAGTCTTGGTTGAATAATTGAAGTGGGTGGTGGACGCCTGCACGCCGATCGTCTTGCCGGCCAGGTCCTCTTTGGTCACGCCTTTGATATCGCTGTCCTTGGGCGCGGCGATGGCCGGCGGCGTGTTGTAGTATTTGTTGGTGAAGTCGACCTTCTCGGCACGCTCCGGCGTAATCGACATCGAGGCGACGATGGCGTCGAACTTGCCGGCCTGAAGCGCCGGGATGATGCCGTCCCAATCCTGCGCGACGAAAGTGCACGTCACCTTCATCTCGTCGCAAAGCGCCTTGGCGATATCGATGTCGAAGCCCACGAGCTGGCCATCAGCGGTCAGGTTGTTGAACGGCGGATAGGCTCCCTCCGAGCCGATCCTCAAGGTTTTCTCTTGAGCCTGGGCAACGCCCAATGTCAGCAGCGCCGCCGATGCGGCGAGCGCTATACGCAGTGCAGTACGCATGATAGTCCTCTCTGTATGTCCCCGGCCGTCGTTCCGAGCGGCTCTGTGGGCGGTTCTGTTGACCGCCCGCTGGCGCGATACTCCCATTCTTTCCCAAGAAAAAGCAACTGTAAAACCGTTGCTTGCGGGTTTCGCATTGCCGGACAATGCTGACGTTGCGGCAGGTATAGCAACGGGGAAACAGGGGGCGGCTGATCCTTCTTCGGCAGTACCCTCAGCGCGTCAAACCTGTCGCGCGCTCGATGAAGTCGGCTATCGATCTGGTGTCGTCGAGATCGAAGACGGGCAGGCTTTCGTCGGCGATGGTGAAGTCGGCGGCGATGGCGACGATGTGCGGATCATTTGCCGAAAGCGGTGCCTGGTCCTTGGCCTCCAGCCGCCGCGTCTCGATCTTGCTGTGCGCCTCGCGCTTGTAGCCTTCGACCAGCACGATGTCGGCGGTGCCGAGCCGCGACAGGATCGCATCCAGCGTCGGCTCGTCCTCGCTGCGTAATTCGTGCATCAGCGCCCAGCGCCTGTCCGACACGATGGCGACTTCAGTGGCCCCGGCCTGCCTATGGCGAAAACTGTCCGCCCCCGGTTTGTCGATGTCGAAGGCATGATGGGCGTGTTTTACCGTCGAGACTTTCCAGCCACGCCGGACGAGTTCGGCGACCAGCTTTTCGGTCAGTGTCGTCTTGCCGGAATTCTTCCAGCCGGTGATACCGAAGACGCGTCTCATCATGGCTTCATGCTCTGCAACAGACCCTCGACACGGACAAGGTCACTCGTGGCGAATGGCAAGCCTATATGCCGTCCGGCGCCATATCAGGTCCAGCGCTTTCGGCGGCTGTCTTGCGCCGGCCGACGATCCGTTCGCGGTAAAGTGCGTAGAGGCCGGAGCAGACGATGATGCTGGCGCCGAGGATCATCGGCAGGTCAGGAACGTCGCCGAAGATGAACAGGCCAAGCAGGATCGACCAGAGCAGGGCCGTGTAGCGGAACGGCGCGATGAACGAGATGTCGCCCACCCGCATCGCCATGATGATGAACTGGTAACCGATGACCACGAGCACTGCCGCCAATGCCAGGAACGCCGTGCTTTCCCCCGTCATCGGTGTCCATCCGCCCATCGGCAAAAGCAGCGCCGCGCCGAGCACGGTCATGGCGACTGCCGTGGTGGTCGACACCAGCAATGTCGGAATGGCTTGCGGTATCCGCTTGGTGGCGAGGTCACGCACCGCACAACAGGCGACACAGGCCAGTGCCAGCAGCGAATAGATGCTGAACCCCTCGAAGCCGGGCCGCACGATGATCAGCACGCCGGCAAAGCCGATGGCGATGGCCAGCCAGCGCCGCCAGCCGACGCCTTCCTTGAACACAAGTGCTGCGCCCATCGTCACCGCCAGCGGCAGCGCCTGCAGCACGGCCGAGACATTGGCAATCGGCAGATGGGCAAGGGCGATGAGAAACGACGCGGTAGCGCCGGCTTCGCCGATCACGCGTATCGCCACCATCGGCTGCAGCATCGAGCCGGGCAGGGCAAGCGCGCCGCGTTGCCAGGCAAGCAGGCCTACGAAAAGCGAAGCGAAGGCGCCGCGGATCAGCATGACCTGCGCCATGTTCATGGATTCCGACGCGACTTTGGTGATCGCGTCGTTGAGGGTGAAACCACTCATCGCCACCACCATGAACAGTGCACCGCGAAGATTTGGGGAAAAAAGCAAAGGCGTTACCACTGTGGTCCTGCATCAAGCCTCTACCAGCCGGCGGCAAGACAGCAACGTCAAAGGGCTGGTCCACGGCCTTCGGCGGCTCGTTACAACCTCCTCGCAAGAGCGGCAGGATTTATTTCGGCGGTGCGACCAGGAAGATCAGCCGCCGGTGACGCTCATGTGCCGCGATACCGACGGACGGTTGGTGCGGCGGTCGATGATGAAATCATGGCCCTTTGGCTTGCGGCCAATGGCTTCGTCGATGGCGTCGGCGACCAGTTCGTTGCCTTCGGATGCACGCAACGGTGCGCGCAGGTCGGCGGCATCTTCCTGGCCGAGGCACATATAGAGCGTGCCGGTGCAGGTCAGCCGGACGCGGTTGCAGCTTTCGCAAAAATTATGCGTCATCGGCGTGATGAAGCCGAGCCTGCCACCGGTCTCGGCGACGTGGACGTAGCGGGCCGGGCCACCGGTCTTGTAGGGGATGTCGGTCAGCGTGAACTGCCGCTCGAGTACTGCGCGCAGCAGCGACAGCGGCAGATACTGGTCGGTGCGGTCGGCGTCGATCTCGCCCATCGGCATGGTTTCGATGACAGTCAACTCCATGCCGCGGCCGTGCGCCCAGCGCAGCATCTCGGGCAGTTCGGCGTCATTGAAATCCTTCAGCGCCACCGCATTGAGCTTCACCTTCAGTCCCGCTGCCTGCGCGGCGTCGATGCCATCCATGACCTTGTCGAGATTGCCCCAGCGGGTAATCTGACGGAATTTTTCCGGGTCCAGCGTGTCCAGCGAGACGTTGATGCGCTTGACCCTGCAATCGGCGAGTTCAGCGGCAAAGCGCGAAAGCTGCGAGCCGTTGGTGGTCAGCGTCAGTTCTTCCAGAGCGCCGCTTTCGAGATGACGCGAAATCTGGCGCACCAGATGCATGATGTTCTTGCGCACCAGCGGCTCGCCGCCGGTAAGACGCAGTTTCCTGACTCCCTTTTCAATGAAAACAGTGCATAGCCGGTCGAGCTCTTCCAGCGACAGCAAATCCTTCTTGGGAAGGAAAGCCATGTCCTCGGCCATGCAATAGGTGCAGCGGAAGTCGCAGCGGTCGGTGACCGAAACGCGCAGATAGCTGATCGTGCGACCAAAAGGATCGATCATGTCCATGCTGGTGCGTTTCCCGTGGCTGCGAACGGCTTCGTTATATATGGCTATGTGATACGATCCAACCAACCATTCAAGTCAAGAAGTTCCGATTCCGAAAGCGCGTCGCGTTCGACCGGCCTCATACGACGCGCTTTAGGTTGTTGTTTTATGCATGTCGTTATCGCAAAAACCGCTGCACAATTTTGCGCGACATGCATTAGGCAACATCACACCGCCGACAGATCGTGTCGGAAGTTTCGAAGCGGCCTTTTCCCGCTGCGCGAAGCGGCGTAGGGAAAGGACAGATGATGTGGAACCTATCACCATGACGGCGCCGAAGGAACTCAGGGTCTCGAAGGACCGCAGGCTGCTTACCGTGACGTTCCCTGGCCATCAGCCGTTCGAGCTGCCGGCGGAGCTGCTGCGGGTTGCCTCGCCATCGGCCGAAGTGCAGGGCCATTCGCCCGAACAGCGCGTGACCGTTCCCGGCAAGCGCAACGTTGCGATCCTGAAGATCGAACCGGTCGGCAACTATGCCGTCCGCATCACCTTCGACGATTTCCACGATACCGGCATCTTCACCTGGAATTACCTGCATACGCTGGGTCGTGAGAAGGACGCACGCTGGGCCGCCTATCTCGCCGAGCTGGAAGAGAAGGGGCTAAGCCGCGATCGTTGAATGGTTCGGGCGGGACGCTCCGGTCAACGCAGGATCGCCAGTATTTCGCTGGTGTCGTAATAAAACGGCGTGCCTTCGATCAGCCGGTCATCCTTGAAGCGCAAGACTTCGGCAAATGGCTGTTTGATGGTTGCACCATTGGCCCGCGATGTCAGCGCAAGTGTGCAGCTCATGAATACCATGTCATCGTTTTGGGCGGCCTGAAGGCTTTCCACGGTCACGTCGCTCCAGATTTCCCGCATCTTGCGAAAAAGGGCGCCAACGCCGTCGAGGCCATTCCAGTCGCCGGCATAGGGCAGGGACTGCGGCTCATGCACGACAACTTCCGCGTGAAACGCGCTGGCAAGGATATCGAGGCTCTCCGACCCTGATTGCAGGAAGCGCATCTCAGCCTCGAACATATTTTCGAGAAGTTCCAAGGCGGTACGTCGCCGATCGAAGGGTTTATCCATTTTCCGTCTCCGTTTCAGGATCGTGCTATCAACGTGGCTTACCCCTTAATATTGGGGGATCGACACCCGTTTCCAGACGGTCGAAATGAGGTGCAGCACGTGTCGTCAAGACGTCACGGAATTGGAGTAGCGGCTGCGGATACTCGGAGGCGAAAACATGTCCGTCATCACCACGGTCGAGCAGCTCGAAGCGCTCTATGGCCTGCCCGGCGAGACCTCGATGGTCAAGGAACTCGACCATGTGATCCCCGAATACGCCGCCTTCATCGAGGCCTCGGCTTTTGCCGCGCTCGCGACCAGCGGGCCGGAAGGCCTGGATTGCTCGCCGCGCGGCGATCTCGCCGGCTTCGTCCGCATCCATGATCCGAAAACCCTGATGATGCCGGACCGGCGCGGCAACAACCGTGCCGATTCGCTAAAAAACATCATTCGCGATCCGCGCGTCGGCCTGTTGTTCCTGGTCCCAGGCTGCGGCACGACGCTGCGCGTCAACGGCCGCGCCCACATCACCACGGATGCCGCGCTGTGCGCCTCGTTCAGCGTCGACGGCCGACCGGCGCGTTCGGTCACGGTCATCCATGTCGATTCGGTCTATTTCCAGTGCGCCCGCGCCATTGTCCGATCGGAACTGTGGAACCCGGCGAGGCATGTCGACCCGAAGTCGCTGCCGACACCCGGAAAAATCCTGGAAATAACCAACCGGAAAGGCATCGACGGCGAGGCTTACGACAGGGAATGGCCGGAGCGCGCGAAAAAGTCGATGTGGTGAGCGGGTCGCTCCGCGAGCGCCATCCTTTGTTTGAGCATCGGATTTTCCCAAAACCGATTTCCACCCCGGGGCGGGCTCGAGGGCGGGCTTTTGGGTCCGATGCTCCAGTCATGCTTCCTTGAGCAGGTCGGCAATCTTTCGCATCTGCTCGCCGATCATGTCGCATTGCTCCGGCGTCGACTGGCTCATCGCTTTCTCGATCAGCGCCATGTGGACCTTCAGCGCCTGCATCAGCAGTTCCGTGCCGGCTTCGGTCAGGGTCAGGCGCAGCACGCGCTTGTCCTTCTGATCGCCTTCGCGGCGCAGCAGGCCGCGTGTCTCGAGTTGCGGCAAAAGCATGGTGATGTTGGAACGGCCGACCAGCAGCCGGCGGGCGAGATCGTGCTGCGACATGCCGGGATGGCGGTAAAGGTTCATCAGCACGTCGAGCTGCGCCGGCTTCAGGTCCAGCGGCGCTAGCTTCACTGCCAGCGTGCGTTCCAGCGCATGGCAGGCGCGCGCCACCGCGACCCAGTTGCGAAAACGCGGGTTGTCCCAGGGCAGCTCTTGTTTAATGTTCATGTTTGAACTATTATGTTCATGCTTGAACGAATGGATGGATTGCCACTATGGCATCATTTGGATTGAAGGTCATCCGGGGCGTGTTTGCCGCCGCCGAACATGTGGCTCCCCGCCTGACCGGTCGCGCGGCATTCGAACTGTTCTGCCGCACGCCGAACGCCAAAATCCTCAGCGACGGCGAGCGGCGCGCCGTCGACCGCGCCGCCGGCTTCATGGCCGAGGCGCGCCATCATCGGCTGAAGACCAAAAACGGCTGCGTCATGGTGCATGAATTCAGGCCAGAGCCGGGCAGGCGGGCCGCCGGCACGGTGCTCGTCATCCATGGCTGGCGTTCGCGCACCGAATATATGCGCACGCTGATCGAAGCCTATCGAGACGCCGGCTACAAGGTTGTCTCGCTCGACCTGCCGGGCCACGGCCAGTCGCAGGGCCGCCGGCTCACATTGGTCAGCGCTGTAGAGGCCGCCCGACTCGCTGGCGAATGGTTCGGCCCGTTCGTGGCGGTCGTCGGCCATTCCTTCGGCGGTGCCGTGGCCGCCAATGCCGTCGTCGGTTCGGTCAAAGACGTTCCGCCGCTGGCGGCCGAGCGGCTGGTGCTGATCGCGGCACCGAGCTCGCTGCCGGAGATCTTCAACGATTTCAGCCGCATGCTCAGTGTCGGCCCACGCTCGCAGGCCGCCATGGCCGACCGGGTCGAACGCATCGCCGGCCGGCCGCTGCACGAATTCACCGGCGACCGCCAGCTTGCCGGCACGCCGGTGCCAACGCTGGTCATCCATGCGCCGGACGACCGCGAAGTGTCCGCCGACCATGCAAGGCTCTATGCCGGCGCCGGCGACCATGTGCGGCTTTACTGGGCCGACGGGCTCGGCCACCGCCGCATCCTTGCCGACAAGGGCGTGGTCGAGCGTGCGGTCGGCTTCGTTGCCGAACACCGGGAGCCGGTATCGCTGCATTAAACAGCGACGGCTTCGACCTGCGTGTAGAGATCGACCGCTTCGAGGAAGAGCGCTTCCTTGCAGCCGAATGCTGCTTAGAGGCTGGTTGAGCTGGCTCCCATCGCCGCGGCGCCATCGCCCGACCTGAGCGCTATTTGCTGGAACCGGAGCGGACCCAATTCGCTTCGGTTGCCACCGTTGTGAAACTGTTCTGCAACAGACCTCCTGAAATTTATGAAAGCTTAACGAAATCAGTATGAATCGGTGTAGTCGCGCCCTACATCCATGATGCGGTGGGCGAGACCGTCAAGCGATGCGGAACGGAGCCGGTTGCAGCCGGAGCGGGTGATCCCATGAAATTCCTCGGAAACAAAGCAACCGTGATGCCGCTTGCGGCGGTCGCGGCAATGCTGGCCTTCGGCGTGCCGCAGGCAGACGCGCAAGGGTTTTTCGAGAGGCTCTTCGGCGGTGGTGTCAGGCATTCGCCGCGAGCTGATTTCCCCCTGCCGCCATCAAGGCAGAGGCCGAAATACAAGCCATATGCAGCAGCGCCCGCTGCCTCTCGGATCCGCGGCCCGTCCTATTACACCTACAAGAGCGATCCGCTCGTGCGCGTCGACTTCTCGACGCTGACGGCAGCGCCGGAGCCGGCAATGCCACAAGACGCCGCATTCCAGCCTTCTTCCGCCACCGGCGCGGCCTTCCGCGAAGCGATTGCCGGACTGAACGATTACGAGCTCTACGCCGAGAAAGACATCGCCAAGGCGCTCGTCGCCTATTACGCGGCCAATCCGGATTTCATCTGGGTGACGGGAGCCAATGCCAACAGCCGCGCGCAAGATGCGGTGCGGGTGCTTGGCGAGACGACGAGCTATGGCCTCACGCCGGCCGACTATACGGTTGAAGTGCCTGCCGCCGGCGCATCGACCGGCAGCGCCGATGCGCGGTTGAAGGAACTTGTCCGCTTCGAGATGGCGCTGTCAGCGCGCGTCTTGCGCTATGTCCACGACGCGCAAAGCGGCCGCGTCGATCCCAATCGCATCACCGGCTACTATGATTTCCCGGTCAAGCCGCTCGACATGGAAGGCGTGCTGAAAACGCTGACACGCACCCAGCAAGTGCGCACCTATCTCGAATCGCGGCATCCGCAGAACGCCGAATATCAGGCGCTGCGCGTCGAACTGGAATCACTCCAGGCCAGCGCCGAAGACGAGATCGTCGTCGATCCCAAGCTGTTGCTGAAGCCGGGGGAGACCAGCCCCGAACTACCGAAGCTTCTGACGAAGATAGCGCGCAATCTCGACGACGAGACGGGCGGCGCCTATGGCGAGATATTGGCCAGGCTCGCCACCAGCGAGGTCTATGCCCCGGAACTGGTGCCGGTCATCAAGGCGGTGCAGAAAAAGGCTGGCATGAAGGGCGACGGCGTCATCGGTCCGCGCACCGTCGCGGCGCTGGTCGGGACGTCCAAGGCCGACAAGATTCAAAAGGTGCATGTCGCGCTGGAAGAGTTGCGCTGGCTGCCATCCGATCTCGGCAGCCCGCGTGTCTTCATCAACCAGCCGGCCTTTACCGCGAGCTACATCGAGAATGGCGAGGAGAAGCTGAAGACCCGCGTCGTCATCGGCAAGACCACCAACCAGACTTCCTTCTTCTACGATCAGCTCGAGCAGGTCGACTTCCACCCCTATTGGGGCGTGCCGCAGTCGATCCTCGTCAACGAGATGCTGCCCCGGCTGCGCAGGGATCCCGGCTATCTCGACCGCGCAGGCTACGAAGTGGTCAACGCGCGCGGCAAACGCATTCCCTCCTCCTCGGTCAATTGGGGCGCCTATGGCGCGAAGATACCTTATGGCGTGCGCCAGCTGCCGAGCGAGGCCAATGCGCTGGGCGAACTGAAGATCCTGTTCCCCAACAAGCACGCCATCTACATGCACGACACGCCGCAAAAGACGTTTTTCGAGCGTGACATGCGCGCGCTCAGCCATGGCTGCGTTCGCCTGCAGGATCCGCGCGGCATGGCGGCGGCCGTGCTCGGCACCTCGGTCGATGACATCGCGGAGAAGCTGAAGCACGGACATGCGACGGAGAAGGTAGCGCGCAGGATCCCGGTCTATGTCGCCTATTTCACCGCCTGGCCTGATATGTCCGGCAAAGTCGAATATTTCAGCGACGTCTACGACCGCGACACGCGGCTGCAGCAGGCGCTCGACAGCACGCAAGCAGTGCGCTCGCCGGCGATCTGAGGACGCTAACGCGGGGGAGAGCGGGCGCCGGACCCGGCCGCGCCGCCATCAGTGTCGCCGACCTGGGCACCTATTGCCTGGAGTGGCGATCTATTTGGGCTCGGCTGTTACCGGATCGTAGGTGATTTCGACCTTCGCCTTGTCGGTCGTGTAATAAGTAACGGTGTAGGCACCGCTGTCCCAGGCGACCTCGTCGACGTAGCGGAAGTCGTCGCGCTGCTCGACCTTGGCGATTATTTCCGACAGTTTCCTGGCATTCTGCGGCGGCAACGGACTTCCGTCTGCGGCAAGGGCCGGTTCACCGAAAAAGAGAACTACGACGCCTGTCGCCAAAACAAGTCTGAACATGGCTTTCCCTCACTTCTCGCAAAAGTAGAAACTCGCGGCCATGCAGGTTTGTTCCGGGCAGGTTTGTTTCGGGTTCCGGAACGGACACCCGCGAAATTGGCAGACGCATCTTGTTGTCGTTGCTCATGCTAATGCGTCTGCAACTCACCTTCGTCGGGGAAGAGGTGGGCCAAGGCCGTGTCGAACGTGAGCTCCAGAGCGTCACCCGGTTCAAAGACCTTGTCTTCATTGAAGGCCGCAATGAGTTCGCTGTTATCGCGAAGGGTCAGGTCGACGACCGTCTCGCTGCCCAATCGCTCGGCATGTGCCACGATGCCATGCAGCAAGCCTTTTCCAGATTGCACCGGCCGCAGGTACTGCGGACGGACACCCAGGATGGCCTTGCCGTCTTTCCGGAAGGCGCGCCTTCTGGTCGCTACCCTGATCGGCTCCAGGGATTGGTTGCCAACCATTGCCGCTTCGCCATCGAGGGCGAGGACGTCGACGTTCAGGAAATTCATCGACGGGGCTCCCAGAAAGCCGGCTACGAACCTGTTGGCCGGCTCGTGATAGAGCTCCATCGGCGCTCCGATCTGCATGACTTGACCGTCCTTCAGCACGACGATCCTGTCAGCCAGCGTCATCGCCTCGACCTGGTCGTGGGTGACATAGATCATCGTTGTGCCCAGTTGCCTGCGCAGCCGGCCGATTTCCATGCGCATGTCCATGCGCAGTGCGGCGTCGAGGTTGGAGAGCGGCTCGTCAAACAGGAATACGGCCGGTTTCCGGGTGATTGCGCGCCCGATGGCGACGCGCTGGCGCTGGCCGCCCGAAAGCTGACTTGGCCGGCGGTCGAGCAAATGTTCCATTTGCAGGATGCGTGCGGCCTCGGCCACCTTCTGCTGCTTTTCCTGCCTGGAAGCGCCCGCGATCGTAAGGCCGAACGCGATATTCTCGCGCACGGTCATGTGCGGAAAGATGGCATAGCTCTGGAACACCATCGCAACACCGCGTTGCTTGGGCTGCAGCTGGTTGACCACCCGGCCTCCGATCTCGAGGGTGCCTTCGGTTATGTCCTCGAGTCCGGCGATCATGCGCAGCAAGGTGGACTTCCCGCAGCCCGACGGTCCAACAAAGACGACGAACTCGCCGTCGTTGATGTGGATATCGACGCCTTTGATGATTTCGACGCGACCGAAGGATTTCTTGACGCCCTTGAGTGAGACCTCAGCCATGAGCGATGGCTCCCGTTTCCTGATTCATGTGCGGCAATTCGGGGTCTCCGATCGATTGGTCGGCCTTGAGGAATGGGGCTGACCGGCCGTCCCAGATCCACTGGCGTTTGAGCGCGAGAGCCATGCAGTCAGCCCTTCACGCCGGTCGAGGCGATCGACGCGATGAAGGCGCGCTGCAGCAACAGGTAGAAGACCAGCACCGGGACGGTGATAAGGGTGAGATAAGCCATGACTTCGCCCCAGGCGACGTTGAGTTGAAAGAAGTAGCCGAGGCCGACCATGACCGGGCGATAGCCTTCCTGCTGCACCACGATCAGCGGCCAGAGATATTGGTTGTACATGACGAGGAATTTCAGGATGGCGGCAGTCGCCAGTACCGGCCCTGAAAGCGGCATGACGACGCGATAGTAGACCTGCCACCAATTCGCGCCCTCCACCCGGCTTGCTTCAATCAGTTCGCCCGGCAGCCCTTTGAAATACTGCACGAACAGGAAGATCGTCAGTCCGTCGGCGATCCACGGGATGATCTGCACCCGGTAGGTATTGAGCCAGCCCCAATGCAGCCCATCAAGCCCAATCCAGGGCAGTTTCGAGACCAGGAGCAGGAGCGGGATAGCGATGGTCTCGAAAGGGATGATCAGCGTCGCGATGACGATCGAGAGCAGGACATCGCGCCCCTTCCACCGCAGGAAAGCAAAGGAGAACGCGGCCAGCGAACAGATCAGCAGCGAGAGAAGGACGGTCACCCCGGTGACCAGAACCGAGTTTAGGACGAACAGGCCGACAGGCGCCCGCCGAAACGCACCGAAATAGTTGTTGAGGCTGATGTCCCCGACGGGCAGGAATGCACGCAGGCTGGAAGTGTCCGCGAGAAGCTGACTGTCCGGCTTGAAGCTCGAGTTGATCATGAACACGAGCGGAAAGACGAAGATCAGCGCGATCAGGCACAGCACCAGATAGCGGACGAACAGCCTGAGGCCGTAATTGTCGGGATCGAAGGCCATCCTAACGCTCCCGTGTCAGCCAGCGCTGGATGAGTGAGATCGCCAGCACGATCGCGAACAGGATGACCGAGATGGTCGAGCCGCCGGAGATGTCCTGCTTGCCGTAGCCGCGCTCGACCGCCTGGAAGACGAGGGTCTGGGTGCTGTCGAGCGGACCGCCATTGGTCATCACGTCGATCTGGGCGAAAAGCGCGAAGCCCTGCATGGTGATCACGACAAGGACAAGCACGGCGGTGTTGCGCAGGCCCGGCCAGGTGACATAGCGGAAGGTCTGCCATCTCGAAGCCCCCTCGATGGCGGCGGCCTCGTAGAGCGTGGGGCTGATCGTCTGCAACCCCGCCAGCCAGATGACCATGTGGAAGCCGACGGCCTGCCAGATCGACATGGCCATGACTGCGGACAGCGCCGTCGAGGGATTGCCGAGCCAGTCGACGGGCTGGAAGAGGCCGAAGGTGAGGGCCTGGAGGATGCTGTTCAACAGCCCGTTCTGGCCGTCATAGATGAACCGCCAGAGGAGCGAGACCACGACGATGGAGACCACCACCGGCATGAAGTAGATGGTCCGGAACAGGTTGATGCCCCTGACCTTGTGGTTGATCAGCAAAGCAAGCATCAGCGCGAGGCTGCCCTGTACCGGCGCCACGACCAAAACGAACAGGAAGGTGTTTACCAGCGCCTTCATGAACACAACGTCGTTGGCGATGACGACCATGACGTTCTCGCCGGACTGCCAGCGAAACCACTCGCGCATGCCGCGATACTGAGGATAGTCGTCGCTACGGGTGATCTCGCGCAGGCGGGGATACTGGATTTCGCCGGCCTCGTTTCGGATCACTTCGCCAGCATCGTTGCGCTCTGGCTCGAGGGTCACCACCGCAAGGCCGAGGAGCTGCCGATAGTTTTCCAACCCGACGAACTGGGTGGGGTTTGGTGACAGCAGCCGCTGATTTGTCAATGACAGCCCGATCGCGAAGAAAAACGGCAGCACGATGAATGTGAAGATGAGTGCGAAGCCCGGCAGGACGAATGTCCAGCCCGCCCGGTTCGACAGGGTCAGTTTCGACGCCATCCGCGGTATCCGCCCAGCAAGCCAGAGAGGGTGGAGTCCGCGGCTGGCGAGGACCCCGGCGCGACAGAACTAGCGGTGACCGTAGCCACCATTGCTTTCGATGTCGGCGTCGATCTCGTCGACCGCCGCGTCAAGCGTGTCGGCCACGTCGGCGCCATTGGCGATATCGGCCAGTGCCTTGGTGAAGACCTTGGCCTGGACCACGTAGCCCGGGGTGACCGGGCGCACCAGGGCTTGTGCTTTGGAAAGGTCGAAGAACACCGCGAGCGGGCCGCCATCCTTGTAGTTCTTCGTCATCTGCGCCGCCGACGGCGTCGGCGGGATCAGGCCGATGCCGTCGGAGAAGGCGGCCAGGTACTTGTCCTGCGCGGCGAACTTGATGAACTCGGCAGCGCCTTCCGGATGTTTTGACTTGGCCGACACGCCGAATTGCCAAGATCCCGCGCCGATCTTGTTGCCGGCGCCGAAATCGGGGGCTGGAAGGAAGACAACGTCATCCACGGCTTCCATCGTTGCCACCGCGCGCCAGTTGCCGTTCCACTGGAAGGCGAACTTGCCGCCGATGAAACCGGTCTGCTGATCGGCCGGGTCCTCGCTGGTGCCCGGCGCATAGCCTCCGGTAAACAGCGCTTGCCACCATTTGCCGAACGCCTGCGCAGCCTCGCCGTTCAGCGCGCCTTCCGCCGTCTTGTAGGTCGAACGGTCGACGATGTCGCCGCCGAAGCTCTGCAGGAACGGCGAGAAGGCGTAGGAGTACCACTCGGCCTGGTCGTTCATGCCGAGATCAAGGGCGAATTCATACTTGCCGGAGGCCTTAGCGGCATCGAGCGCGGCCATGAATTCCTCGCGCGACCAGGGCTTGTCGAGGGTCGGGGTGCGCAAGCCCAGCGCGTCCAGCGTGGATTGGCGTGCGAAAAGCGCCACCGCCGCGTCCCACAGACCGACCGAATAGAGCTTGCCGTCCCACACGCCCTTGGTGCCGGGCAGGAAGTCGGCGAACTCGCTCTCGTCGATCGGCAGCGGCTGCAGATAGCCGGCCCAGGCCCAATTGGGCATGACCGGCCCGTCCACATCCAGGATGTCGGGCAGGTTGCCCGCGAGGGCCGCCGCCGCGACGGAATCGTTGTAGCTCTTCTCGGGAAAGCTCTCGATGGTCACCGTGCAGTCGGACTGGCTGGTGTTGAAGTCGGAAATGATCTGGTTGAGGATTCGCGACTCCACCTCATTGCCGGCGCCGTGATACCACATGGTCAACTTGGTCTGCGCCAGCGCGGGTGCACACAGACAGGTCGACGCGATCACCACACCGGTGAGGTGTTTTGTCACTTTCATCTGATATTCCTCCCTTTTGACTTTAAGGACGCTGGCTGGATCCAAGGCGAGGCCGCCAGGACAGCGGGCCGGGAAGCCAGCGCTCAGTTTCGGGTCGGCCGCTACGGGCCCTTGATGGGGTCCAGCAATGTTCGCGGAAGCCGGACGCATTTGCAATTGCGCAGTTTTACTAATCGAGCAGGAGGTCGACGGCGATTTCCCCTCGTCAGTTCCCGGGCCACTGAGATAGCAGTTCACCTAGGACGATTTTATCGTCCGTCAACTTTCTCCCGGCCGCGTTCAATGTGCAGCTTGAGCGATTCCAAGGGTAGACAGCGCTTGTGATGTGTCCTCGGCTGCCTGGCGAATCGCATGAACCGGGTCATGGCAAACCTTGCGATGAGGCGGAAGCTCGAAGCGTAGGCGGCTCCGAAGCGGATGGTAACTTTGTACGGGAAGCTGGTATTGGTGGGCGATGCAGGGATTGAACCTGCGACCCCACCCGTGTGAAGGGTGTGCTCTCCCGCTGAGCTAATCGCCCGCTCGTTGCCCGAAGGCCAAGCGCGCCGCGATATAAGGGAGGCCGGCCGGGGAAGTCAAGGCGATGTGCTGGCGTTCCGACGAAGACCGAATGCAATCCCGCCGGGAGCGGGCCGGTCGCCGTCGCGCTCAGTGCCCGGCAGCGGCAATCAGGCGTTCGGCCAGACCAAGCGTCAGCGCATCGAAATGCGAGATCACCGCCGACGGTTCGAATTCGCGCACATGGCGGTCGGTGTAGCCGAAATCCACTGCCACCACGGGAATGCCGGCCGCCTTCGCCGTATCGATGTCGGTCTGCGAATCACCGACCATCAGCGCGCGGTGCGGATCGCCGCCGGCGAGCACGATGGTTTCGGTCAGATGGCGCGGGTCGGGCTTGCGGAACGCAAACGTGTCCTGACCGCAAATCGCCGCGAAATGCTTCGCCAGGCCGAGCGCCTCGATCAGCGCCACCGAGTTGGCTTCGTATTTGTTCGTGCAGACGGCCAGGAGATAGCCAGCCGCCTCGAATCGCGCGATCGTCTCGACGACGCCGGGGTAGGGGAGCGATTTGCCCGGGATGTTGTCGGTGTAGTGATCGAGGAACAGCTTTAGCAATCGGTCGTGTTCCTCTACCACCAGCGATCTCTGCTGCGCGGCGTGCGCGCGCTCGATCATCACCCGGCCGCCATGGCCGACGAAGCGCTTGAAGCCGGCCTCGTCGACGGCTGCGAGTTCGCTGGCGGCAAGGCTGTGGTTGAGGCTGTCGAGCAGGTCCGGCGCTGTGTCGACCAGCGTCCCGTCGAGGTCGAACACGATGATCGGTCGGGTCATGGCATGTCCTGTGACGATTGCGCTGCCGGCAGGCGATAGCCGCTGCAGCCCATCCAGGCAAGCCGTGCCAACTCAATCCACAGGGCGTCAATCCACAGGGCAAAGTCTTTGACCGGACGGGCAAAGATGCTAGGAGCGCCGAAACAAGCGAAATCCGGGGCAAAGCATGGATGCGAGGCAACTGAAGGTCGAGGCCGCGCGGGCGGCACTTGCCCATGTCAGCGATGGCATGCGGCTTGGCATCGGCACCGGCTCGACGGCCGACGAGTTCGTGCGGCTGCTCGCCGAAAAGGTCGCCACCGGCCTTACCATTATCGGCGTGCCGACCTCGGAGCGCACCGCTATCCTCTGCGGCGAGCTTGGCGTGCCACTGTCGACGCTGGAAGAAACGCCCGAGCTCGACCTTACCATCGACGGCGCCGACGAGATCGATCCGGAGCTGACATTGATCAAGGGCGGCGGCGGTGCGCTGCTTCGCGAAAAGATCGTGGCGGCGGCTTCCGCCCGCATGATCGTCATCGCCGACCGTTCGAAGATGGTCGAGACGCTCGGCCGTTTTCCACTGCCGATCGAGGTCAACCCGTTCGGCCTGCGTGCCACGGAAATCGCCGTCGCCGCGGCAGCCGGAAGGCTCGGCCTTTCCGGCCCCGTCACATTGAGGATGACGGGAAGCCAGCCTTTTGTTACAGACGGCGGCCATTTTATCCTCGATGCATCTTTTGGCCGCATTCCGGATACAAGAGCGCTTTCGAATGCTCTCCATGCCATTCCGGGCGTGGTCGAGCATGGTCTTTTCATCGGGCTGGCATCAGCGGCCATCATAGCCGGCGACGGCGTCCAAACCGTCCATGCCGCCCGAAAACCAGGGAGTTCTATCGATCATGATGTTGCATAACCGGGTTCGCCGTTTTTCTGCAATTCTGGCAGCTTCAGCCGTCTTTGCGTTTTCATCGCCGGCGTTCTCGCAGGACGTCAGCGAAGGGCATCTTAAGGCAGCCCGCGCCGCAGTCGCGGCGATCGACGCGACGGACCCGTTCGACAACATCCTGCCGCAGGCCGCCGCCGCGCTTCAGCAGCAGCTTATCCAAAAGAACCCGGACATGCAGGAGCTGATCGGCAGAACGGTTAGCGAAAAGGCTCTGGCGCTGGCCTCGCGCCGCGCCGATCTCGAGAAGGAAGCGGCCCTGGCCTATGCCAAGGTATTTTCCGAAAAAGAGCTTACCGAAATCGCCGCTTTCTACAATTCCGATACCGGCAAGAAACTGCTCGACAGCGGCCAGGCCGTGACGCGTGAGCTGCTCAAGGCCGCCGAGATATGGCAGAACGGCCTCGCTCGCGACCTCGCCCAGCAGGTCGGCGAAACGCTGGCCGCGGCGGCAAAGGCCACAGCACCGTCAAATGCCGCGGCTCCTGCTGATGGCACGCAGCCGGAAGCACCGAAGAACTGAGCCTGTTTCCGGCGGCGTCATCGCTGCTGGACCGGAAAGCCCGCCTCCGTTGCGCGTCCGACAGGATGCGCGGCGTCCGGGCTTTTCTTTTGGCGGTTTGCAGCCTACCTGTCTCAGACATTTTGAAGGGCAAGGAGCCGCGCCATGGCCGTCTATGACTACGATCTTTTCGTCATCGGCGGCGGCTCCGGCGGGGTGAGGGCGGCGCGCGTGGCGGCGGCACTCGGCAAGCGCGTCGGCATCGCCGAGGAATACCGCTATGGCGGCACCTGCGTCATCCGCGGCTGCGTGCCGAAAAAGCTCTATGTCTATGCCTCGCAATTTCCCGAGCACTTTGCCGACGCCGCCGGTTACGGCTGGACCGTGCCGCAGGCGAGCTTCGACTGGCAGACACTGGTTGCCAACAAGGATCGCGAGATCAGCCGGCTGGAAGCTATCTACAGGAAAAATGTCCAAGGCGCCGGCGGCGAGACGTTTCAGTCACGCGCCATGCTGGTCGATCCGCATGCGGTGCATCTTCTCGGCGAGGACCGCACCGTCACCGCCGACCAGATTCTCATCGCCACCGGCGGCCGCCCGGCACCGCACCCGGCTCTGCCCGGCCATGAGCATTGTATCTTTTCCAACGAGGCCTTCGATCTCAAGGAATTGCCTGACGCGATCATGATCGAGGGCGGCGGCTATATTGCCGTCGAATTCGCCAACATCTTTCACGGCCTCGGCGTCGACACAACGCTGGTCTATCGCGGCAAGGAGATCCTCTCTCGCTTCGACATGGATCTCAGGCGCATGCTGCACGAGACGATGGAAAAGAAGGGGATAAAAATCCTCTGCCATGCCGTGTCCGAATGGGTCAGGAAGCGTCCCGACGGGCGCCTCGACGCTGTCGTCACCGGTGGCAAGGTGCTGACGGTCGATCAGGTCATGCTCGCCATCGGCCGTCTGCCCAATACCGAAAACATGGGGATTGAGGGCGTCGGCATCGAGATAACCAGGACCGGCGCTATCCATGTGGACCAATATTCGCGCACCAGCATCGACAACATCTGGGCGATCGGCGACGTCACCAACCGCGTGCAACTGACGCCGGTGGCGATCCATGAGGCGATGTGTTTCGTCGAGACCGCCTTCAAGGGCAACCCGACCTCGCCCGACCATGAAACGATCGCCACCGCGGTGTTCTCGCAGCCCGAGATCGGCACGGTCGGCCTGTCGGAAGACGAGGCCATAAAGCGTTTTTCCGACGTTGAGGTCTACCGCGCCAGCTTCCGGCCGATGCGCAACACGCTGTCGGGCCGCGACGAAAAGATGCTGATGAAGCTGGTGGTCGACGGCGCCTCGAAAAAGGTGCTCGGCGCCCATATCCTCGGGCCTGATGCCGGCGAGATGGCGCAGCTTCTCGGCATTCCGCTGAAGGCCGGGCTGACCAAGGATGACTTCGATCGCACGATGGCCGTGCACCCGACTGCGGCGGAAGAACTCGTCACCATGTACAAGCCGACCTACCGGGTGAGGGACGGCGAGCGCGCCTGACGTTTTGCCCGTATCGTCACCAATGGTGCATCTATGCACCAAGGCAATGGTGCAGCGCCACTCGACCGCAGATCACCAATCCGATGCGACACTGTGCAACGATATTCTGTTCGCCGCTATTTCTGCCTGATGCGGCGAGGGAAGCGCAGCCATCTTTCCTCGACCGGCCTTGTTTCCTCGACTGGCCTGGGGTGCGCGAGAATGGTGGTGAGCTCGACCGGCAGGCTCGGCGCCAGCGGCTTTTTGGTCGCGACGCCGTCCGCGATGGCAACGATGCTGTGGTAGAATTCGGCGCCTGAAAGCGACCTTGGCGGCACGGCCTCGTGCATGATCGAGATCACCATGACATCTGGACAATTGTCCTTGATCGCTTGATGGAAGGCAATCTTCCCTTCCGGATCGAGCGCCCCGGTCGCTTCGTCGAGGAACAGCAGCCCCGGCTGCTGCAGCACGATACGAGCGACAACCAGCTTCTGTTTCTGGCCGCCCGAAAGCACCTGGTCCCAGCTCATTCCGTCACGGCTTTCATCGGTCATGTGTTCGATGAAATCGCCAAGGCCGGCTTTGTGCAGAGCCGATGCAACCTGCGTGTCGGTGTGATCGCGCTCTGAACCGGGCAGGCAGACCAGTTGCTTCAGCGAGACCTGCTGCAGCTTGACCTCCTGGGCGGCATAGAAACTTTCGACCCCTTCCGGGAAGACGATGGAGCCGCGGCCATAGGGCCACAGGCCGTTGATCGCCTTGATCAGCGATGTCTTGCCGCAGCCGGATTCGCCCTTCAGGAACGTCCACTCGCCACGCCGGAAGCGCAAATTCGCAGCACTCAGGAAGGGGGTGGCGTCCTCGCCCTGGTGGGCCAGCTCGAGTTTCTGGATGGTCAAGCCGAAAACCGGGTTCTGACGGTCGTAGCGGAAATCGGAACAGCCGGTGAGACTGTAGAATTCCTGCGGGTGTTGGACGTTTTCGATCGCGTTGGCGAGTTCGGTCACGCGTAGGCTGTTGGCGCGCAGCGCCGCAATGGAAGGCATGACATGGATGAACCACGAACATTGATTGATGAGTGAGTTGACCATCTCGGAGCCCGTTATGTAGCCCTTGAGGTCGAAACGGTTGTGGATATAGGGCACCAGGCCCGGCGCATAGGCGACAATGCGGGCGCCGATGAAAGTGTAGACCAGCTCGAAAGAACGATAGCTGGTGTGGACGATGTTCAGCCTTGCCCAGGTGCGGTCGATGTCGACATAAAGCCGTTCGTGCATCGTCTTTTGCACATTCTCGCCCTGAGAGGCGGCGACATGGAAACTGCGGCGCAGGAACGTGGTCAGCTCGCCGCGATAACTGCCTTCGGATTGCTGCATCCGGATGTTGATCCGTTCCAGCAACCTGCCGAGCTTCACCGCGATCCAGGTGTTCAGCGGCACGTAAATGGCGACCGCCAGGAAAGCCAAGACCGCGCTGCCATAGCTGCCGAGGAACTCCAGCCCTTTCACCTCTGCCGAGGTTTCAAGCAGTTTCCGGCCGACGAAATAAAGCGATGTGGCGACAGCCATCACCCCGATGGCGAGGCCGATGGCTCCGCCGGTCATGTCCTTGATCGATTCCTGGACACGCTGGTCGATGTTGTCGGGGGCAGCAGCGCCGGAGGAACCGTGCTGAGCATGGAAATGCGTGTGATTGGTGTCGAGAAGCGCTGCGTTGAAACGGCTGTCCAGCCAAGCGCGCCATTTGCGATGCAGCGTCGCGGAAACAAAAGTGCGGATGCCGGTAAAGCCCGCGTCCTTGAGCACGACCAGAAGGATGAGCACGCCGGCGTTGGTGAGCAGGGATGCGAGCGGCGTGGTGTTCGCGGCATCGTGGTAGAAGGCAATCGAGTTGACCAGTTCCCCGGATGCTTCGGCGAACCAGACGCCAGCCTTGCTGGAGAGCGCGGTAAACAGGGCGATGACCAGCGTCATCGTCCAGGCCTCCACCCAGCGGTCCGAGAACCAGTAGGCCCGCATCAGTCCCCAGAAGCTGCGCATCGAGGAAACTGGTGTCAGGAGCGGCGGCCTTGCGGCACCGCGGAGCCATTTTTCCGATATTGAATGTCGCCCTGGTCTACCGACCCGAATCACAATCCCGCCCAACCCTCTTTTAGTTTTGTTACAGACAGTAACACCAATTGATCATTTTCAATTATCTTTTCTCGGGCTTGTGGAGGATGAACCCCTGGCCGTTGCCATTAAGCAACAGCGGCAACGCCTTGCGAGGTCGCCCTCGACGCAGATTATCCGTCTAATATCAATGAGTTGCTGATTCACGTGTGCAAGCGTCAGCATCTTCCCCAAGGGAAAGCTTTTTGCACAGTTTTGTTATGGGAAGAGCGTGATCGATCGGCCGATTTTTATGCTGCGGAAGACGAATCGACGCAAAGCGCGCCGTCATCCTTGTTGCCATATCGACCTGGCGGCAGCCGGAAAGTGACCGGAGGGCGTTGGCCCGGAGGGCGTGGCTGCTTTGGCAATGTCGCCAAAGGCGCCTATGGAAGGACGTCCATCAGTTCGCTTTCTCCAACTCGCCCCGCGCCTTCGCCGCCGCAACCTGGCGAATGGCGTCGGTGAGCGTGTCAACGTCTTGCGCGCCCATCACCGCATACTTGCCCTCAAGCAGAAAGCACGGCACTCCCGTGATACCCATGCTCGATGCGGTGGCGATTTCGGTGCGCACCGCCTCGACATCGGCGTCCGTCGGCAAAAGCGTCTCGACGACGGACGCATCCATGCCGGCCTCGCGGGCGGCGTTGATCAGCACGACATGATCGCCGAGATTGGCGCCTTCCTCGAAATTCAACTGGAACAGACGTCGCACCAGCCGGTTCTGCATGACCTCGCCGGCGGCACCAGCCCAGCGGATGACGCGGTGCGCGTCCAGCGTGTTGGGCGCGACCTTTATGGCGGCGAAGGCGAAGTTGATGCCCTCGGCTTCGCCCAATGGCTCGATGCGGGCGTGGATCTCGCTGACGCGTTCGTCGCTGCCGAACTTGGCCATCATGTATTCGCGGCGATCCTTGCCTTCGGGCGGGATGGTTGGGTCGAGCTGGAACGGCCGCCAGCGAATATGCACCTTGACCTCGTTTGCCGCGGCGATCGCCTTGTCGAGCCGCTTCTGGCCGATGAAGCACCAGGGGCAGACGACGTCGGAGACCACATCGACGGTAATCGACTTCTCGTCGCTCATCTTGATCTCCTGTTCCGAAGAGGTCACTTCGGCTTGCGCCACCATGTCGGCAGTCGATAACCGGATATGGGGGTCTTTCGCGGATGTTCCAGATAGCTCCAGTAGGCGAGCCATTGCTGCGTGTTGTGCTGCATCGGAACCATGTAGTGGCCGGAGATCAACAACCTGTCGAGGACCCGGACGGCGGCAACATAATCTTCGCGGCTGCGGGCGTCGACAATCGCCTCAAGTGCTGCATCAATCGCCGGATCGGCGACGCCGGCAAGGTTGAACGACCCTTCGGCATTGGCGGCAGCCGATCCCCAGCGCCCGAACTGCTCGATGCCCGGCGACAGCGAGTTCTCGAAGCCGCTGGCGCCGATCAGCACCTCGAAATTGAAACGTTGCTTACGTGACTGGATCTGGTCGCCGTCAAGGCTGCGGATGGTGACATCGATGCCGATCTTCGCAAGCGTGCGCTGGTAGATGGCGGCAAGGCGCTCCTCGTTCTGGGAGGCGGTCAGGATCTCGAAGCCGAAGGGTTTCTCCTCGGGATCGAGCATCACTCCATCCTGCAAGGCATAGCCCGCGCCCTTGAATATGTCGAAGGCGGCTTTCAGCACCTTGCGGTCCTGGCCCGAGCCGTCGGTGACAGGTGGCCGCCAGGTGCCGTCCATGACATCGGCTGGCACACGACCCGGGTAGGGCGCCAGGAGCGCCTTTTCCCTGTCGTCGGCCGGATGGCCGAGTGCCGACAACTCGGAATTCTGCCAATAGCTCATGGTGCGCATGTACTTGCCGCCAAACAAGTTCTTGTTGGCCCATTCGAAGTCGTAGAGCATGCCGAGCGCGCGTCGAACCACCGGATTGGAAAACTTCTGCAGCCGCGTGTTGAACAGGAACCCCGTCACCACTGGCGGGATGCCGGTGTCGAACGTTTCGGCGATCACGTCGCCCTTGTGGAAGGCCGGGAAGTCGAGATCTCGCTCGCGCTTGACCGGATCGCTGTCGTCAGCGATGGCGCAGATGCCTTTCTTAAAAGCTTCCAGCTTGGCGTTGGCGTTGAGGAAATATTCGATGGTGATCTGGTCGTAATTGTCGAAACCGCGCTTGGCGGGGATGTCCTTGCCCCAATAATTCGGGTTGCGCTTGAACACGATGCGCTGGCCAGGCGCCACATGCGCCACGGTGTAGGGGCCGCTGCCGATCACCGGTTTCAGCGTGGTCCTGTCGAAGGTCGCCTTGTCGAAAGCGTGCTTCGGCACGATCGGCGTCATCGCGATAACCAACGGAGTCTCGCGATTAGCCTTGTCGTTGAATCTAAAGCGCACGCTGCGGTCGCCGGTCTTTTCCAGTTTGGCGACCATGCTCATGCGGGCGCTGTAGGGTGGCCGGCCTTTCTCGGTAAAGACGTCGTAGGTGAACAGCACGTCTTCCGCAGTCACCGGTTGACCATCAGACCATTTGGCCCTCGGATCGAGGTGGAATTCGATGCTCTTGCGCTCCGGATCAATGTCGGCAGTGTCGGCAAGCAGGCCGTAAAGACTGAAGGCCTCATCGTCGTTGCGCTGCATCAACGGCTCGAAGACGAGATTGCCGAAAATCCTGTCGATCATGCCGCGTGCCGTCGTGCGCAGGCTCTTCAGGATGAACGGGTTGAGATTGTCGAAGCTGCCAACGACGCAATAGGTGATGCTGCCGCCCTTCGGCGCATCGGGATTGACGTAGTTGAAATGCGCATAGTCGGCCGGCAGCGCCGGCTCGCCCTGCATGGCGATCGCGTGTTTCGGCTCCGACAAGGCCGGCTGGGGCGAAAGGGTGATAATCGCGGCGATCAGCCAAACAAGAACGCGGCCCATGACCGTCTCCTTACCGGGTCGGCTTGATGATTCGGAGCGCACCCTAACATGAGCCGACCGCCTCCCGGCTAATCGCGAGCTCAAGAATTGCGGGCATCGGGCTGGATTCGGCACCGCTTGCAGTGTAACACGCCGTTCGAAGTCATTCTGTTGCCTCATTTCGACAACAGTTAGCTGGACCACACGGCGCGAAGAAGCCGGTCTTGGGATCATTTGAGAGGAAGTGCACGATATGACGAGCCTGAACAGCAACGCGTACCGCCTGTCGGTCATGGCCGCTGGCGTGGTCGGCTTTTTGGGCGCACAGCTTCCCGCTGCTCTTGCGCAGCAGCAACAGCAGATTCCGCAGGGCTGGTTCAAAGCCTGCACCAAGCAGGAAGACGTCGACATCTGCAATGTCCAGAACATCACCACCGCCGGCAACGGCCAGCTCGTCACCGGCGTCAGCCTGATCGAATTGAAGGGCAAGGTAAACCGCAAGGTGTTCCAGGTGACGGTTCCGAGCGGTCGCCTGATTCCTCCCGGCATTGGCCTCCAGATCGACACCGCGAAGGCGCAGAAGCTCGACTATGTGATCTGCTTCCCCGACCGCTGCGTGGCGGAAGTGCCGCTGACCGATCAGCTCATCAGTTCCTTCAAGAAGGGTTCGAACCTGACGCTGACCTCAGTCAATTTCCAGAACCAGCCGAACCCGATCAAGGTCGCTCTGACCGGCTTCAGCGGCGCCTTCGACGGGCCGCCGCTGCAGCAGTCGGACATCGAGGATCGGCAGAAGAAGCTTCAGGATTTCGTTGCCAAGAACAACCAGGACTTCGCCAAGAAGCTCAAGGAAGAACAGGACAAGGCGAAGACCGCCAACTGATTCCTGAGCAAACAAGACAATTTCTCAAGCCAACAAAAAGCGGGGTCATGCCCCGCTTTTTTGTTCCGTCCGGCCATTTCTAGGCCCGCAATCGCGTCAGGTCCCCGCGATTTTCGTCAGCTCAATGTCTTGACTGGCGTCTCGGCTCGTAGCGTCCGTCCGGCCTCTTGTCGAACATCTCGCCGATCTCCGGATGCCGCACCGGTTCACCAGACCGGTCCTCGAGCAGGTTCTGCTCAGACACATAGGCGATGTATTCCGTTTCCGAATTCTCGGCGAGCAAGTGGTAGAAGGGCTGGTCCTTGCGCGGCCGCACATCCGCCGGGATCGCCTCGTACCATTCGTCGGTGTTGGCGAATTGCGGGTCGACATCGAAAATGATGCCGCGGAACGGAAACAGCCGGTGGCGGACCACCTGTCCGATCGAAAATTTGGCTGTTTTCATCATGGTACTCACCACTAAGTCCTAGAGTGCCGCGTCCTTGGAATGCGCAAAGACTCCCTAAGACCTTGAATTTACGCGTTACGCTTCAAAAAATCGAGCCCGACTTATGGCTGATACCTGACCTATTTGACGCAGACGCCGCATGATTTCAATGCCGAACGCTTGACGCCACGCCAAATACGGGCCAGCCCGCCCTGTGCTAGCGCCGGATCTGTTTCCTTAAGCCGCCGGCGAGCGCTGCAAAACCACTGCCGGGCCGCAGCCCCTCGCGCATGAAAAAGGCGCGGAGCGGCGCGAATCCGCCGAGCACGCCAAGGCCAGCACTGCGCGCCATCTGTGCCGGCAGCATCTGCGAGAGCAGCGATTTGTTGAGCAGGTTGACCGCATTGCTGCGCGCCAGGATGTCGGGCCGGCGCTTGAAATCATAGGCTGCGAGGGCCTTGACGGCGCCCGGGTCATCCCTGTTTTTGCAAGCAATTCCAATCAGATCATCGATATCCCTGATACCAAGGTTGAGACCTTGTGCGCCGATCGGCGGAAACACATGGGCGGCTTCGCCGACAAGTGCGACCCGGTTGCGCGCGAAGCACCGCGGCGTCACGCCGGAAAGCTGGTAGATCTGCCGGCCGGGTTCGACGGAAACCCGGCCCAGCATCGATTGCATCCGCTGTTCGACGCGCATCGAAAGCGCCGCGTCGTCCAGTGCGGCGAGTTCCTTCGCCGTTTCCGGCTCTACCACCCAGACAAGGCTGGACCGGTTGCCGGGCAGGGGAACCTGGGTGAACGGGCCGGTCTCGGTGTGGAACTCGGTCGACGTGAAAGAGTGGTCGCTGCGGTGGCCGAAATTGAGAACCAATGCCGCCTGCGGATAGGACCGCGCCGACGTCGAGATGCCGGCAGCCTCGCGGGCCGGCGACAAACGGCCATCGGCAGCGACGGCCAGCGATGCCGTGATCTCGCTGCCGTCAGGCAGGATCGCATGCGCATGGTCGCCGTCCAGGCGCCAGGTCTCCACCATCGCTTTTCGCCATTCGATGCCGGAATGGGCGGCAACAACACGGGCAAGTGCGGGGTTGAGCGCACTATTGGGTAAATTCAGCCCGAACTGCTGCTCGCCGATTTCGCTGGCGCGGAAAATGACCACCGGGCTGCGGATCAGCCGGCTGGTTGCATCGACGATGCGCATCACCCTCAGCGGTGCGGCCTGGGACCTCACCGCATCGAGGACGCCCAACCGCTCGAGGATCTTCAGGGCCGGGTTCATCAGGGCCGTCGTGCGGCCGTCCTGGCCATTTGCCTCGGGTCCGACGAGCGTCACGGGAAAGCCGGCGTCTGCGAAACCAAGCGCTGCAATCAGCCCTGCCGGGCCACTGCCGGCCACCAGTATCCGTGCTGTTTCCCGACGGTCCAATTCGGCTTCCCGGTTGCGATGCGAGGCGGTCGGTCCGACCTGAGGAGCATATAGATCAGATCATGCGGCTTGATCAACGCGGCGATTCGGCCCATTCGACTGCCATGACCGCCGAAGACCATGATTTCAGTCATCTCGACCGTTTCGGCCGCGCAGCGGCGAGCGTCTCGCGCAATCCTCGACTGGCGGTGAACATCGTTTTGGGCGCAGCCGTCGTCCTGGCATGGCTGCTGCTTGGCGCCATGGCCATACGTGGCGCCGAAAGCCGGGTTCCGGGCGTGGATGCACCCGGCGACACGATGCTCAGGCACCTGCCGGGGCTGCCGCTGCCGGATCTTCTCGAGCGCTTCTTCAGCCTTTGTCTTGCACCTGCGCCGCTCGACGGCGGCGTCGGCGCGCAGGCCGGAGCGCTCATCGTCATGTGGTTCCTGATGGCGGTCGCCACCATGCTGCCTTCGGCGGCACCGATGATCCGCACCTATTGCGAGATTGCCGATACCGCGCGGATCAAGGGCGAAGCGGTCGTCCATCCGCTGATCCTGGTCGCCGGTTACCTCAGCGTGTGGTTGGCTGCGTCGGCAGTGTTTGCGGCGCTGACGCTCATCGTTCACGCCTTCGCCTCATCTGTGCAGATGCTCGATCCGGTGGTCGGAGCGACAGGAGCGGCTGCGCTTCTGGTTGCTGGCCTCTATCAGTTCAGCGGCCTGAAGGAAGCCTGCCTGACAAAATGCAAAAGCCCGTTCTCGATCCTGTTTTCGAACTGGAGCGCGAGGCCCGGCCGCATTTTCCGGCTCGGCATGGAGCAGGGCGTCTGGTGCCTCGGCTGCTGCTGGGCGCTGATGCTGGTGATGTTCGCCGTCGGTGTGATGAACGTGTTCTGGTTGGCGTTGATCGGCCTGTTCACCTTGATCGAAAAACAGACGGCGGGCAGGCTGCCAACCCGGGTCGCCGGTGCGATACTGCTTGTCTGGGCAACCGCCCTGCTAGTAGTCTCGGCATAGGGAGAGAATTCTATGGCGGATCAAGGCTGGGCAATGAAAGGAGAGTTGGTGCTCTCCTGCAATTGCACGGTTTTTTGTCCTTGCGTGCTCTCTCTCGGCAGTCATCCGCCGACCGAGGGCTATTGTCAGACCTGGGCGGGGTTCCGCATCGACGCCGGCCATTTCGGCGAGGTCGAGCTTTCCGGCCTCAATCTTGGGCTGGTCATGGAAATCCCCGGCTATATGAGCCGCGGCAACTGGACCGCCGGACTGTTCATCGACAAGCGCGCCTCAGTCTACGCGGTAAAGGCGCTGACCAGGATTTTCACCGGCAAGGCTGGCGGGACCACCTCGCTGCTCTCCATCCTGGTCGGAAAGTTCCTCGGCGTCGAGCAGGCGCCGATCACCTATGAGACGCGCGACAGGACCCGAATCTTCCAGATCCCGAAGATCATCGATGGAGCCGTAACGCCGATTTCCGGCAAGGACCGCGACAAGGATACGGTGATCAGCAATTCGGAGTACTGGATCGCACCGGAAATCATCGTCGCCAGGTCCGACAAGAGCAAGATGCGGGCCTTCGGCCGCAACTGGAATTTTGCCGGCCGCTCGGCCGAAATCTGCAAGCTGGACTGGCGGGGCCCGTGAGCAAAAAAACAACGGCCAGAAAAATCACGGCCGGAAAAATCACGGCCAGGAAAATCGCCGACAAGATTCCGAGGCCGAAGAAGAAAGTCACATGGCCGCAGGCGCGCGCGTTTTCGGTGCATCTGCTGACCGCATCAGGCTCGTTCCTGGCGTTCCTGTCGCTGGTGGCGGCGAGCGAGCAGCGCTGGACGGCGATGTTCTGGTGGCTGGGGCTGGCGCTGTTCGTCGACGGCATCGACGGGCCGATCGCAAGGAAGCTCGAGGTCAAGGAAATCCTGCCGACGTGGTCGGGCGAACTCCTCGACAACATCATCGATTACGTCACCTATGTGCTGATACCGGCCTTCGCGCTTTACCAGCGCGGCTTCATGGGCGAGGGCCTGTCGTTCCTGTCGGCGGCGATCATCGTCGTGTCGAGCGCGATCTACTATGCCGACACCGGGATGAAGACCAAGGAGAATTTCTTCAAGGGGTTTCCCGTGGTCTGGAACATGGTGGTGTTCACGCTGTTCGTCATCGAGCCGGGACAATGGGTTTCCTTCGCCGTGGTCGTGGTGGCCGGCATCCTGACCTTTGTTCCGATCAATTTCATCCACCCGGTGCGGGTGGCGCGGCTGCGGCCGATCAACCTTGGCATGACGCTGCTATGGTGCGCTTTCGGAGCGCTGGCGCTGGCGCAAGCAGCTCTTGCCGCCTTCTACGACCAGATCGGCGTCCTGGGCGAGCAGGTGAGTGTCTTCACCAAGATCGGCATCACGGTCACCGGACTTTACCTCGCATGCATCGGCGGTATCATGCAGCTCTTTCCAACGCTCGGCGCCAAGAAAACCTGATCCCATAGAGTCTGGTCCCAAGAGAGCCTCATCAATGTCCAAAGCAATACGCATCCACGCCCATGGCGGTCCGGAGGTCCTGACCTATGAGGACGCCGATCCGGGCCAACCCGGCTCGGGGCAAATCCTGGTCAGGCACACGGCGATCGGCCTCAATTTCATCGACGTCTATCATCGCTCCGGCCTTTACCCGCCGCCAGGCGGTTTCCCGCTGATACCCGGCGGCGAGGCGGCCGGGGTGGTGGTGGAAGTGGGCGCGGACGTCGACTGGCTGAAGCCGGGCGATCGCATCGCCTACGCCGTGACGACTGGCGCCTATGCCGAGCAGCGCGTGATCGCGGCCGATCGCGTCGTCAAGGTGCCGGACGGTATCAGCGACGAACAGGCGGCGGCCATGATGCTGAAAGGGATGACGGCGGAATACCTGCTGCGCCGTACTTTCAAGGTGAAGGCGGGCGACACGATCCTGTTTCACGCGGCGGCCGGCGGCGTCGGGCTGATCCTCGGCCAATGGGCCAAGCATCTCGGCGCAACCGTGATCGGCACCGCCAGCTCCGCCGACAAGATCGAGCTCGCCAAGGCGCATGGCTTCGACCACGTCATCAACTACCGCGAGCAGGACTTCGTCGCCGGCGTCCTCGCCATCACCGGCGGCAAGAAGTGCGACGTCGTCTATGATTCGGTCGGCAACGACACCTTTCCGGCTTCGCTCGACTGCCTGAAGCCGCTCGGCATGTTCGCCAGCTTCGGCCAATCGTCGGGACCGGTCCCGCCGTTCAGCATGTCCTTGCTGGCGCAGAAAGGTTCGCTGTTTGCAACCCGTCCAACACTGTTCGTCTACAACGCCAGGCGCGAAGACCTGGAGGCGTCCGCCGCCGCGCTGTTCGAAATCGTGCTCAGCGGCGCGGTCAAGATCAAGATCAATCAGCGCTACGCGCTCCAGGACGCCGGCAGGGCGCATTCCGACCTCGAAGGCCGCAGGACGACCGGGACAACCATTTTTGTCCCCTGAGCCTTGCCATCGCTTGGAGCGACCTGCGTCCACTTGGACGCACAAAAGCACGCTCTGACATTTTGAATCTGCGCATCGTGCTTTCCGAAAATCGATTTCGATTTTCGGGCCGATGCGTTAGGTTTCCGCTGAAATTCTTGAAGCTCTTTCAAGACGGGTGCCGCTTTGCGATGACAGCAGGCCACGCATACCATGCCTGCGGGAACACAGAACATATCTGGCAAACCAGATGGGAGGCACTGTGAGTGCAAATCAGGACGACGCCAACCTGCTTGAGGTTCGTGGCCTTACCAAGACGTTCGGCACACTGACAGCGTGCGACCATATCGATCTCATCGTCGCAAAAGGCGAAATCCATGCGTTGCTCGGCGAGAACGGCGCCGGCAAGTCGACGCTCGTCAAAATGCTGTTCGGAACGCTGGAGCCCAATTCGGGCGAGATTTTCTGGAACGCCCAGGCGGTCACGATCACCAATCCCGGCTTTGCGAAGAAGCTTGGCATCGGCATGGTGTTCCAGCATTTTTCGCTGTTCGAGGCACTGACGGCGGCCGAGAACATCGCGCTGTCGCTGGACGACGGTTCGCCGATCAGCACGATCGCCGCGAAGGCGAGGGCGCTTTCCTATAGCTACGGCCTGCCGCTCGATCCGCAATCGCTGGTCGGCGACCTCTCGGTCGGTGAGCGCCAGCGTATCGAGATCATCCGCTGTCTGCTGCAGACGCCGCAGCTCATCATCCTCGACGAGCCGACCTCGGTGCTGACGCCGCAGGAAGCCGACAAGCTGTTCGAGACGCTCGAACGGCTGCGCTCGGAAGGAAAGTCCATCCTCTACATTTCGCACCGGCTGGAAGAGGTCAAGCGTATCTGCGACCGCGCTACCGTGCTGCGCCACGGCAAGGTCGTTGGCCATTGCAATCCGCGCAAGGAAACCGCGGCATCGCTGGCGCGCATGATGGTCGGCAACGACGTGCAGGCCGTGGTGCGCGCGCCGGCCCAGGGTATCGAGACTGCGCAGCCGCTGCTTGAAATCCGCGCGCTCAGCCGCAAGCCCGCAACGCCGTTCTCGATCCCGCTCAGAAACATCAACCTGGCCGTACGCGCCGGCGAAGTGATCGGCATTGCAGGCGTCGCCGGCAACGGCCAGGGCGAGTTCTTCGAATCCGTTTCCGGTGAGGTGCCGCAGCAGGATGCCGCCTCGGTGCGTATCCGCGGCAAGGACGCCGGCCACCTCAGCATCACCGGCAGACGGCTGATGGGCGCTGCCTTCGTGCCGGAAGAGCGGCTCGGCCACGGTGCAGCACCGCGCATGAAGCTTTCGGAAAACCTGCTGCTGTCGCGCCATGCCACCGACGGCAAGGTTTTTGTCGGCGCCGGCGGAATGGTCAAAAGCGATGCGATCTATGCAGCTGCCCAACGCATCATCAAGGCGATGGATGTGCGCAAGAGCTCTGCGGACCCGGAGGCGGCAGCGCTTTCAGGCGGCAACCTGCAGAAATTCATCGTCGGCCGCGAACTCGACCGCAGGCCAAGCGTCATGGTCGTCAATCAGCCGACCTGGGGCGTCGACGCCGGTGCGGCCGCCCATATCAGGCAGACGCTTATCGAATTGGCGCGCAGCGGCTCGGCAGTGCTGGTCATCAGCCAGGATCTCGACGAATTGTTCGAGATATCCGACGCGATCGCGGTGATGCACAATGGCGAGTTGTCGAAGCCTTTGCCGATCGCCGAGGCGACGTTCGAAAAGATCGGACTGCTGATGGGCGGGGCCGAGCCGGGCCACGCCGAACACGCTCTGGAGACGTCATGATGCGCCTCGAACTCGTCAAACGGCCGCAGCGCTCGATGCTGTTCTCGGCGCTGTCGCCCTTCATTGCATTCGTGCTGACGATCATTGCCGGCGCCATCCTGTTCGCGCTGCTTGGCGTCAATCCCTTGAAGGCGTTCCAAATCTATTTCCTCGAGCCTGTCAGTCAGGTCTGGCAGCTGCATGAGCTGGCGATCAAGGCGGCACCGCTCATCCTGATCGGGGTCGGCCTGTCGGTTTGCTACAGAGCCAACATCTGGAACATCGGCGCGGAAGGCCAGTTCATCCTGGGCGGCATCGTCGGATCGAGCATTCCGGTGCTGTTTCCGCAGTTTGAAGGGCCGCTGGTGCTGCCGCTGATGCTGCTGTTCGGCATGGTCGGCGGTGCCGCCTACGCCGCCATTCCCGCCCTGCTCAAGGCGCGCTTCAACACCAACGAGATCCTGACCAGCCTGATGCTGGTCTATGTCGCGCAGCTGTTCCTCGACTGGCTGGTGCGCGGGCCGTGGCGCGATCCGAAGGGTTTCAATTTCCCGCAGACGATACAGTTCAACGACTCGGCGATATTGCCGGAATTGATGCCGGCCTCCGGCCGCGCCAATTGGGGTTTCGTGTTCGCGCTGGTCGCGGCGGTGCTGGTCTGGATCCTGATGAGCCGCATGCTGAAAGGCTTTGAGGTCCGCGTGCTCGGCTCAAGCCCCAGGGCAGGGCGCTTCGCCGGCTTCGGCATCCACCGGATGGTGTTCTTCGCCTTCATGCTGTCGGGGGCACTGGCCGGACTTGCCGGCATCTCGGAAGTCTCCGGCGCCATCGGCCAGCTGCAGCCGGTGATTTCGCCCGGCTACGGCTTTGCCGCCATCATCGTGGCGTTCCTCGGCCGGCTCAATCCATTAGGCATTGTCGCGGCGGGCCTGGTGCTGGCGCTGACTTATCTTGGCGGCGAGGCGGTGCAAAGCGCGCTCGGCATCTCCGACAAGGTGGCGCGCGTGTTCCAGGGCATGCTCCTGTTCTTCGTGCTCGGCTGTGACACGCTCATTCACTACCGCATTCGTCTGATCGGCCTGGCTGCGCCGACGCTTGAAGCCGCGCCGAAGCTGGAGGAGGCCCGCTGATGGACATCACCGTCAACATTCTTTTGACCATCGCAACCGCGGCGACGCCTTTGCTGATCGCGGCGATTGGCGAGCTGGTGGTCGAACGTTCCGGCGTGCTCAATCTCGGCGTCGAAGGCATGATGATCATGGGGGCGGTCGGCGGTTTCGGCGCCGGCTATCTCACCGGATCGCCATGGATCGGGTTGTTGGCGGCGATCGCCCTGGGTGCGGTGTTTTCACTGCTGTTCGCCGTCATGACCTTGTCGCTGGCCACCAACCAGGTTGCGACCGGCCTGTCGCTGACACTGCTCGGCCTGGGGCTTTCCGGCATGATGGGCACCAGCTTTGTCGGCCAGCCCGGCGCGAGGCTGCCAAACCTCGACATTCCCGGCCTGACAGCGATGCCCATCGTCGGCAGGTTGCTGTTCGGCCAGGACCCGATCTTCTACATCTCGATTGCATTGACCGCCGCCGTCATGTGGTTCCTGTTCAAGACCCGCACCGGACTGACGCTGCGCTCGATCGGCGACAGCCACACATCGGCCCATGCACTTGGCATCAAGGTCATCCGCTACCGCTATCTGGCAGTGATCTTCGGCGGCGCCTGTGCGGGCCTTGCCGGGGGCCACCTGTCGCTGGTCTATACGCCGCAATGGGTGGAGAACATGACCGCCGGGCGCGGCTGGATTGCGCTGGCGCTGGTCGTGTTCGCATCATGGCGGCCATGGCGGGTGCTGGCGGGCGCCTATATCTTCGGCGCGGTCTGGATCGGCCAGCTTCATGCACAGGCTTTCGGCATTCCGGTTCCCTCGCAACTGCTTTCTTCGTTGCCCTATCTGGCAACCATCGTGGTTCTCGTTCTAATCTCGCGCAACAAGCGTTTGACGATGATGAACACACCGGCTTCCTTGGGGCAGCCATTCGTTCCGGATCGCTGACGATAAAAAGACAAACGGGAAGCTCCAAGGCTTAACTCAGAGAGGTAACACGATGAAAAAACTGCTTATTGCGCTGATGACCGCGGCGGCGGCATTGTCGCTGGCGGCGACCGCCGAAGCGCAGGAAAAGCTGAAAGCCTGTTGGGTCTATACCGGCCCGATCGGTGATTTCGGCTATTCGTACCAGCATGACCAGGGCCGCCTGGACGTGGAGAAGGCGCTCGGCGACAAGGTCGAGACCGCTTATCTGGAGAACGTCTCCGAGGGTCCCGATGCCGATCGTGCCTTCGAGCGCCTGGCGCGCGAAGGATGCAAGATCATTTTCGGTACGTCCTTCGGCTTCATGGACCCCGAAGTGAAGGTCGCCAAGAAATTCCCCGACGTGATGTTCGAACACGCGACCGGCTACAAGACATCAGAAAATCTCGGCATCTACAACGCACGCTTCTACGAAGGCCGCTACATCCTCGGCCAGATCGCCGCCAAGCAATCGAAGTCGGGCGTCGCCGGCTACATCGTTTCGTTCCCGATTCCCGAAGTGGTGATGGGTATCAATTCCTTCATGCTCGGCGCCCAGTCGATCAAGCCGGATTTCAAGGCGAAGATCGTCTGGATCAATTCATGGTTCGATCCGGGCAAGGAAGCCGATGCCGCCAAGGCTCTGTTCGACCAGGGCGCCGACATCATCGTCCAGCACACCGACTCGACCGCTGCCCTGCAAGTCGCCGAAGAGCGCGGACTGCAGGGCTTCGGCCAGTCTTCGGACATGATCAAGTTCGCCCCCAAGGCGCAGTTGACCTCGATCGTCGACGATTGGGGCCCGTACTATATCGGCCGGGTGAAGGCCGCGCTCGACGGCACATGGAAACCCGGCAATGTCTGGCTGGGCATCAAGGACGGCGCCGTTAAAATGGCCCCTTACACCAACATGCCCGACGACGTGAAGGCGATGGCGGAAGCCACCGAGAAGAAGATCGTCGAAGGATGGAACCCGTTCACCGGCCCGATCGCCAAGCAGGACGGCACGCCGTGGCTGAAGGAAGGCGAAGTCGCCGACGACCCGACGCTGCTCGGCATGAACTTCTACGTCAAGGGCGTCGACGACAAGCTGCCGCAGTAAGCGCAAGATGGGCCAAAATCTTGACAGGAAGGGCGCCGCGCGGCGCCCTTTCGTTTAGCAAGAGCCCGAAATAGGGATCGATTTCGGGAAGGGTCATGCGCAAAATCAGGTGTTATGTTATGCGGCGTCCTTTGCCGCCCGAAAGGACGCGGCGCCGTAGGGCGAGATGCGGTCAGACCGCTGAGCCGTAAAGATCGTAGGCGTCGGCACGGTCGATCTTGACGGTGACGACATCGCCGGCGCGCAACGGACGCCGCGACTGGATATGCACCGAGCCGTCGATTTCGGGTGCGTCGTATCTGGTGCGGCCCTTCGCCGAGGTGCCATGCGCCTCGTCGATCAGCACTGGCAGACGCTTGCCGACCTTCCTGGCGAGTTGCGTTGCCGAGATCTTCTGCTGGCGCTGCATGAAACGGTGCCAGCGCGCCTCCTTGATCTCCTGCGGTACCTGTTCGAGGCCGAGGTCGTTGGAGCGGGCGCCCCTGACCGGCTCGTATTTGAAGCAGCCGGCGCGGTCGATCCTGGCTTCGTCCAGCCAGTCGAGCAGCATCTCGAAATCGTCGTCCGTCTCGCCGGGGAAGCCGACGATGAAGGTGGAGCGGATCGCCAGATCCGGACAGATTTCGCGCCAGCCGCGAATGCGGTCGAGCGTCTTTTCGCCATGGGCGGGCCGACGCATGTTCTTCAGCACTCGCGGCGAGGCGTGCTGGAAAGGAATGTCGAGGTAGGGAAGGATCGTTCCTTCGGCCATCAGCGGGATGACATCGGCGACATGCGGGTAGGGATAGACGTAGTGCATGCGTACCCAGACGCCGAGCTTGCCGAGTTCCTCCGACAGATCGAGGAATTTGGCTCGCACTTCGCGATCGCCGAACATGCTGGTCTGGTATTTGATGTCGATGCCGTAGGCGCTGGTGTCCTGCGAGATCACCAGGATTTCCTTGACGCCGGCCTTGGCCAGTTTCTCGGCCTCGCGCAGCACGTCGGCCGCCGGCCGCGAAACGAGATCGCCGCGCAACGCCGGGATGATGCAGAACGTGCAGCGGTTGTTGCAGCCCTCCGAAATCTTGAGATAGGCATAGTGGCGCGGCGTGAGCTTGACGCCTTGCGGCGGCAAAAGGTCGACATAGGGATCGTGGCTCGGGGGCGCGGCCTCATGCACCGCAGCCATCACGCTCTCGTAGGCCTGCGGACCGGTGATGGCGAGAACGTTGGGATGTTTTTCGCGGATGACGTCCGGTTCGGCGCCGAGACAGCCGGTGACGATGACCCTGCCGTTCTCCGAAAGGGCGGAGCCGATGGCATTGAGCGATTCATCGCGAGCCGAATCGAGAAAGCCGCAGGTGTTGACGACGACCAGATCGGCGCCGTCATGCTTGCGCGCGATCTCATAGCCCTCGGCGCGCAGGCGCGTGATGATGCGCTCCGAGTCCACGAGGGCTTTGGGGCATCCAAGGCTGACGAAACTGACGCGAGGGGCAGACATTTGCGGTTTCCAATGGACGCGGGCCGGAAACCCTTAGGCCCGGCCCGGAAGTCTCGATGCATGTTGATCTTTTGAACTTTCGCAGAAGCTCAATTCGCACGGCGCAATAGCATAGTTCCGCAATCAGGCAAACCGAGGAATGGCTTGGCGCCTCGGGCGGGCCTGCACGCTAAGACCGGCACTGCTCAGGTTTCAATGGCCGCCCGGCCCGAACCAGGGCGCCAGGAACGCAAACTGTTCGGGCCACTGCTGCACAGCACCATCCAGAAGCATCTTCACGGCGACATAGAAAATGATCACCAGGCCGATATAGGCGATCCAGCGGTACTTATGCAGGAGGCGAGCGACAAACGAAGCGGCGAAGCCCATCAGCGCAATCGACAGCGCCAAGCCGATGATCAGGACCGTCGGATGGTCCATCGCCGCGCCGGCGACTGCAAGGACGTTGTCGAGAGACATCGAAACGTCGGCAATGACGATCTGCCAGGCTGCCTGAGCGAAGGTCTTGCGCGGCCCCTTGCCGCCAATCGTCCCGCTTTTGTCATAATCGACATTCGACAACGCTTCCGTCGCGTCATGTTCCTGCTCGTAGCTGACACGCAACTCGCGCCACATCTTCCAGCACACCCAAAGCAGCAGCAGGCCGCCGGCTATGAGGAGAATGGGGCCGATGGTGAGAAGCCACTGGGTGATCAGAGCGAAGAAGATGCGAAGCACGGTGGCCGCCGCAATGCCGACGAGAATCGCCTTCTTGCGCTGATCCGACGGCAGGCCCGCCGCAGCAAGGCCGATGACGATGGCATTGTCGCCGGCAAGCACAAGGTCGATGGCAATGACCTGGAGCAGGGCCGCGAGGCCGGCGGCGGTAAAAATTTCCATCAGCTGGAATTTCCTTGCTTGGTCGCCAATCGTTCGTGCCCGGACGCCCTAACGTGTATGGTTCCCGTGCGTCAAGGCTCCATGGCGATAAAGACGGCAAACTGCCTATCGCGGGCGACATCTCCAGCAGCCGGTGAAAGCTGCCAATCGAACGGCGCCCCGGTCGTCAAGACGCATTGCACCGCAGACGCCCGCTCACAGTGCAGGCCCCAAACGAGGGTTGGAGCACAGAGGACAGGGTTGAAGCCCGCCGCCAGCGCAATAGATTTCGGGGACCGAAGGGTACGATGCCTAAAGTTCCTCACAGGAGAGGCTCGTGACATCCGACAACACACCCGTCCCTTCCGGGGCACCAATCCTTTCCGGGGCAATCGGGGAGTACCGCGAGTTCGATCCTGCGGCCGCACTCGAAGGGCATTTCCAGTGTGCCTGGTCCAATACATTGCGCCCGGACGCGGCGAGCCTGTCGGCCGTGGTCCCCGACGGCTGCGTCGACATCACCTGGATCGACGGCGATCTGGTCGTGGCGGGCCCCGACGTGGCCGTTGCCCTCTCTACTCTGACACCTGGCTCTACGGTGATCGGCGCCCGCTTCCGACCGGGTGCGGCAAGCCGATGGCTCGGCCTGCCGATGTCGGAAATCGTCGGCGGCCGGGTGGCGCTCAGCCACTTCTGGGGAGCGCTTGCGCGCGAAATCGCCGAAAAAATTGGCGAGGCGTCCTCGACGATAGAGCGGATGCGGGCGATGCAAGCGGCACTCTGCAGGCTTGCGCCGGATGTCGAGCCGCCGCCTGCGGACATGGGATTTGCCTTCAACGCGCTGAAAACCGAATCCGCCGGTCCGGGCATGGCGGTGATCCTCGACCGGCTCGACGTCAGCCCGCGAACGCTTCGCCGCCGCTGCCAGGAGGCTTTCGGCTATGGCCCGAAGACGCTCGACCGCATCCTCCGCTTCCAGCGGTTCCTGAACCTGGCGCGGCAGTCCACCGAGCCGCGCCTGGCCGGTCTGGCGTTCGAGGCGGGCTATTCCGACCAGGCGCATCTGACGCGCGAGGTGCGGCGCCTGTCGGGCTTCTCGCCGGCGACGGTTCTGCGGCAGCTCGGCGCCTGAGCTGGCCGTTTCGTTCAATACGCCACCGCCAACGCGGCCTAGTCTGCCTTCGTTGAAAGGAGGCAGATATGACGATCTACAAATCCCGCATCATCACCGTGTCCATCGACCGGGACTGGCGCGAAGTCTATGACTTCGCCTCCATCCCTGAGAACTTCCAGCGCTGGGCGGCAGGCCTCGGCAGGCGCTTCGAAAGATCGGGCGAGGAATGGACCGCGGAGGACCCCGACGGCCGGCCCATCCGCATCCGCTTCTCCCGGCCGAACGAATACGGCGTCCTCGATCACATCGTCTTTGCCGATGACAAGGAAACCCGCAATGCGGTGCGCGTGGTTCCTAACGGGACCGGCGCGGAGGTCATGTTCGTGCTGTTGAGGACGCCGGACATGACGGAGGAGATATTCGCTGCCGACGCCGAGGCCGTGCAGCGCGACCTCAACAGCCTGAAGGCAATGCTCGGGCGCTGAGCATCCAAAAACCGCGAAAGGAGAAGATCATGGCCAAATCCAGGAACGACAAGCGCATCGATTATGTCGAGTTTTCCGTCGGCGACATCGCGCGCTCGCGCGACTTCTATGGAAAGGCGTTCGGCTGGTCCTTCAAGGACTACGGGCCGAGCTATTGCGAGTTCAACGACGGCCGCCTGACCGGCGGCTTCGCTCTGGGTGGCCAGGGCAAGGCGGCAGGCGGACCGCTGGTGATCCTTTATGCCGACAAGCTCGACGAGACCCAGCGCCATGTCGAGGAGGCCGGCGGAAAGATCGTCAAGCCCGCCTATTCCTTCCCGGGCGGCCGCCGCTTCCATTTCTCCGATCCGGACGGCTACGAGCTGGCCGTGTGGTCGGACAAGTGAAGAAGGTGAGGGGCGCCGAGCCGAGTCCGGTGCCTCTCGAATGGTTTGGGGGCGAATGGTTTAGGCGGGCCGCGCTCGACGCCAGGAGCGGGGATTGAACACTGACCGGGCGAGCCACCAACGATCCGATTGCGCGGCTGGTGTCCCTGCGCTGAACCCCTTGGAGATGCCTGCCGCTGCTGTTGTAACAAATTGATCTCGCATCGTATAAGGCTGGCCTGAGGACCATCGCATACCGCACGGCGCATGACGGAACCGACACGAACGACAATACGGCAAAGGCTGTATGCTTTTTTGATTGCAGGCCTGGGCGGGCTGGCCGCATCGGCAATCTCGTTTTCAATGACGCTCTACGAAGCTGCCCATCCGCCAAAGGTGCCGATTGTGCAGGCAGGCCAGCAAATCGATGCCGGTCGCTGGTTTGTGACCTTGCGAACGGCACGTGTCGGAACCGTGCCGCCGACAGGCGTTCCCCCATCGCGGCCCGTGCAGCTTGTGATGGTGGACATGGATGTGGTGAACCGTTCCGCCACCCCCAACAACGTGCTCCATCGCGTCGTCACGCTCAGCGCGCCGGCGCAAAAGCTGCCGATGCCAACGGGTTATCTCGATCGTGACAAGTATCTGGCGGGATATTTCAATCCCAACATGCCGGAACGCCTGACCATGGCCTGGGAGTGGCCGGCCGGTGTGCCCGTGCCCGACAAGGTGACGATCACCGTCACCGGCCAGATCTACAAGCTGCGCGACAATGTCTACGGCGCAAGCGGGTGGTTCGACCGTGATCCGGTTGCGACGGTCGACCTGCCGGTGGAGAAGGCGCCATGATGCGCATGCTGCGTTCGGCGCTGGCGCTGCTGTTGGCTGCCGCCGTGCTCTACGGCATGCAGCACACGCGCCCGCTGTACAGCGACATTACATCGCCGATAGTCGCTTCGGGCGGGATGAACAAGCGTGTGGAGGCCCGCGCCTTCGCGCTTTCGCTGGACAGCACCAGGGTGGCGCGTGTTCTCAACGTCGAGACCTTCGGCAAGTCAAAGACCTACACGAGTTCCGGCGTATGGGTTGTGGTCGAAGGCGAGGCCGAGGCGAAATTCGAGACCCTGGGACTCACATCGGGCGAGTGGCTGAGCCGCAGCGGCATCCGTTATGTCCTGACCGACCGCTTGTGGGCGACGATCGAAATGATGCCGGGCGATGTCTACCAGCCCGGGCTGCCACGCCGGGTCCTTCTGGTGTTCGAAGTGCCGGAGGATGCCGTCGCCGACGGCACCGTCGTGGTCGCACCCACAAAATTGCTGCCGCTCGACGACGAGATCCGCATCGCCACGAACATTTCGGGCAAAGACATCGAGCCGGCGATCACCATCCGCCGCAACGAAGAAAGGCCGCCATGGACAGTTCTCCCGCAAAGGTGACGTCAACGCGGCGAGGCTACTGGCTGAGCATGATGGCGCTGGTGGTCGCACTGCCTGCCGCGCTGGCCGTGCAGACGTGGGGAAGCATCAAGGACTGGCGCTCCCAACATCTGCGCCAGCCGCTATCTGCGAGCTTGGGACAGCCGGTCGATTATGCCGGCGCCAGCTGGACCGTGACACGCTTCACCAGACTGGCAGGCAGCGCGGGAAGCGCCGTCGTGCTTGCCGAATTCGAAGCTCTCGCTGCTGACCCGAAAGCGCTCGGCTCGGTTCCATGCGAGGTGCGGCTTTCCGATGGGAGCGGTCGCGAATGGCGGCCAACCCTGTTTGCCGATCCGGTGGTCAGGAAGCAATATCCGGAGGCCGAGCAACGGTCCCTGTGCGGCGGCATGGCATTCGCCGCGACGGAGCCCGGCAAACCGGCACGGATGGCTGCCAGTTTTTCGATCCCACCTGCGGCGAGCGGCCTCAGGCTGTCGATCGCCCTCTACTCGGGGCTGCCGAGTTATCTCAGCGTCAGCGAGCCGCGGACCTGACGCCATTCGCTTCGCCAGCCATGGCGACCGCGGTCTCGAGCACGGCTGCAAGCAGCGCGACCCGGACCGGGTCGAGCAGGATTCCTCCGTCGAGTTCGCTTGGGCTGCCGATGAACAGGCTGATAGCATCGGCGAAGATCTGCCAGGTCCCGAGATCGTGCGCTCCGATCAGCCTCGTCAGGCCATACCATGTCCAGGCGCCGGCCCAGGAGATGGCCTGATAGGCGATGACGAAGGTGACAAGCGTGGCCAGGCCGGCACTGAGCGTCAGCTTGACGCAAGTCCAGACCGGCGAATAGCGGCTGCGGTAACCGCCAACGAAGTGAGACGCGAAATCCTTCAGCCACTTCTGCCAGGAGGTCGCTCGGGATGGCGCAGGACCGGGAGCGGCCGGCGCGGAAAGCTCATAGCCGTTGATGATCGCCGCCATCACCAGCCAGACAATCGGCAGCAACGCGAAAAAGAATAGATTCTGAAGCTGCTCGCCGAAGGGAAGCGGCCGGAATTCCACGGGAACGAACTGGCCGGCTGCGACCGCCTGACTTACCGGCGCAAGCAAATCGAGGCTGAGCTGTTGCAGCGCGGCGCCTGCGCCAAGCCAGCGGATGAACTGGTCCTTCCATACGCCGAGCGCGTAGAGGCCGATGAAGACCCAGGTTGCGTCCGTCGCCACGATCAGCAGCCGCCAGTAAGGGTGGGACGCGCGCGCGTTCAGTCGCTTGGCGGCAAAACGCACCAGCCAGCATATGACGATCGACAGGACCACGCCGCTTGACTGAAGAATGGCGAAGATGTCGACGCTCTTGCCGAAATCGGCCTGGGCGAGCGCCATGCGCGAATATTCGCGAACCGTATCGCCAAGAAAACCCCAGGCGGCATAATAGGCGAAGAACGGCAGGATCGCAGCGGCGGTAATCGCCAGGACCGGCTCGCGCTTTGTTTCGTCCACTGCCTTTTTGGCTTTTTGCCTCAGTGCCGCCACCGCCGGCATGTGCGGCCGGAGCACCACGAACATCACGACCAGCACCGTCAGCTTGGCGAGGACCACCAGCGACAGCATGACCATTCCGCCCAGCGGGAATTGGAGGCCGATCGTCACGGCGCCCTGAAGCAGCAGACCACGAGCGATCATACCCAGGCAGCCGACAAGCAATAGCTGCGGCCAGCACTGGACAAGCAATCTCGCGGTTAAGGCAAGCGGCCGATATATGTCCTCAATTGCCATGGTCATCGCGTCGGTTTCGTAGTCCGATCCTGGGATTTTGTGTCACCAAACGGTCCGCCTTCAGACCGTTGCGATCAAATTCAAACCACCTGGGGTTGAATACCGTCGGAGGTATCGCAAGTTCACCTCATCCGCCTTGCAGGCGATGGCAGCTGCGGTTCAATCATGGCATTTGGCGTCCGTCAAATCCGTTCATGACGCAGCCATGCTCGGCCAAGTTGTTTCCGGGCGATCGGGGATCCCCGTCATCGTCCAAATCAATTCATCAATTCGCCAAAACCCTTTGGAAACACGTGGAAATCGAACCTGGCTCTTAGCTGCGTTGAGTTATTGCCATGCCCCGTGCGCAGTCAATAGCTTGTGCTTTTCGAAGATCGCCAGTTTCTGCGGATAAGTGATCCGCACCTTGGCGTTGCACCCGTCGCATCTGAAGTGGGCGATCGTTTTCAACGCAGAGCCCTTCCTTACCGCCGGATGCGAGCAATCCGGACAAGCGAATGTGAGGGCAACATCAGACAGGTCTTCGGCCAAACCCATTTCCATCTCCTTCGCAAGCGCTGTGGCTACACTCTGGCGAGACTCAAAAGGCAATTACGATGCCAATCCGGCTGTGCCAAAGCGGGACTGGAAAGATTCGTCAGGGAAAGCCGCCAAGCTAGCGCGCCTGTTCTGCGCCCTTTGAACGACGAAGCGACCTGACCTCCTCCAGCAGTTCGCGCTCACTGGTCGTAATGTTTCGGAAGATTGCGACAATCATCACCGCCAAGGCTTCGGCATCCCGGCTCAAGGGGTCGATGTGTTCATCTGCGCAAACCTGATCGTACACGCGTTCACAAATAGCCAGATCGTGAGGGCTGAGGCGGGTGCGATTGAAAGGCCGGTGCGGCATTGCGAACCTTCGAGGCTCGCTGCCCGTGCAAAAGAAGCGGGCCTTTGCACAAACGCGAACCGTCGAGTGGTTGTTCCCGGCTGCAAGCTTCTGTTGCACCGACCACCGGCAGGATCCGCGTCTCGCCTCCACGCAATTACGCCAACGTGCGTCGTGGGATGGCGTATAAATCCGTCTGTGGTCGTCATTTGACGACTGTTCAAAGCGGTATCCGTTGAGCATTCTCAGCGCCAAGCGCGGGGGCGGAGATGTTTTTCAAACAGAATCCACAGAATTCAATGGATCATCTAACAGACGATCCCATTATCCGCTGCGATATCGCAGATCGGGTATTAAAGGCCGCCGAGAGCGATGGGAATCTGCCGATTGCGTGGCGCGTGTACAGATCGCCGCAAGTTGCAGAAAAAACCCGTCAAACCCGCGCGTCTCCTGGTCCAATGCATGTTGCCCAAAAGCATGCCCTCGGGGCCGGACACGAGGGTGCGCAGCCGAGCGGCCGGCGCCGCTTGGGGGGCGTGGGGTAAGAACGCTCGACGGCGCCGGCCAGGCGGATTGGGGGTCCGCCGCCGTTGGATAGTACCGATTTTGGCAAATCAAGTAATTCCGTTATCGCGGAATGTCACGAGCCGGTCGACAACGCTCAGTCCTTTGCATCGTCATCGTCTTGCACAGAGCCATCGTTTTCATCTGCCGGGCTTTCAAACCCGGCCAACTGCCGGTCGGCCACTTCTTTGGCGAGGCCCACCAGGGCGTCGACCTCTTGCATCTGGTCCACATGACCGCCATTGGCGACATGTTTGCGGATCCTCTTCAGTTGGTCGGAGGTTCGTCGCAACGTTTGCGCGATTGACAGCTTCTTGGCCACGCCTGCATCTCCTGCATCCCAACCAACCATCCAGACGAGCAAGCGTTCCGGCGGGAAGGCTTTTGCGGCAAAAAAGTCGATACTCCATCGACCGGCTCGATACAGCCCTCGCAACTGCGACAGGCGGTCGTGGCATCAAAGGTGCGCCGCAATGGGTCAACATGTCTGGCACCGCAATTGCATGGGCATTGATGGGGGCGAGTGGGGGGCCCCGCCGCTTCGCAAATGGAGCGGCGGGGCTTTTTTGCGTTCTTCATTGGCAAGTGCTCAATGATGCAGCAACTCGCCAAAGATGATGCCTCTGGTGTGCTTGTTGGTTCTTCCTGGAAGTCCGCGCCTTCCATTGAGCAAGTTCGAGTGGCCCGGCAGCTCTACTGGGGGACTGTCAGCAGGCCGCCGGGCCAAGACCAGCGGGCTTAAGAGGAGGCGCTGTGCTGGCTGAGCAAAATCTGCGCTCAAGACAACGCAATAGCATCATCCGAACGAACACTTCCGTCCATCCAGATCTCGTTGTTTTTGATGCCGGCTTCGACGCAGGGCAGGTGAGGGGCGGGCGCCGCTGACCTCTTAGTCGTCTGCGACGCCAAGGCCCGCTTTCCTTAGCGAGCCGAGGAACAACTCGACATCTTGCGGACGGGCCAACCGCGCCGAAACCACCTGGCGCATGTTCTTCACCAAATCAGGTTGATTTTGGTTCAGCCATGCGACCTCGCGATCAGCCGCGATTTTGTAGCCTCCCTCACCGAAAACGGCAGCGGCAAGCAAATGATAGATCGGATTCGACGGAAATGGCGATTTGTTGATCCACATAGCTGCCTGAGGATAATCCCCGCTGAAATACGAGCAAAGGGCCAGATCCACGTCATAGTAGCCTGGCCCCGGGTTCTTCTGACGCGCCTCCGCTATCAACTGGCATCCGTCATGCCAATTTCCAGAAACCGCCAGGCGCTCTCCATATTCGCCCATAAACTCGGTGTCGTTCGGGTTGATGGTCAAAGTCTGCTTGCCCACTTTCAATGCGGCATCGATCTCCTTGTGGAAATAGAGCGCAACCATTTCCGCCTGGCGTCCCCGGATGTTGACAGGATCAAGCCCCACAGATCGCCTTGCCGCCGCCAAGGCGCGATCGAGCGCAGCGGCGGACTCAGCGGGGTCGGCTGAAAACTCGAATCGGTAGTCATCTATGTAGATCAGCGAGAGAAGACCCCAAGCGGTGGCGTAGGTCGGAAAGCGGTCCACCGCCTTCTCAAGGCACGCGCGTACCGATGACCGGCTTTCTGCATCGACACCGACCCGATATGCGTAAAAAGAAAGCGTGCAAGAGTAGGCGGCCCAATCGTCGGGCGGATTGACGACGTGGAGATTGGCGTCTGCCTGGAAGATGACGCCATATGCCTGGGCCAGGCTCGATGACACATTACGCGCGATGTCCGTCTGGACTTCCACAAGCTGCGCCACTTTCAGCCCGCCATCATAGCTTTCTGCCCACAGAACCGAGTTGTCCGCCCGGTTGAGCAGCCGGACCCGAAGCCGGAAGGCATCGGTCGACAGGTTCACGCTTCCGGCCAGGACAAATCGTGCCGGCGAGATCGATGGATCCTCCCCCTTTGCGGCCGACTCCACGACCACGATATCCTTGAATTTGGAAAGCTGGCTGACGACTTCCTGCCTCAATCCACTTGCGATGGCCTTGGAGGCTTCCGTTCCTGAAAGGTCGTCAAACGTCTCGACCAGCAGTCGCGGGATCTCAGGCGAAGTCGGGCGAACGTCGCTCCTCGCCAATCCCAATGCCAGAACAGCCAGTGCCGCGATGATTGCCGCAAGAGCCACCGTCAGCCATGATGCCTTCATCCATCGAGCAGGGGGCGGGACTTTCTCTGCTCGGTTGACCGTCAAGGCCGGCTCAATGGTCTCGAGGGGCGATCGCACCGAGAACGTTGGAACGTAACCGCCTTTCGGGATCGTGATGAGAATAGGATCGTCGTGTCCGGCAGTCAGGTAGTATCGTTCGAGCCCGCGCCGGAGGTGGCCAGCCTCGATGCGGACAATCGGATCCGTCTGCGGGTCGAAGGACATGTCACGGCCGAACACTTCGACTGCGATCGAATAGGCCTTGATCCGATCACCGCGACCCGCCAGCGTCTCCTCCACCACATGGCTGAGGAAGCGGCGCTCGCGACCGGTTGCATCGAAGTCCGCGCTGTTGAGTATCCGGGCAAGCTGGGCACGACAATCCTCTGGGGCGAGCCCATGCTCCCTCCCTATGGCTGGTTCGGCCCGGATCACCTTGGTTTCCCTCACCTGACGTTCTGGGGGTACTACTCCCAGTTATATTTCATTTTTCGCCGGCTACCCCGCTGCGTAATTTATATCCGCGAGAGCCTGTTCTTGCAATACTAGTAGTCTGAACGGATAACGCTGGGACGACGGCAACGGTTCGCGCAATGCGCCGGCGGATGACAAACGAATCAAAGAGTTAGGCGGCCTCACCGGCAGCGCGGTTTGAATTTGCGATTTACAGGCTTGTGCCCGACCGAGCTCGGTATGGATGTCCAGAAATTACCCTGTTGCCCACGTAACTTACATTCCTCAGCCGCCTCCCTGCGATAGGCTAGGGTGGTTTCGGAAGGACACGAATTTGCGCCATGAGGATGGACGACGAACCGGCTGATAGACAAAGAGCGGTCTCGACTGCGGTTCGTCGGTTCCCGCAATTTGAATTGGCGATCCATCGGCTGATGGGCCGAAGTGAGGGCTTTCAGGATATGTGCGAGGAACTTGCTGAGGCGGAGTTGGCACTCTTGAGGATCGACAAGGTGCCGCCGGCATTGCGCGAGTCCAGACGAGCCGAATGGCAGGAACTGGTGGATCGGTTGGTTGGGGAGGTCGGGGCCGTGCTGCGCGCGGATGCCGCCCGGAAACCGCATGTCATTCCTTGGCCGCCACGCCAGAACTGAGCCGAGGCTGGCTTGGAATGGCAATTGACCTGCGTGCGGTGTTGGGCGGTAAGCCCCGACAGCTTCGGATTCCGCACGGGAATCAGCCTGCTGTTCCGAAGTAGGCCTGGCACTGTCCGTCGGTGACAGCAATAAATGAACCCCTGTCGACATGAAAGACGATCGGAAACCGATATCCATTAGCTGAGCGGCGCGAATAGAGATATGTTGTCACTGCGGGTGCAAGACGATCGCGTCGGACATGAAGTAAAGGACGGAACTGGAGGGGACTTCGATATGGGAATCATCCGAGCTCTCGTGTTGGCTTCGGCGGGAACAGCGGCAGCGCTGTTTGCGGTGCCGGCGATCGCTGCGGACGCTGCGACGCAACTTCCTGAAGCCGCCCCCGCGCCTGCTGAAGCCGCGACGGCCTGGACCTTCGCCGCAAAACCCTATTTCTGGATGGCAGGCATGAAGGGTAGGGTCGGCGTCAGGGGCCTGTCGCCGGTCGATATCGACGTCGATTTCGGCCAGATTTTCGACCACATCGATTGGTCTCCCCCGCCGGTCATGCTTGCCGGCGAGGCGCGCAATGGCCGCTACGCTCTTTTCACCGACTTCATCTACCTGGGACTCGAGGCCGATGGCACGTCGCCCGGCCCGTTGGCTCTTTTCTCGGCCGAAGCGAACATGGACACGGTGGTGTGGACCTTCGGCGGATCCTATCGGGTCTTCGATAATGGCACCGCGACCCTGGACGTTCTGGCCGGCGGGCGGCTCTGGCACCTCGATGCGGATCTGACCGTTATTGGCCCTCTCGCCGTAAGAGAGGCCAGCGGCAGCCAGACCTGGGTCGACCCCATTATTGGCGTGGCCGGCGACGTTGCTCTCGGCAACGGATTCGGACTCCATGGCGAGGCCGATATCGGTGGCTTCGGCCTTGGCGCCGACCTCGATTGGCAAGTGCAGGGCACGCTTCAATACCGGTACAGTGATTCGGTCACGCTGGAAGCGGGCTATCGCTACCTTGCCGTGGACTACGACGACGACGGATTTGTGTTTGACATAGCAATGCAGGGACCAATCATCGGCGCCAGGTTCCGGTTCTGATTGGCTCTGCGCCTGAGACGACTTCGAAACGGGAGAAGAGTTTGGGAAACTGTTTCGTGAGCCTGTCCCAAGTCAGGCGTATCAGCAACGTCTTGTTGGCGTCGGCGTTGGTTGGCCTGCTGTCGGGGTGCGCGTCCCGTCCGACGAATGTGCTGCTGCCCGTGGCCGATACCTCGCCTTCCTCCAGCAAGGTGGAGATGCTGGTCGCAACGACACGCAGTCGTTCCTCCAATCCGGCACAAATGTATACGGGCGAGCGCGGACTGGCCCCCTCGTTCGCGGAAATCACGGTTTCGATCCCTCCGCCTTCGGTCCGCAAGGTTGGAGAGGTCGCATGGCCCAAGAAGCTGCCATCAAACCCGGCGACCGATTTTGCCGTCGTGCAGGCCCAGGAATTGACGCTCGAGACAGCGAAGGGGTGGCTTAGCGCCTCTGTCAGGAAGAGCCCGGATCACAGCGTCCTCGTCTTCATTCACGGATTCAACAATCGCTTTGAAGACGCGGTCTATCGTTTTGCGCAGATCGCGAAGGACACCGACACGCAGAGCGTCCCGATCCTGGTCACATGGCCCTCCCGAGGCAGTGCGCTGGCTTATGGCTACGATCGTGAAAGCACCAACTACACGCGAAATGCGCTTGAACTGCTGTTCCAATATCTTGCACGCGATCCCCAGATAAAGGAAGTTTCGATCCTCGCCCATTCGATGGGCAACTGGCTTGCGTTGGAAGGCTTGCGCCAGATGGCCATCCGCAATGGCGGCCTTCCGGCGAAGTTCAAGAACGTCATGCTGGCCGCGCCAGACGTCGACGTCGATGTTTTTCGCACTCAGATTGCCGACATGGGCAAACAGCACCCGCAGTTCACCCTCTTTGTCTCGCAGGACGATCGCGCGCTCAAAGTTTCGCGACGGGTCTGGGGCGACATCCCCCGGCTCGGATCGATTGATCCGGAACAAGCTCCATACAAGGAAGATCTCGCCAGCAACAACATAACCGTCATCGATCTGACGAAAGTCAAATCCGGCGATCCTTTGCATCACGGCAAGTTCGCCTCGTCACCGCAGGTCGTTCAACTGATTGGGGCGCGTATGGCCGGCGGCCAGACGTTGACCGACAACAGGATAGGCCTGGGCGATACCATCATTCACGCAACGACCGGTGTGGCGGCAGCGGCGGGCAGCGCGGCAGGGTTGGTGATTGCGGCACCTGTTGCAGCGGTCGATCAAAACAGCAGGGAAAATTTGGGCAATCACATCGGCGCCTTGACGGGTTCCCAGGCCAACCAGAAATCGAGTGCTGGCAAGGAATGCGTTGGCTCCGCCACAAAAGGTTGCAAGAAGTAGGCCCTCGGTTGGCCTGCGCGGAGTAATTTTCGAGGTTGGCGCACGACTCCTCAAACGCTCAGCTGCGGCTTTGTTGTTGCCCTGTTACGTGCTTGCCCACGTAAATTACATTCCGCCCCGGATTTTTGGGCCTACCATCCATGCAGAGCGAAAGAAGTAGTCGTCGAGGTATCACACTCGAAGGGCTCTGATGCGAGTTGCTGTCGTCCTGGACCGAACCATGGATGCGACGGCAGGGGGCGCAGGAAAGCGTATGATATTGCTCAGGGAGCCTCTGCTACATTTTGCTGTCATCGGTGCGATCCTGTTTGGCGGCTATTCCTGGCTGAACGACAGGCAAACCGAAGCGACAGCCGCCGAGCCGATCCGGATCGGTGAAGGCGACGTGCGCTGGCTCAAGCAGACTTGGTCGAGCCAATGGCTGCGTGAGCCAACCGCCGATGAGCTCAAGGGTCTCGTCGACGATCTGCTGAATGAGAAAGTGATGGCGCGCGAAGCGCAGGAGATAGGCCTCGACAAGGACGACACCATCATCCGCCGCCGCCTGGCGCAAAAGCTGAAATTCCTTGTTGAGGACACCGCCCAGCTTGCCGAGCCGACCGAAGCGGAACTGCGGCAGTTCCATGCGGCCAACCCTGCACCCTTCGAGACGCCCGGAAAACTCTCGTTCCGGCAGGTCTACTTCAACCCGGAGCATCGCAAGGATGCCGCGGCGGACGCGACCGCCGCGCTGGGTGCGCTGTCAGCGAATACAGAGGACGGTTCGACCGCGGGCGACCGGCTGCTGTTCGGCGACAGCTTCGCCGATACCGACGAGTTGGCACTGTCCGGAATGTTCGGTGCCGATTTTGCGCGCGCGGTGTTTGCACTCGAAGCCGGCGGATGGCAGGGGCCTATGAAATCCGGCTATGGCTTTCATCTGGTGCTCGTCACGAAGCGTACAGCGACCACCCTGAAGCCCTTCGAGACGGTCAGGGATGCGGTCCTTTCTGAGTGGCGCTCTGCGAAGCAGACCGAGGTCAGCCGCGATTATCTGATCGCGCTGCGCAACAAGTATGGCGTCGAGCTGGACGACACCACGAAAGCGGTATTGGGGCCCGAGCCCGCACCGAAAGTGGCCACGCAATGAACCCGCTGACCAAATGGTCTGCACTCGTCCGAGGTGCCCGCGCCGCGACGGGGTGCGTTCGGCTGGTCGTGTTGACAGCGGCCATCGCCATGCTGTTCTCGCAGGTTGCCTCGGCGCACGAGGTGCGCCCAGCCTACCTCAGCGTTCAGGAAGAGGCGCCGAACGAGTTCAGCGTGCTGTTCAAGACACCGATGCAGGGTGACGCGCGTCTGGCGCTGTCGGCAGCATTCTCGGGCAAGGTCGAGAACCTCACGCCGGTCGTCTCGCGCCCGACCGGCGACGCAATGGTGCAGACCTGGCAGATGCGCGCGGTCGAGCCGTTGGAAGGCCAGGTGGTATCGATTGACGGCCTGCAAAACACGATGACCGATGCGCTCGTGCGCGTTGAGTTCGCCAGCGGCGACGTGTGGATCGAGCGGCTGACGCCCGGCGCCCCGGAAGCGACGGTTCCTGCAACTCCAAGCCGCTGGTTTACGGCCGCCACTTATTTCAAACTTGGCGTCGAGCACATTCTGTCAGGCTTCGATCATCTGCTTTTCGTGCTTGCCCTGCTCATCATCACCGAGGGCTCGTGGCGGATCGTCAAGACGGTCACCGCCTTTACCGTTGCGCACAGCATCACGCTGGCGCTGGCGACGCTCGGCTTTGTTAGCGTACCCTCGCCGCCGGTCGAGGCGGTGATTGCGTTGTCGATCGCGTTCGTCGCAGTCGAGATCGTCCACGTACGGCAGGGGCGCAGAAGTTTAGCCGCTCGAGCACCCTGGCTGGTAGCATTTGCTTTCGGGCTTCTCCATGGCTTCGGTTTTGCAGGCGCCCTTAGCGAGATTGGACTGCCGGCGGGACAGATTCCCGTTGCGCTACTGTTCTTCAACCTCGGAGTGGAGGTCGGACAGCTTCTTTTTGTCGGAGCCGTACTTGCGCTTGTCACACTGATCCAGGTCCGCAGGCGATCGCTGCCGGCCTGGCTGGATCTCGTGCCGCCATACGCTATCGGCACGATTGCAATGTTCTGGGTGATCGAACGTGTGGCGACCTTTTGAGATTGTCGGGAAGGGCGGCATATGAACACCTCGCGCAGGGATCGGCGAACCGGGCTGACAAGCGCAGCACTGGCATCGCTGATGTGCATGATTGCCGCGGCGTTCCTACTGACCGCGACGCCGGCGCATGCCTGTGTGCTCTGTATGCCCTATCCCAAGGTGACGAATACCGACCAGGTCGTCGGGAGCGGCACGGCGGTCTTCGCGCGCGAGAATCCGGCAAGACCTTTCTCCTACGCAGTGCTGGAAACATTCAAGGGACGCTACGACGGCAGCGCCATCCCTCTGTTCCTCGATTCGACGACGGCCCGCGCCCTCCAGCTGTATCCGGCTCTCCAGATTATTCTTGTCCAGAACGGCCCCGGCGGGGCCTGGAGGGCGCTTGGCATGGCGGGGCGCGAGTATCAAAGTGTAATGCGCCAGGTGGCGCAATGGGACAAGAGCTCGAAGACGCTGGCCGGACGCGCGGTGTTCTTCGCCACTTACCTCCGGCACGAAGATCGCAGGCTCGCCGAACTGGCCTTCCTCGAGGTCGCGCGCGCGCCCTACGCAACGCTGCGCGATCTCAAAACAAGAGTTGCGCGTGACGACATCTATCGAATCGTCAACGACTTGTTTCATGTCGAATGGCATGGGCTCTACATCCTCATGCTCGGCATGTCGGACCGCCCGGAAGACATCGCCTTCGTTCGCGGAAAACTGAGGACCGCGGCGGAGTATGGGCTGACGATCAACCTCGGTGCCTACGCCACTGCACTCATCGAGATGACGGGCGCGGACGGGGTGACCCAGCTCGCGGAAGAATACTTCGTCGAGCCGGGCCGAAGTCATTCAGAGCTGCTCGAAATCGTCAAAGCATTGTCGGTACAGGGGACGGGCGGGGCAGTCGAACTGCGGTCAGCGATCATAGAAGCTTACGGTCGCCTGCTCGCGCATCACCCCGAGCTTGCCGGGAATGTCGCAAATGACCTGTCCGATTGGAAAGTCGTTCGTTTCGTGCCCAGGCTGCGTGAAATTCTGAATGCGGGCGTTGGCCTGGACGACGCATCGCATTTCGCGATCGCTATGTACCTTTCAAGCGCTGATGAAGGCGGGAGTTCCAAGGCCGTGTTCACGCGGTCCAGTGGTCCCCGATGAGCAGTTTTCCAGGGAATGATTGGCTTGGCATGCACCAAACAGTTGGAGGAGGACTATGATGAGACCGCTCGGACTTTTGCAGTTTGTTTCAGTCGCCGCTCTTGTAGCTGCAAGCCTGACAGGCGCGCTGCCCGCTGCAGCGCAGGATACCCTGCTGGATTCCGGTTCCTTGGACAAGGGAACCGCCGACCAGCTCTATCCGGCCAAACGGGCCTATTCTCCCTGGGCTGGCCGAAACTTCCCGACGAGGCCGCTGTTCGGCGACACCCACACCCACACATCTTTCTCCTTCGATGCCGGCGCCTTCGGTGCGCGCCTCGGACCGCGCGATGCCTATCGCTTCGGCAAAGGTGAGGAGATCATGGCCTCCTCGGGACAACTCACCAAGCTGTCTCGACCGCTCGATTTCCTGGTCGTCACCGACCATTCCGACAATATGGGCTTCTTCAACGACCTGTTGGCCGGCAAGCCTGATATCGTGGCGGACCCCAAGGGACGACGGTGGTACGACATGATCCAGTCCGGCCAGGGCGCCGCTGCCGCGATCGAGCTCATCACTGCCTTCGGGGCAGGGCAACTCACCGGGCCGCTACTTTATTCGCCCGACTCCGCCCCCTATCGCTCGGCATGGCAGGAGACCATTGACGCGGCGGAGGAGGCGAACGATCCAGGCCGCTTCACTGCTGTGATCGGCTACGAATGGACCTCCAACACGAGCGGCAACAACCTGCATCGCAACGTCATTTTCCGCGACAATGGCGATCTCGCCCGCCAGATCGTACCTTTCACCGTGCTCGCACCGGGCAGCGACAATCCCCGCGACCTGTGGAAGTGGATGGCGGCCTATGAGGAGAAAACCGGCGGCGACGTGCTCGCCATCGCCCATAACGGCAACCTTTCCAATGGCCGCATGTTCCCGATCATCGAGCCGGGCGTCGACAAGCCAATAGACCGCGAATATGCGGAGACGCGCGCCAAATGGGAGCGTCTTTACGAGGCGACACAGATCAAGGGCGACGGCGAAACGCACCCCTTCCTGTCACCAAATGACGAATTCGCCAGCTTCGAGCGCTGGGACAAGGGCAATCTCGACCTGACCGTCGTAAAGACGCCCGATATGCTGGAGTTCGAGTATGCGCGCTCGGCGCTGAAGAATGGGCTCAAGCTGGAGCAGGAACTCGGGGTGAACCCCTACAAGTTCGGCATGGTCGGCTCGACCGACGCGCATACCGGCCTTGCCGCTGTCGAGGAGGACAATTTCTTCGGCAAGACATCCAGCAGCGAGCCGGGGCCGGCCCGCGCCACACACCCGTTCGTCAAGACCGAGAAGGCGACCATTATGGGCTGGGAGCAGACTGCTTCCGGCTACGCGGCGGTCTGGGCCACCGAGAACACCCGCGAGGCGATCTTCGACGCGATGGCACGCCGGGAGACTTATGCCACGACCGGATCGCGGATGCTGGTGCGGCTCTTCGGCGGCTTCGATTTCGTTGCAGCCGACGCCAATACTCGCAGCCCCGCCTTCATCGGCTATACCAAGGGCGTGCCGATGGGCGGCGATCTCACTGCCGCGCCCAAAGGCAAGGCGCCGACCTTCCTGGTCGCAGCGCTGAAGGATCCGATCGGCGCCAACCTCGATCGCTACCAGATCGTCAAGGGATGGCTCGATGCCGCCGGAAAGGTGCAGGAAAAGGTCTATGACGTTGCGTGGTCGGGCGACCGCAACCCGGGCGCCGACGGCAAGGTGCCCGCTGTCGGTAGCACAGTCGATGTCGCCGACGCCATCTGGACCAACACGATAGGTGCGCCGGAACTGGTCGCCGTCTGGGTTGATCCCGAGTTCGATCCGGCCCAGCGGGCGTTCTATTACGGCCGCGTGCTGGAAATCCCGACGCCGCGTTGGACGGCCTACGACGCCAAATATTTCGGCGTAAAAATGCCGCAGGAAGCGACGATGGAGATGCAGGAGCGCGCCTACACCTCGCCGATCTGGTATACGCCGGCCGACTAAAGGAGACGCCGGTTTTTGCTTGGCTGTTGTGGGCAGGCGGATCGTGCGCCGCCTGCCAAGACAGGAAGGCTCAAACATGCGACAAGCTCCTTCCTCAAAACGACCCGCCTGATCGTTGTGTTGCCGGTCTGGCTCGTTGTTCTGGCGCGTTCGCGCTGAGTCGGATCAAGTCCGCGATCAAGCCGCTGATGACCGACCGCGACGACGAGGCGGAGGCAGCCGGAAAGCGTGAATCGGACTTCGTCGATGGTGATTTAAGCCAGCAAGGCCCAGTCAGCCGCATAGTTAGGAAATCGCCCGACCACCCAAGGCAAACGCATGCTCCAGCGCTGGCCTTGGGAACGAGCGCCACCGATATGCCGTCCACGATCCGGTGGACTTGGGCACGACAGTCTTTCCGCGCAGGGGTTTGAGCTTCCTTACTGCGGAGGCACCCGACCCGGATCACCGTACCCTCGCGTGTTGAGGTTTTCGACCGCCCGCGCCTCGTTTCTTCGTCAATTACGGGTTGGTCCACGTAATTTACATACTGCGGCTGGCACGGCACGAATGCCGAGCCTAGGTTGCTTTGAATAACGTGGCGCAATGCCAGCGAGTATCGGCCAAAAGGCAAGAAAGCATTTTCAGCGCAGCGCGTCGGTTCCCGATCCGTCGGTTGATGGACCGGACGCTTCTGTTCCCGAAAAAATGAGAAGACCGGCCGCCCCGCGGCCTGAACCGCTGTGAAGGATGAAAGCCATGAAACACTACCTGAAATTGGCCGGCTCTACTGCGACCGCTGCACGCACGACGAGACTGCTTTGCGCCACCGCCGCGGCGGTACTGATGGGCATGAGCACCGCTTCCGCCGAAGCGCCGAAGATGAAGATGACCACGCCGATACCGGATTCTATCGTCACGCCGGAGAGTGTGGACACCAGGATTGGCAAACTGAAATTTTTCGATGGCTTCCCGGATGACGCCACTTCGGAGAAGATCTACGACAATCTCGATTTCATGCGCGGCGTCGATGCTTTTCTCAACGCCATGCCTGGTGCATCCGTCGAAGCTATGCGGGTTGGATTTGCCAGCCAGGGAGCCGACAACAACCAGACCATCCTGGTGTTCGAAAACCTGGCGGACTCGCATTCGCTGTTCCTGACGGCCAACACCGAAAGCATCTACAATCTCATGTGGCTGGACACCAAGGCTGGCCCGCTGGTCATCGAGACACCGCCCAATATCCTGGGCATGATCGACAATCACTGGTTCCAATATGTCGGCGACGTCGGCAATGCCGGACCTGACAAGGGCAAGGGCGGAAAATACCTGCTTTTGCCGCCGGGTTACCAAGGCGAGATACCCGAAGGCTATTTCGTGTTTAAGACGTCGACCTACGGAAACCTGTTCTTCTGGCGCGGCTTCCTCGAGAACGGCAGCACCGCCACTGCTGTCGAAAACACCAGGAAATTCGCCAAGGTTTATCCTCTTTCGGAAGCTGACAACCCGCCGCCGATGAAGATCATCAATTCTTCCGGCAAGGAGTTCAACACCATCCATGCCAATGATTTCCATTTCTACGAGGAAGTGAACGACATCGTCCAGTACGAGCCGGAGGAATCCTATCACCCGGAAGTGTTGGGACAACTCGCCGCCATCGGCATTGTAAAAGGCAAACCCTTCGCGCCGGACGAGCGGATGAAAAAGATCCTCACCGAAGCCGTTGCCGTCGGCAACGCGACTGCGCGCACCATCACCTTCAAGACCCGCATGAAGGATGCCTACTACTATCCGGACAGTGCCTGGTTCACCGGTTTTGTCGGCGGCAGCTACGAGTTTCTTCTGCAGCCCGGCGTTCGCTATCTGGATGCCCGTGTCCTGTTCCACTACTATGCGACGGGCATCACCCCGGCCATGGCGATAAAGCGCGTCGGCATCGGTTCGCAATACGCCGCTGCCACAACCGACAAGGACGGCAAGCCGTTCGATGGCGGCAAGACCTATAAGGTGCATCTGCCGCCAAACATTCCGGCAAAGAATTTCTGGTCGTTCGTCTTGTATGACAACCAGACCCGTTCGATGCTGCAGACGGACCAGCAATTCCCCAGCATCGGCAGCGACAAGAAAGACATCGTGATCAACGCGGACTCCTCGGTCGATGTCTGGTTCGGCCCGACAGCGCCGGAAGGCCATGAGACCAACTGGGTCCAGACGGTTCCCGGCAAGGGCTGGAACGTTCTTCTTCGCCTCTACGCGCCGCTGGAGCCATGGTTCGACAAGACCTGGCAGCCGGGCGAGATCGAACTCCTCCCCTGACAAGTGGGTACGGTTGGCCATGGGGCGCGGATCCCATGGTCCCGCTGGCGCTCTTCTCATTCAACGTCGGCGTCGAACTTGGCCAGCTGATGTTTATTGCCGTCGTGCTGGTCGCCATCCATCTAGTCCAGCGCGTTTATGAATTGCCGCGGCAGGCGGTTGTCGCCTCAGCCTATGTCATCGGGACGACCGCAGCGTTCTGGAGCATTGAGCGCCTTGATTCAATGTTCATGGAGCGGGCGTGGGGCGACCCCAAGGGTACAATGAAATCCGAGCAGCGATCCGACCCACACGAAGGCTCTGACCCGTGGTGAATGCTCGCATCGATGCCTTTCTCAGAGAGGTCAGGCCGAGTTCGGATGACGTGGACAGGACCGCGCAGCTCTATGGCGTGTCCCTCACCGCCTCCAAGGGGGGCCTTGCTCTTTTTCAGGGTTTGGGTTGCCTGATGAGCAGCGGCCGCAGTTTCCCCGCCACTCTCGACGTGAACGGTGGGAACCGGCATCTTGATACCGTTTTCCGCGAATGCCGCCTTGATCATCATGTATGCGCGCCGCTTGATGCCGAATTGGGTCCCGGGCTTCGTCGTCAACTTTATCCTCAGAACGATCGCGTATTCCCCAAAACTGTCGATGCCCTGCATCTTGAGCGGCTCAATCGTGTCGGCCGCAAATTCCGGGTCTGCCGCCAGCTCCTGGCCGATCTTCTTGATGAGCTTGCGCGCCAGGTCCACGTCGGAATCATAGGTAATGTTGATCATCATCTTGTCGATCACCCAATCCCTGCTCATGTTCTGGACCGCCCCGAGCTCACCGAACGGGACGGTATAGACGGGGCCGCGATGATGACGCAGACGCACCGAACGCAGGCTGAAGGATTCGACCGTGCCTTTATAGCTGCCGCTCTGGATGTATTCACCGACTCGGAAGGCGTCGTCCATCATGTAGAACACGCCGCTCAGCACGTCCTTGACCAGGGTCTGCGAGCCGAAGCCGATGGCAATGCCGAAGATGCCGGCGCCGGCAATCAGCGGGAGTATCTTCACGCCGAGCCCGGCGAGGATCGTTAGCACGGTGACCGCGGCTATGAACAAGGCAAGGGGACGCTCGTCAACGTCCCCGGGGCGGCGCATCTCCTACCCTTGGAGCAGCCGGAGGAAGCCGCGTCTCGAATAGTCGATTTCCTCCGAAAACTTGACGGCTAGTGCCATCTACCCTTATGCCGTCGTCCAGTTGCCGGGTGCGTGGCGAGGGTCGCCTGCGCGCTGGCGCTACGGCAGCTTTTGGCGCTTCCTGCCGGTTCTGATCGACGAGGCCGACGACGGCCTTCCACCCTGCGACGCTCAAGACGGCGTTGGAATTGCACCTATCTTCTGCCCGCAGATCGGCGGACCACGGTGCTCCGCCCCACCCAAGAAATACACCCGCGCCCGGTGCCCAATTAGGCATCGGGTGGAACAGAATTGCCAATTCAATTCTGTGTTTTAAACGCCAACCTCGCGTTCCGGACCCATGAAGGCAAATGAGTGGTCACAGCGGGGGTCACTGCGTGAGGCACTTGCGGCCCATTGCCATTGCCTTGTATGTCCCCTTCAGATCGACGACAAAGGCCCCTTTGGTTTCCGGAAACACGGTCATTTTATATCTCTTCGCCACGGCGCGCTTGAATTTCGGATCGTCTGTCAAGATGTAGCCGCCAGAATATCCGCCCTTGAGTTCGCCGCTCGTGCTAGTGGCGACACCCTTAAAGAGTTGGCCGTCGATAGAGACGAAGATATCTGACGTCTTCCCGTTCTGAAGGCCGATGTCCTCCTTGGTGAACACGCCAAGATACCCGACCTCCTGATTTGCGGTAACGCCCATTTGCACCGCACTTGGCCCATCTTGGCGCACGATCAAGCAATCTCCGCGGGTTTGATCGGCATAGACCGTCCAGCCCTCGATGTCGTCCCCGTATCGCACAAGCACATCGCTGGCCTTGGGAAGGGGGTTTTGATCTTGTGCGTAGGCTGCCATCGCAGACGAAAGTGCTACTGACGTTGCCGCGATGAGTGTCATGAATTTTCGCATTGATATTCCCCTTGTGTGCAGGATTGTTTCTGGCTATGGGCGCCCCCATTTCGATTGCTCAGAGGCTGCTGTCCTCTTGCGGGGCGAGGCGATATTACGCGCTGTGAGTGACCTTGGCCGATCGGCTCACGTCAGGGAACGTAAATAACTGTAACCTACGGGCTAATGCTGGCCAGCGCACTGCGGACCGTTCAGTCCTCGACGCCATCGACGACGGCATGATGTCCGGTTTGACCCATTGCGGCCGTCCTGAGAGATAGCCGACATCCGGCGAACGACCATCACGCGATAGCCATTGCCCTTTGGTCGGCTTTGGCACGGCCCGAATTCCGTTCTCTCGGAATGCGTTGTGAACCGCCTTCAGTGCCGCCCGGCAGATCGCGAATTGCTTGCCCGGTTTCGCCGTGAACTTTGCCCGAATGACAAGGGTGCCGTCCTCGAGATCGGCAATACCTTTGCTCTTGAAGGGCTCCGATAGATCGGGGGCAAGCTGCGAGACGCCGTTCCAAAGGGGACGATCTTGGTTTTGGAAACACAATCAGGTCCCGCCGAATTGTCCTGTCTGCCAGCCGCGCTCTAGCCTCGTCTTCGTTCGCCGCGTCGAGGCGACAATCCCACGTCCTGAAATCTGAGCCACGTACACGGTCAACATCGATGCCTTTCTCAGAGAGGTCAGGCCGAGTTCGGATGACGTGGACAGGACCGCGCAGCTCTATGGCGTGTCCCTCACCGCCTCCAAGGGGGCCTTGCTCTTTTTCAGGGTTTGGGTTGCCTGATGAGCAGCCGCCGCAGTCTCCCCGCCACCCTCGACATGAACGGTGGGAACCGCGATCTTGATACCGTTTTCCGCGAATGCCGCCTTGATCATCATGAGTGCGCGCCGCTTGATGCCGAATTGGGTCCCGGGCTTCGTCATCAACTTCATCCTCAGAACGATCGCATAGTCCCCGAAACTGTCGATGCCCTGCATCTTGAGCGGTTCGATCGTGTCGGTCGCAAATTCAGGATCGGCTGCCAGTTCCTGGCCGATCTTCTTGATGAGCTTGCGCGCCAGATCCACGTCGGAATCGTAGGTAACGTTGATCATCATCTTGTCGAGCACCCAATCCCTGCTCATGTTCTGGACCGCCCCGAGCTCACCGAATGGGACGGTGTAGACGGGGCCGCGATGATGCCGCAGACGCACCGAACGCAGGCTGAAGGATTCGACCGTGCCTTTGTAGCTGCCGCTCTGGATGTATTCACCGACCCGGAAGGCGTCGTCCATCATGTAGAAGACGCCGCTCAGCACATCTTTGACCAGGGTCTGCGAGCCGAAGCCGATGGCGACGCCGAAAATTCCGGCACCCGCAATCAGCGGCGCAATCTGCACGCCGAGCCCAGCGAGGACGGTCAGAATGGTGACGGCGACTATGAACACGGCAAGGGCGTTGCGAAAAATCGGCAACAGCGTGCGAAGCCGGCCGCTGCGAGCCAGTTCATCGGCGCTGCTCCCATCCGTCGGCGCGAGGTTCATCCGATATTCGATCAATGCCTTCGACAGTTGCCAAAGCATGTCGGCGATGAGCAAAATGATGATGCCGTTGAGCAGCCCGGCTATCAGGAAGCCGCCGGTCTCGCTGCCGGCGAAAGTTGCGGCCCTGAGCCGCCAGATATAGGCGAGCCATGCGACCGCCGCGGCAATGACCGCCGCCCTGGCGCCCCTGACAATGAGCACGTTGAATACGACGCCCATCGCGCCGCTGCGCTTCGACCTGCCGGCGAAGGCCTGTGCCGCGGCGCCGACCCCGCGCAAGGCTGTCGGCAGCACCAGGGCGAAAATCCCAAGCCACAGGACGCCGAGCAGGCCGGCGACCCAAGCCCCCCAGAGCACGATCAGGAACAAGGTGAGAAACGATTGCTTGACCAGAGAACCTCGCACGTCGGGCCGGTGCCAGACGACGTCGATTGCGGTTGCCAGAATGCCAAGCCCGAACAGGAAGGCGGCGAGCTCTGCAGCCTCGGGAGAGAAGCCCAGGCCAGGCATGAGGCTGGCAATCGCCCAGCCGAACAACAGGAACCCGGCCACAAGGCTGACTCGCCACCGCCAGAAACGGGTCGAAGCTTCGCTTTCGAAAAGCGGAGTCGGCCTGTCCGAGGGAGCGCTCGTCGCACCGCCGAACGCAAACAGCAATCGGGCTGCCGCGCGAACGATACGGAACGCTATGAACGCAAGAAGCAGGGTCAGAATGATCCTGCGGAGCAGGGGTGGCCATCCGAGTGCCAAGAACGAACCGGCGCTGGCGAGCGCAAAAGTCAGCAGGGCGACAGTCTCGAAGAGGATCGCTTGTCCGGCGTCTTCCTGAGCAACCGCGCTCCTCGTCCTGGCGAGCGCTCGTCGCACCGCCCACTCGGCTCCGAAACCGACCGCGATCAAGACCGCCAGGATGCCCATGACCAGCCCTGGCCTGCCGGAGTTCACGTCACGCGAGACAATTTTGGCGGCGCGCGACAGTTCTTCCGGCAGGCGCGGGATCGCGGCGCCGAGCGCACCGATACGGGCACGAATACCCGCCTCCAAGCTCAAGATGTCCTCGGAAATGGACAGGCCGGGCTCGTCCGTGGCCGCTGGAATCTTTCCCTCGAGCCACGCCTTTAGTTGCGGATCGGACAAAAGCTCGAGGAACTGCTTTGCCTTTTCGGGCGGAAGGTCTGGGGAGGGCTGTTGAGCTAGCGAAGTTCCCTGCAAGAGCGCTAGCAAGAGCACGACGATAACTGGCAAGAACCCGAGCCGTAGCTTGTAATTCATGAGTGCCTCGAGTTTTGAATGCCGCAGCTGCACATATTGGCTCCTCGCCCTTTTATGGGCAACTGTTCTGGCTGCATGCTACGTCTCCGGGCAGAGTGGCTGCAAGCTAAGGGCGAAGTCAAAATCCATCGGACTCCTTGTGCCACTAAAACCGGACAACGAGTCCCAGAATCGGACCTTGCTGCGACATCGAGGAAACCGTCGTCGTTGCTGTAGTCGACGCCCAATGCCCGGTACCCGATGACCGATGAGACGCGATCGCTGAAACGATAGCCGATCGCCACGGCGACATCCAGTCGATGTCGGCTTCGCCGGCGCCGACGAGCCCCACCGGCCAGAATAGACCTCGGGCCTGACCGAATAGTTTCCGCGAGGACCGGCCGTGGCATCCACCCAGACTGCGCCGTCGCTTCACTGAAGGAGACGTCGGTGTCGACCGTCCACACCCTACTGTCGCGGAATGCCTCATTTGCGGATCGCAAATTCGGCATTTGGCAGGCGTCGCTTGCCGCCGAATATCACTGCTCCCTGCCAGGAGTTTTGCCGTTTGCTGCCATAGCGCCATCCCTTATGCGCTAGAATGCGCATAGTCTTTTTGATGGTGCCAGTATCGGTATGTAAGTTACGCAGTCAGACTGTTGCTTGGTGAAGCTGTATCCGCCGATGGCCGAGGATTGACACGCTTGTGGCAGCGGTCCTCAAAGAACCCGCAATGTCTTCCCGATCCGACCCAAGGCCATTGCGCGGTATATCGGCGCCGGGAATTGGATCTCCCTACTGCCATTTGTCCCATCGAGCTAGCCGTATCCTGGATAGCCCGCTTTCGATGCAACCGAGCGGATTCCGTCCGTAGGTTACCGTTAATTACCTTCCGCCCCGAGCGGCAATAGGCAAACCTCACGAAGGACGATTTTGTCGAAGGCATGGTTGAAGCGTCCTGCCACGAGTTCGTCTCGTCGACAGAACGCGGAGCATGTTTTTCTCGCCAAGGAACCGAAAACCCGGCTCATTTTGGAAAAGCGGTACAATCAAAGGAGGACGTCAGATGAGTGACAAGCAGGCGAATCCAGACCGACAACCGAACCGGCGCGACATTTTGCTGACCGGAGGATCTGTGCTCGCCATTTCAGCTGTCGCATCCGGAATAGCCACGAGCGCGAAAGCTCAAGCAGCCGGTGCAAAACCCAACATCCTCGTCATTTTCGGCGATGACGTCGGTTATTGGAACCTCAGCGCCTACAACCGGGGCATGATGGGCTATCGCACGCCGAACATCGATCGGATCGCCAAAGAGGGCGCGATCTTCACCGACCACTACGCCCAGCAGTCCTGCACAGCCGGGCGCGCCGCATTCATTACCGGCCAATCCTGCTTCCGCACCGGCCTGCTGAAGGTAGGCCTGCCGGGTGCCAAGGAAGGGCTGTCGGAGAAGGACCCGACACTTGCGGAACTGCTCAAGCCGCAGGGCTATGTTACCGGGCAATTCGGCAAGAACCATCTCGGCGACCGCAACGAGCATCTGCCCACCGTTCACGGCTTCGATGAGTTTTTCGGCAATCTCTATCACCTCAATGCCGAGGACGAGCCTGAGCATCCCGACTACCCGAAGAACCCCGAGTTCAAGGCCAAGTTCGGTCCACGCGGCGTGATGAAATGCAAGGCCAGTGCAACCGACGATCCTACCGAGGATCCGCGGTTCGGGCGGGTGGGTAAACAGGAGATCGAGGACACCGGTCCGCTGACGAAGAAGCGCATGGAAACTGTAGACGAAGAGTTCCTCGGCAGCGCGCTCAACTTCATCGACCGCTCGAACGCCGACGGGAAGCCGTTCTTCTGCTGGTTCAATTCGACCCGGACCCACATCTACACGTTTCTCAAGGAGGCTTCGAAGGGCAAGACCGGCTTGGGCATCTATGCGGACGCCATGGTGGAGATGGACGGCATGGTTGGCGAGCTTCTGGGCAAGCTCGATGACCTCGGCATCGCCGACAACACCATCGTCCTTTGGACGACCGACAACGGCGCGGAGGTTTTCTCGTGGCCGGACGGCGGCACCACGCCCTTCAAAGGCGAGAAGAACACAAACTGGGAAGGTGGCTACCGCGTGCCGTGCATGATGCGCTGGCCCGGCGTCATCAAGCCCGGAACCGAAATCAATCACATAACGTCACATGAAGACTTCGTGCCGACGCTCGTCGCCGCCGCAGGCGAACCAGACGTGACGGCCAAGCTGTTGAACGGATACGAAGCTGCTGGCAAGACGTTCAAGGTGCATCTGGACGGCTACAACCAACGCGACGTGTTAGCCGGCGAAGGCGAAGGCAAGCGCCACGAATACTTCTACTGGACCGATGACGGCAATCTCGCCGGCTTGCGTTACGAACGTTGGAAGATGGTCTTCCTCGAGCAGCGCGAGGAGGGGCTTGCCGTGTGGGAGAATCCGCTGATTCCGCTGCGGTTCCCGAAGCTCTTCGACATCAAGGGTGACCCGTTCGAACGGGCGCAGACGGACGCTGGGGAATATGACAGATGGCGTGTCGAGCACGCCTTCGCGCTCGTGCCGGCGCAGGCTTATGTCGCCAAACACCTGCAGACCTATGTCGAGTTCCCGCCGCGGCAGAGGCCCGGCAGCTTCGCGCTCGACCAGGTCCTGGCGAAACTGCAGGAGGGTGGCAGAAACTGAGTCTTCGCTCTGAACAGGCCGCGCTCGCACTATCGGCAGGCGCGGCCTCCAAGCTAACTCGGAAGCAGATCAATGGCAGTCGCGAACAACAATTCCTCGACCGAGACCATTGCTCAGCGGGCAAAGAACGAACTGCGCGAGTACGCGCTCCTGTCCTTGTATCTATTCGTCTGCTTTGGTGCGCTTATTCTCTACAAGGCAGCGATCCTTGGCGAGGAGGGCATCAGCTATCTGCCATCAGGTCTGGCGGCCATCAAGGCACTGATCCTGGCGAAGTTCATAATGCTCGGACAGATGATCCGCTTGGGAGACCGGCGTGGAGGAGGCAGAATCGCCTACGTTATAGCCTACAAGGCCTTGCTCTATCTGATCCTGCTTCTCGTTCTCTCGGTCCTCGAGGAAGTCGTCGTCGGTTTGATTCATGGGCGATCGGTCGCCGCCTCGCTCGCTGAGTTCGGAGGCGCCAAGCTGCCTCAGACGCTGGCGACAAGCCTGATCATGCTGCTGATATTGATCCCCTATTTGGCGTCCAGGGAACTGAATGTCGCCCTCGGCGAAGGCAGGCTCTGGACGCTGCTGTTCGAACACCGTCCCGCTCAAATTTCAGAAAGCAAAGGTGTCAAGCCATGACCGTTCTCGCTCGCGCCACCAGGCGCTATTTGCTGCCCCTTTTTCTGTTGATGGCGATTGCGCCTTCCGCGCAAGGCGCGGAAGTACTCGCGTCATGGAACGAAGGCGAGGCGAAGCAATCCATCGTGCGGTTCGTCGAAAGCGTGACCAAGGAAGGGTCGGCGGATTTCGTGCCTGTCCCCGAACGCATCGCGGTGTTCGACAATGACGGGACGCTGTGGGGCGAACAGCCCATGTATTTTCAGCTTCTGTTCGCGCTCGACCGGGTCAAGGCGCTCGCGCCCCAACATCCCGAATGGAACACGCAGGAGCCCTTTGCCTCGCTGTTGAAGGGCGATGTGAAAGCGGCGCTAGCTGGCGGAGAACACGCGATGCTGGATATCGTGATGGCCGCGCATTCCGGCATGACGACCGACGAGTTCGAACAGATCGTCCGCGACTGGTTTGCGAGCGCAAAGCATCCGAAGACAGGCAAACCCTACACGGAGATGATCTACCAGCCGATGTTGGAGCTGCTGGACTATTTGCGCGCCAACGGTTTCAAGACATTCATAGCCTCGGGCGGCGGCATCGAGTTCGTGCGAGTATTCAGCGAGCAGGTTTATGGCATTCCGCCCGAGCAGGTAATCGGCAGCAGCGGCAAAATGAAATTCGAGTTGAAAGGGGACCAGATGGTTCTCAACAAGCTGCCGGAAGTTGATTTCATTGACGACAAGGCGGGCAAGCCGGTGGCCATCCAAAAGCATATTGGGCGGCGGCCGATCGCGGCCTTCGGCAATTCCGACGGCGATCTGCAGATGCTGCAATGGACCTGCGCCGGACCAGCCCCGCGCTTCTGCCTGTATGTCCATCATACAGACGCGGAGCGCGAATGGGCCTATGACCGGCAGTCAAGCATCGGCCGTCTGGACAAGGGTCTCGACGCCGCAGTCGATTCTGGTTGGACGGTTGTCGATATGAAGAAGGATTGGAACCGGGTGTTCGCCTTCGAGAAGTAAGGAGTCGGAGCAAGACGATGCGTCAATTTGTGGAACGCCGGGCTCAATCTACACAGGTCGAAGAGCCATTCCTGAACATGGTCTGGATTCCTGGCGGTACATTCCTCATGGGATCGGACAAGCACTATCCCGAGGAGGCGCCGGCGCATAGGGTGACAGTGGGCGGCTTCTGGATGGACGCCTGCACCGTCACCAACCGCGAGTTTGCCCGCTTCGTCGATGCAACTGGTTACGTCACCTCGGCCGAACGTCCCGTAAATCCCGACGATTATCCCGGAGCGAAGCCGGACATGCTGGCGCCATCGTCCGTGGTGTTCAGCAAGGCCAAACAGCGTGTCGATCTTCGCGATCACTACAATTGGTGGGTCTACGTGCGCGGCGCCAATTGGCGCCATCCGCGCGGGCCGGCGAGTTCGATCAAGCGGCTGGCCGACCATCCGGTCGTGCATGTGAACTTTGAGGATGCCGAAGCCTACGCATCGTGGGCGGGCAAGGAATTGCCCACCGAGGCCGAGTGGGAATTCGCGGCGCGGGGCGGGCTCGACGCGGCCGAATTTGTCTGGGGCGATGAAATGGCACCCGATGGCCGACACATGGCCAATACCTGGCAAGGTGAGTTCCCATGGCAGAATTTCTGCGAGGACGGCTACGAGGGGACGTCACCCGTCGCCTCCTTTGCCGCCAATGGCTACGGCCTCTACGACATGGCTGGCAATGTCTGGCAGTGGACCACGGATTGGTACCAGGAACACGGCAAGATCGACAGCCCGTGCTGCACGGTTGACAACCCCCGCGGTGCCAAACGGGACGACAGCCTCGATCCACGGCAGCCGCAGATCAGAATCCCGCGCAAGGTGATGAAAGGCGGATCGCATCTTTGCGCGCCCAACTATTGCCGGCGCTACCGCCCGGCCGCGCGGATGGCGCAGCCGATCGACACGTCGACGTGCCATTTAGGTTTCCGCTGCATTGCACGCAGAACGTGACAAATACTGCTAAAAACGCCCGGCACGAGACCGATCTCGGCCCGGCTACCGAGGCGATCGTAAAACATATCGACCGCTTCAATCCCGGCGACACCTGGGAAGTGGTGGCCGATTGAGGAAAACCGCGTTCCATCTGCCAACGCTAATATCAATGTATCGAAAACCGGATTATTTTCGAGTCGATCGGCAAAACGCTGTGCTTTGGCAGAAGAGGTCTCCAATGCGATCTGACATGAAGCGCCTTGTTCTTTATTGTGCTTGCAGCGCCATGCTCACATTCCCTGTTCGCGCTGCAGATGTCGTTTCTGCCGCGGCGGGTTAGCGGGTTAACTGATGTCTTCTATGAAGGCGGCTGGATCGTTTCGACCCGCGCGCTGGGGCTTGGCGGCGAAGCTGTTTACAACCCTCGTCCTGCTCGGCGCTATCGCGGTGCTAGTGACTGGGGTGCTCGGTTACTTCCGCGCACAGAATGCTCTCGAAAAGGCAGTCTTCGACCAGCTCACGGCCGCCCGCCAGACCAAGACGCGCCAGGTTGAAACCTACTTCCGTACGATACAGGCCGATCTGCGCCTGCTCGCCACCTCCAAGATGGTGGTCGATGCGACGCGCGAGTTCCGGATTGCAGTCGACCAACTTGACCGGGCGGGCGTGCCGCCCGAACTGCAGAAGAAGGTCGGCGACTGGTACGCCGCGAACTTTATCCCCCAGATGACGGGTATCCTGGGCAGGGAACCACCCCTGTCGGACTACCTGCCGGTCGGTGGCGCCCCCTACCATCTGCAGCATCACTACATTGTGGAAAATCCGAACCCGGCGGAGCGGCGCAAGCTTCTGGACGACGCCGGCGACAGGAGCGACTACAGCAGGCTGCACGCCGTTTATCATCCATTGATGCGCGCCGCGGCTACGACCGTCGGCTTTTTCGATTTCATGATCGCCGATTCCAAATCCGGTCGCCTGATCTACACCGTCCAGAAGGAGGTCGACTTCACCACGTCCCTCCAGTTCGGTCCGTACCGCCGCTCCAACGCCGCCGCCGTCGTCGCCCGCTGCGCGGAGAGCGCCGACCGATCGGCCGTCTGTCTCGAGGATTTCGCTCCTTATGCGCCCTCTGGCGGCGCGCCGGTTGCCTTCATGGGAGCACCGGTGATCGACCAAGGGATCGTCATCGGCGTGCTGATCGCGCAATTGTCGAACGAGGAGATCGACGACGTTGTCACCGGCGGTCGCCGCTGGCGGCAGGAGGGGTTCGGCGAAACGGGTGAGGCCTATCTCGTGGGGCCCGATTATCTGGTTCGCTCCGGCCCGCGGGCGTTCTACGAGAACCGGGAGACCTACTTCGCCGAACTAAAGTCCGTTGGCCCCGACGACGAGGAGCTCGACGCAATTCAGCGTTACGGGACGCCAGTGTTGCATCAGCGCATCGACACCAAGGCCACTCAGGCGGCACTGGCCGGTGTCGAGGGCACCGGCGAGATCATCGGATACCGTGGCGTCCCGACGCTCGCTTCGTGGGGGCCGCTGGCGATTCCCGGCGTCACCTGGGCCCTCGTCGCCAAGGTCGACAGCGCCGAGGCCTTCGCGCCGATCGCCCGGCTCCGCCAGGATCTGCTGCTTGTAGGGGGACTGGCCCTGCTGGTGGTGGCCGCCACCGCCGCGTGGCTGTCGCGCGCGCTGCTCGGACCGCTGCGCGAGCTCACTGCCGGAGTAAAACGCTTCGCTGCCGGCGACTATCGCGCCAGCGTGCCAGTGCGCACGCGCGACGAAATCGGCCAGCTGTGCGCAGCTTTCAACGGCATGGTCGAGGATCTGCGCGAAAAGAATGTCGTCATCGAGAACAAGAACCGCGAGAATGAGGAGCTGCTACTGAACGTCCTGCCGGCGCCGATCGCCAATCGGCTGCGCGGAGGCGAAGAGAGGATCGCCGACGGCTTCGCGGAGGTCACGGTGGCCTTCGCCGATCTTGTCGGGTTCACCGCTCTCACATCGGAGATGCCGCCGCAGGAGGTCGTGACGTTTCTCAACGGGCTGTTCACGCGCTTCGATGCCGCGGCCAACGATCTCGGCATCGAGAAGATCAAGACTGTGGGCGATGCCTATATGGCGGTGTGCGGTCTGCCCGTGCCGGTCGCCAACCACGCCGAGCGCATGGTGCGCATGGCCATCCGCATGGTCCACATTACCCGCGAGCACGCCATGGAGCACAACGTCCCGATGAAGCTTAGGGTTGGCGTCAACAGCGGGCCGGTGGTGGCCGGCGTCATCGGCAAGAGCAAGTACATCTACGACCTGTGGGGTGACACGGTGAATCTCGCGAGCCGCATGGAATCAGGTAGCATTCCCGACGCGGTTCAGGTGACGCGGGCCGTCTACGAGCGGCTTAAGGACCAGTTCGTTTTCGAGCCGCGCGGCGCTATAGAAGTCAAGGGCAAAGGGAAAGTAGAGGCCTGGCTCTTGAGGTTGTAGAGTTGTGGCGCCGGACTCGGTCGTCGGCCGAATCTCTGAAGCGGCTCGTTTCGGCGCAATCGCGCCGGCTCCATCTCTCTTCACGATGCTTCGAACCAGCCTTCTCGACGCTCCGCGTATTCTGCGGGACATCTCTTATCGGCGCGATATGTCGAGCATTGGATCCAGAATTGGCGCTGGCGAGGTGCAGTTTTCCGCTCACCGCCAACTGCGCGGTCGCCCGCATTTGGCTGCTCGCGTTCGACGTAAATTACATAGAGTCGCTGGTGCAGCTGGGCCTATTGGCGCATCGTTTCAGCCTGCGGACAGGCGTCCTCGTTGGTGCCGGCCCTCAAAGCCTTTCTGCCGGCCAGGAGGAGATGAGTTGAAGGCCTTTCTTGCCACTGTCGTTGCTCTCTTGGGGTTGCCTTTCGCGGACGCACTGGCCCAAGACGACAGCCAGGATCTTGCCAAGAAGCTTTCCAATCCGATCGCCTCGCTGATCGGTGTTCCTCTCCAGTTCAATCACGACGAAGGCTTCGGACCGAACGGCGTAAGGCTTGCCGAGACAGAGACAGACAGGGAGGATCAACGCATGACGGGCAATGAGATGTTGAAGGTCGGTGCAGCGGCGCTGGCGCTGCTGCTTGCCGGGCCTGGTTCGGCGTACCCTGTCCTTGCACAAGAACAGGTCGCGGCGGCTGACGCATCCGGCGATGCGGCGGCCTCGCCGGGGCCGCTGAGCGCCGACGAGATGGAGGTCCTGGTTGCGCGCATTGCGCTCTATCCGGACGAACTGATCGCGGTGATCACGGCGGCTGCGCTTTATCCGCTGCAGATCGTCGAGGCGGCGCGCTTCCTAGACCGCTACGAGAAAGACAAGAGCCTGACACCCAAGGACAGCTGGGACGGCTCCGTCGTGTCGCTGCTCAACTATCCGGACATCGTCAAGATGATGAGCGACGACCTCGAATGGACGCAGACGCTCGGCGACGCCATCGCCTACCAGCAGAAGGACGTGCTGGTTGCCATCCAGCAGCTGCGCGACGAGGCGGTCGCCAAGGGCGTGATCAAGACCGACGACAAGATCCAGGTGGTCAAGGAGAACGACAATGTCGTCATCAAGTCGGCGAGCTCCGAAGTGATCTACGTCCCGCAATATCCGCCGCAGATGTTTTATGAGCCGGGTTACGTGTGGGAACCGATCCGCTATTATCCCGATCCTTACCCCTATTATGTGTATCCGGGCGCGACCTTCTTCGCCGGGGCGGTGACGGGCGCCATCTGGGCCGCCGCCGTCGACTGGGACGACTGGGGGGTATGGGGTGGAGGCTGGAACGGCAACGACATCGATATCGACTGCAACAACTGTTTCAACAACCGCGACTTCAACGGCAATATCAACATCAACGACGTCGACTGGAAGAATGTCGATCGCAGCAAGATCAAGATCGACCGCGATCAGTTGAACAAGTTCGACCAGAACAACATCAAGAACAGGATCGAGAAGAATGGCGACAACGCCATCCGCGACCGCGCCCGCGACATCAAGAAGAACGACAGCCTCGCCAACAGGGCGCCGGGCAAGACGGCGGGAACGAGAGACGTGCGCAAGAGCACGCTCGACGGGCTGAAGGCCAAGCCCGCCAACGTGACCCGCCCCGCCAAGCCCGCCAACATCCAGAAACCTGCGGCCAGGCCTACCGCCAACCGCCCGGCGGCGAATCCGGCCAAGGTGAACCGTCCGGCTGGCAAGCCAAAACCTGCGGCAAGGGTCGACAACCGGCCGAAGAAACCGTCGGGGCTTGGCAACGTCGATCGCGGCAAGGCGACCAAGGTCAGCTCCAACCGTGGCCACAAGTCGATGGGTGGCGGCAGCCGTGGCGGCAGCCACAAGCAGATCAAACGCGGCGGCGGCGGACGCCGGCGTTAACGGTACGGGAGGACAGGACCATGACACAGATGTTCAGCACCACCCGTCACACGGGACTTTTGCATACGATCGTTCTCCGCACTGTCTGCGCCGTGGCGCTTGCAGCCAGCATCGCCGTCTCGCAGCCAGCCGCTGCACAGGATGCGCCGGATGCGCCGGAGATCACCGCCTTTGCGGCCGCCGCCGAGCCGCCTGTCTTCGATACGCCCGAGGCAGCGGTCGAAGCATTCAAGCAGGCGCTCAACGACGCCGGCAACGGTGCGGTTGCGGCCCTACTCGGCCTCGATGCGGAAAAGCTGAAGGCCGACGAGAACGCAGACGAGACGCTGGCGGCGATCAAGGAGGGTGTGGCCAAGCAGCTTGTCCTCGATGGCGAGGGCGACCGCCGCACGCTGCAGATCGGCGACAAGCTGTGGCCGCTGCCTTTTCCGATCGTCAAGGGCGAGGACGGCAAGTGGGCTTTCGACACCTATGCCGGGCTCGAAGAGATCGTGAACCGGTATGTCGGCGAGAACGAGCTCACCGCGATCGAGACGATGCGCACCTATGTCGACGCGCAGGAGGACTATGCGTCGCAGGACCGCGACGAGGATGGCGTCGAGGAGTTTGCGCAGAAACTGATAAGCTCGGAGGGCGCGACCGACGGCCTCTACTGGCCGACCGACGACATCAACGGCGAGAGCCCGGCCGGTGGCAATATCGATCAGGCCGAACTTCAGGACGCGGCCAAGGGCGAAGGCTATTTCGGCTACAAATACAAGATCCTGACCGGCCAGGGCGATCAGATCGCCGGCGGCGCCTACGACTACGTCATCAACGGCAACATGATCGCCGGCTTCGGCCTTATCGCCTGGCCGGCCAAATATGGCGAGACAGGCGCAAAAACCTTCGCCGTCAACCAGCACGGCGTCGTCTACGAGGCGGATCTCGGGCCAGCCACCGAGCAGATCGTCAAATACATCGACCGCTTCAATCCGGACGATACCTGGCAGGTCGTGGGCGACTGAGAGAAATGGATCAAAAGCCGGGTTATTTTCGAGTCGATCGGCAAAACCCTGCGCTGTGGCAGAAGAGGTGGTATGGAATTGAGCTTCGCATTCATGGCCAGACCCGGCCACCAGTCCGTCGTCAGGCCGCGCGCCTACACCATGATCCGCAGGCCTTCGCGGCGAACGGCATCAATTTCGCCCAGCCGACGGTGCAGGTCGGGAACGACGAGAAGCAGGCGGCTGCCGCCGCGGCCAACGTCTTCGGCCAGTTGGAGGCGCAGCTCAGGCGCGCCCGGAATGGTCGTGAACGGCATACGTCCAGGCGCTTGGCCTTCGCCAGCCGCTCCCTTCACCGCCGTCGCAAAAATTCCAGCTTCAGCCGGTTGATCTGCTCCGCGGTCCATCCCCGAACGTCAGTCACTTCGATCCAGGCATCGATGTAATGCTCCGGCGCATAGACATGCCCGTACCCCATCGGGGCCGTTGTGGCCATCGCCATGTCGACGGTGAGCTGGAGAAGCGTCACCACCGGATACCATTTGAGCTCGGGAGACACGTCGGAACCGCGCGGCCCCGCCATCCATTCCGGCTGTCGGTACAGGGAGCGGTAGTCGAAGAACGTCACCGGGTCGCTCGCATATTGAAGATAGACGATCCGCATCGGTCCCCAATGTGCGTCCGGGATCGCCAGGCCGTTCTCCTGGCTCGTGAACCGCACATACGACCCGTCCCTGAAGCGTGGCAGCCAGGCCGGCGATCCTCGCTCGCGGTCGTCGGTGACGGAACGCCAGATCCTGCTCGGAAATGGCGGGCCGCTCCAAAGTGCCCCCTGATACGGGTCGCCGATCACTTCGAACAACTCGGCGGATTGCTCGGAGCTCAAGGCGCCAAGGCTCAGCCCATGCAGGTAGAGCCTTGGGCGCCTTTCCTTGGGAAGCGTGGTCCAATGCGCGTAGATTTCCGCAAACAGGGTACGAGCGGCCTCGGCGCCATAGCCGGGCTCGACCAGGAGAGACAGCCAGCTTGTGAGATACGAATACTGCATGGCGACGCTCGCGACGTCGCCGCCGTGGAGATATTCGACGGTGTCCATTGCAGCAGGGTCTATCCAACCGGTACCTGTCGGCATCACTACGATCAGCACCGAGCGATCGAATCCGCCGACGCGCTTGAGCTCCTCGAGGGCGAGCTTTGCGCGCTCCTCGGCTGTCTCCGCAGACCGCAATCCGACATAGACGCGGATCGGCTCACGCGCATCCATCCCCAGGAACGAGCCTAAATCCTTGCTCGTCGGCCCGGTCGCGATGAACTCCCGTCCCGCCCTTCCTAGCTCATCCCACTCGATCAGCGAGGTATCGCTTCCGGTCTTGCTGGGGTCGGCAGGCTGTTGGGTCTCGGGCTCGATCAGTTCATCGAATGCCTGGAACGACGAATCCGCGGCATGGACCGCAACCCTGAAGAAAACGCCGTTGACCACTGTCCAGAATAACGCAGCTGCAGCGGCAATGCCGATCACGTATGACACGCGTATCGGCACGATCCGGCCAAGCATTCGCGAGATGAACAGGAACGTGACCTGAAACAATCGCGCCAAGAGGATCAAGAGCACGAAGGTCAGCAACGCGATCAGACCGACCTTCAGGGGGTGCGCAGTGTCTACCGGCTCGAGCCTCATGAGCTGCCGGATCGAATTTTGCCATTCCGAAGCCTGCCAGAGAAACGCCACGGCAACCAGGATGCAGGTGGCCGCAGCGACGAGTTTGATGGCCCGCAAGATGCGGCCGGTGGGCTTGGGCAACTCCAGGTAGTCGGCCAGCCAGCGCCCGAACACGCCAAGCCCATATCCGGCCGCGAAAGAACATCCCGATAGAATGCCTTGCGTCACAAACGTGCGTGGAAGCAGCGTAGGGGTGAGCGAGGCCGCCAAGAAGAGTGTTCCGATCAGCAGGCCAGCGGCTGAGAAGGAACGCCAGAACCTGAAGATCCAGAACAGCCTCATTGGAGCGGCCACGTGCGATCGCTGGAGTGCTTCGAGGCAGCTTGCCGTGCAAGATGCGTCGGCGCAACCCGCAACTGCGCGGAACCACGGCGACGCCACGAACTCGATACCAATCTGGAGCAGTCTTTGTTCTGGAGCAGTCTTTCCAAACTTTAGGGGTGCGGTCGCTCGCCGTTCACCGCGCGTGTCAAAGGAGACTGAGCAGCGCGGCACGATGGCCGAGCTTCATCGTTTGTGGAGGTTAGAAACGGAGTTTGGAACAGAAAGGCCACAACTCACAAAGCGCAATGATAACGAACGCTTACTGTATATCTGGCGATTCCGCGATGTGCGATGCTTGCCAGCGATGTGCGCGGAGGTGCGCTTGGATTACGCTACGGCCCCTTCCGGCCATCCTCTGTTAGGAGTGTTGCGCAGAACGACAATTGGATGGAAACAGGTGGACAAACGGCCATGGCGGCATCACCTGACGACGCTGCTGCTGCTGCGCGCGGGCTATGCCTGCGTGCCCTACAAGCTCGCTGGAGAGCGTGATCGAGCAGAACAAGGAAGTTATTACCTGTCGCTTCGGCGGACGCAGGGGACGATCCGGATGGATGCGCCGGACTGGAACCCATGGCTGGAGTTCTTCCTGCGGGCCTTGCAGAGCCAAAAACAGCACCTCGAGAAAAAGATGGAGCGCGAGCAGGTCATGCTCGCTGCGCTGCCGGAGTCATCGGTCCCGATCCTCGAACTGGCGAGTGAGCATGGCCGGGCTACGGTGGCCGAGACCGCGAGGGTCAGCGGCGCGAGCCGCAACACGATCAAGGACCATCTGAAGGCGCTGGTCGAGCAGGGCCATCTGACTAGGCATTGCTCAGGTGCCTGGACACCAGAACGCCAGGCTCGAAGCAGCAAGTATGCAAGTTGGTGGAAATTGCCGGAACCGGCTTAGCTTCGAGAATCGCCAACGCCTCATCGGATGTCCGTGCCTGTCGGAGTCGCGCCCGAACCTGAGATGCCCGAAGCAGCCGGCATATTTGGGAGAGGGCAGGGAGGAAGGCGGACGTGGCAGAGGCCGGCCAAAGTATAGTGTAAATGAGGTCGACGGGATCGTCGTCCGGGCCGTCGAAATCGATAGGCTGAGCCAAACGTGTCAAAGACGCGGCAGGCGAAGAGATCATACCGAGCAGAGCGTGGGGGATCGCGACGCCACGACCGATGCCCGTCGAGCCGAGACACTCACGGTCGAAAAGACCACGGATAACCATCTGCTCGTCAAGCCCATTTCTCCGAGCAATCCTGATCGCAATTCTTGACAAGGCTGATTGCTTTCCCTTCGTCACAAGATCAAGCGAAATGTCTTCTTCTGACAGGATGGGGGAGATCATCAGGGTCAACCTCCGTGTCGATCCAGACGCGATCGCAAATGAGCGTTCAGCCGCACTGGTCAAGCAGGACAGAGTTCTCAGTGGACTGAGGAGTGGAGATGAGGCTGGCTGTCCCGGACGCGAACTCTCTCGCGTCCGGGCTAATGGCCCGTTTTGAGGCGTTTAGGCTCCCGCCGAAAATTGAGGCTGAAAATATTCATAGAAATTCAGAGGTAGTGGAAGATATTTTGAAAATCAAGCAAAACAGGTACGGGCCTGACTAACAGAAATAATGCTTTTAAATGCCAGTTATTTTCGTTTGACGAACAGAACAGTCTCCTGCTTACTAGCTGGGCGCGAACATGCCGTGTCAGAAAGTGAAAATCGAATTTTTAGACGGACTTCCAGATCTTCAGCCGTCGCAATTTTTATTTCAACCAGGAGATGCCGTGATGAAAAAACTCGTCCTCGCAGTTGCCTTGACAGTGGGCAGTTCGCTTTGCGCCATGGCGGCGAATGAGGTCACCAAAGCTCCGCCAGCCGCTCCTTACGAACAGGTCAGCAAGCTTGTGAAACTGCCCGACTTCCTGCCGGGCATGGGCCAACTTTTCGTCGATCCGACGACATTGCCTGCCGGACCATTCCTTGCCTATGACCACGATGGCGAGCTTGTCAGCACGATTTACATGCTGCCGATCAAAGACCTCAATCCGGACAAGCGTTTTGACGACCTCGCTTCACCCGGCGGCAATGTCGACCATGTGGACGTCTACTACAATGCCGGCCATCCGGGGGTAGAAGAGCCGCATGTCCATGTCGTGCTGTGGCATGTTTCGGCGGCTGACGAGGCACAGGTCGCCAAATGACACTGACGCGTCGTGAGATACTGGGCGCTGGCGGCGGGCTCGCCGCCGCCCTTTCCCTCTCTTCTCTGGCCGTGTTGGGTGGCGAGATGATCGAAGTCAAGATGCAAGGGCGCGACGACGGTTCACACGTCTGGTTCGACCCGATAGGCATTCTGATCAAACCAGGACAGACGATCCGCTGGACCAATCTCAACCCCGGCAATTCGCACACGACGACGGCATACAATCCCACAAACTTCGAGCGGCCGCTCCGCATGCCGAAAGCGGCAAAATCTTGGGATTCTGACTATCTACTGCCCGACGAAAGCTTTTCGGTTACTTTCACCGAGCAGGGGGTCTATGATTATTACTGCATTCCGCATGAGCATGCTGGAATGGTCGGTCGTATCGTCGTCGGCGAGCCCGAGGCGCATGACTGGACGGAGCTAACCGGAGCGAAGGGAGACCTACCGGAAGAGGCCGTCAAGGCCTTTCCGATGGTCGAAGACATCATGACGAAAGGGATCGTGCGGCGCGCCTAGGCATGCGTGCAGGATGCGTGACACCAGCAACAGGAGAACCCAAACGACGATGCGAATGGGAGCCCGAGTTTCCTGTTTGTCGTCAATGATCGATAGGGGCGACCATCATGACCGGCAGCGCGTTTCCATACGATAATGAAACACGAGCGAAGCGCGACGAGCGTCAGGTAGATATGCCTCTCGGTGCTCGGGCCGCAGCCCAACAACGTGAGCGTGCCACACATCGGCTTGCCGCCTTAGGCGAGATGACTGGCGGTATTGCCCATGATTTCAGAAACCTCCTGGCAGTCATCGGATCCGGCCTGAGGCTTGCCGAAATAAGAGCCGAGGAGCCCGAAAGCGTGAGGACCTACATTGCTGCAGCGCGGCAGGGAATCGATCGAGGTATCGAACTGACATCACTGGTACTGGCCTTCGCAAAACATCAGGAACTCGAAATCCACGCTGGCAATTTGAATGAATTCCTCAGGTCTTTTGAGCCTTTCCTGAGATATGGCGCAGGCCCCGATGTCCGCGTCAAGCTGGAGCTTGGTTCCGATATCCCGAACTGCTTGATCGACCCGGCGCTGTTCGACTCTGCAGTGCTTAATCTCGTAATGAACGCACGAGATGCGATGCCAAGTGCCGGGGAGATCCGCGTCACCACTGAGCGATTGGTGCAGACGGCCCCGACGCCTGACCTGCCCGGACCCGAAACCTACGCATGCGTTCGCGTCAAGGACGATGGTTGCGGCATGGCTCCGGAAGTCTTGCGAAAGGTATTTGATCCTTTCTTTACGACGAAGGGTGAGAAGGGCACCGGGATAGGGATGTTGCAAGTGCAGGCATTGGCGCAAATGGTTGGTGGTCGGATCCGGATAAAGAGTGAGCGAGGGATTGGAACAACGGTCGACCTTCTGTTCCCGTCAATCCAAGCGGACCTTTAGACGCCCAACAACTCCTACAATTTGATGTCGGCGCTCGCGACGGAATGCAATCCTGCCAGGGCAGGACCTACCACGCTCTCGTCCGCACTTGCGGATTGCACCGCGTAAACCGGATAGGAGAACTGCGGCATTTCAGGCACAAGGTGCAGCCGGCCGGCCTCCATGTGAGGCCGCACAGAACTCATCCTGAAATATCCGGAGCCGCCAGTCGCAAGAACATAGCTCAGTGCGAGCGGACCGAGATCGAAAGAAAGATCCGGAGCAGCACTCGGGAAATTCATCCCGTGGTGAAGTTCAAAATCCGGCCCCCAATCCATATAAACATAATCGGATTCGTCCAGGAGGCGCGCTTCGGAATTGGTCGTCACGAGGACGAGTTTTTCCTCCAGAAGCAGATCGATTTTCAAACCCGGTCTGTGGGGGGGCGCGTACATGATAGCCAAGTCGACCATTCCTGACGCGACCTGATTGATCAAATCCTTCGGCACATCGACGTGTACTCGAAGTGCAATGTCCTGAAGCGACCCGCGCATCCATCGGACCCAATCGAGCAGAAGAGGTTGCGCTAGGCTGACTTCGCTGCCGACCGTCAGAACAGCTCGACGTCCCGGGGGCACGGCAACCTGGTGAAGGGTGCGTTGCCATAGTTGGACGAACATCGGGGCGTGGCGCAGAAATTGCTCACCGGCCGGGGTGAGAGAAGCTCCGCCTTTGTGGCGAACAAAAAGCGCGCGGCCCAATTGCTGCTCGAGGCTGCGAATCCGTGCGCTTACGGTCGTCTGGGCGACATTCAAGCGCTCCGATGCCCGAATGAAACTCCCTGTCGAAACGATCTCGATGAAAGTCCGGGCGAGTTCAATGTCCATAAAACATATAGCATAAAAATTGCGTTTAAATGTCAATCAATTTCGTTTTCTAGATAGCTAGTCAGAGCAATAGGCTTCGAGATTATCCACCCAGCTCTGCGCTGAATGCTGCGCAGCGCCGGTGGGAGGGAGCGCAAGCAAATGACCGACAGGAGTTCGACCATGTCCCCAGTGCAGCAGGAACTTAGCGTCACCAGTGGTTTGCGCACGGTTGCACCCGCCCAGTACTATTCAAAGGTCGTGAAATTCATCGACGAGGTCGCCAAGGAGGCGGCCAACGATGCACCGACCTCGGTTGAAATCTTCTCTGACAGCGGCCACTGGTACTGCCGGGTTCGTCGCGGCGGTGAAAAGACCCGGCCGATGGGTCCCTATACCAAACAACAGGCCGAGCGGATCCAGGAAGCTCGGAGAATGTCGATCGCAGAAAGAGGAACCTCTCGGATCATGTTCGAGTAAGCGAGGATCTCACGATCACGCCGGCCGGCGCACTCACTCTACATGATGGTTCGTCATCGAATTTTTGAAACGTTGCGGCAGACCTGAGGACGTCGTCAGATAGAGATTTGATACGTATCGCCTAGCAATATAATTTGAGCATTGCTCGAAAAGAGGTCACCGGTTTTTCGAACAAAGCGATGCGCAAACAAGAAGTTACAGCGGTGCTTGATCTCTTTTTCACGCGCATCGCTGTAGGTGTCGGATCAGATCACGAAAAAATCGTCGGCCAGCAGCGTCGGCCTGTTCGTCAGCGTCGCGAGCTGTGTCACGCCGCCTGCGACGTTTCCGTTGGAATCGTAAAACAACGCACCCGTAACCTTGTCATAGACGATGTGGTCGTCGGCGTCGTGCGCGCTAGTCCCAGCGAAGAAGTACCCTGGCTCGAGGGCTCCGGTGGCTCCAAGCCCCTGCATTATCGAATTCTGGAGCCTGAATGTATCGGCCGTATGGTTGAAATCCGTGATGATGTCGCGGTTGGCCACTGAGAGCGGCGCGCTGAAAACGAAGAAATCGTTGCCGGCGCCACCAGTAAGCCGGTCAATGCCCAGGCCGCCCGTTAGTGCATCGTTGCCACCCCGCCCAAGCACGGTATCATTGCCTCGGCCGCCGTCCAGTTTGTTGTCGCTGTCGTTGCCGTCGAGCACGTTGTCGAGGGAATTTCCCGTGGCTCCGACGTTGGCGTTTCCGGTCAGACGCAGATTTTCTACCAGCCGGCGATCGACCGCCAGTGAGTACGTGACCAAGCTGAAAATCTGGTCGAGGCCCGCTTCGTCGATGACGTTGTCCAGCACATTGTCCACATAATAGGTATCGTTGCCGGCTCCGCCATTCATCTGGTCGGCCCCGGTCCCGCCATCGAGAAGGTCGGCGCCATCATAGCCCGCTAACCGGTCGCTACCCGCCCCGCCCCTTATGGTGTCGTTGCCGGCAAGGCCGACAAGCGTGTTGTTCCCATTGTTCCCGGTCAGCTCATTGTCGGAAGAATTGCCGCGACCATCGATAGCGGCAAGGCCGATGAGAGTCAGATTTTCGACATAGGATGGCAGTGAATAGGTGATCGAGCTGAACACCCAATCGTTGCCCGCCGCATCGGCCTCGACCACGCGGTCGAGCGCATTGTCGACATAGTAGGTATCGTTGCCTGCGCCGCCCTCCATGCTGTCGATTCCGACCCCGCCGTCGAGCAGGTTGCTGCCAGCGTTGCCGACCAGCCTGTTGTCGAGTTCGTTACCAATCGCGTCGATGTCGGCAACGCCGGTGAGTGTGAGCTGCTCTATTTGCTGGCCGGACAGCGAATACGTCATCGAGGTGATGACCAGATCGATGCCGGCGCCCTTAGCCTCGATGACTACGTCGAATGCGTTGTCGACGCGGTAGGTATCGTTGCCGAAACCGCCGGACATTTTGTCAGCACCAGCTCCGCCGTCCAGAACGTCATCAAAATTGCCGCCGTTCAGGATATCCGCCGCATCCGTCCCGGTCGGGTGCTGCTCCATCACGTCCGGCGCAGCATAGGCTCGCACGTAGTCGACGACCATGTCGTACGTGCCGGAAGCCTGCTCGGAGGAATACATGCTTAACGTGACCAGCATATAGAGCGGCGTGCGGAAAAAGTCGCTCATTGGAAAGCGGCTCAGCTCTTTGCCGTCATAATATGTGGTGATCCAGTCAGTCGTTATCCTCGCGCCGTACGTGTGAAACGCTCCGTCGAACAGCGAACCGTCGAGGCCCGTATAGTTGCTTTCCCAAGCGTGGCTTTCCTTATTGCTCAAGTGCACCGCCTGGTGATGAGCATCGGGATCGCCGCCATACGCTTCAACGATGTCGACCTCGACGCGTGGCACAGTCTGATCGGGCGACAGCATCCAGAAGGCCGGCCACGCTCCCGCTCCGCCGTGAAAGGCGGCGCGCATCTCGAAATACCCGTACTCTTGCGCGAAACCCTCGCCGGCGCTGTTAACCGTTTGCATCGTTCCCGACTGCCAGGCGCCGTCCACCTGCTTCATGGTTATCGTCAGAAGCCCGTCAGAGACGGAGAACGGGTTGGTTTCTCCGACCGGCGGCATGTACTTTGCGGCCCCCGCGGGGGCGTGAACAGGCGCGAACCACTTACCGGTGCCGTTGTTCGGCACGACATCAAGCGTATTGAACTCGTCGGAAAAGGAGAGGTTGAACCCGGAGAGGTTCAGCTCCGATCCTTTGTACTGTTCGGTCCAATCGCCAGGAAGGGCAATCGCAGCCATTGATGGGCTCCTCGTTCTCGCAACATTTTCGCGGTTGACCCCACCAATATCTAATCGTTCATTTGTTAACGGAACGGTAATGGACACCGATTCCGCCGCAAATGGGTCAGTGCGCTTATCCCCCAGCGCTTCACGAGAAATTTGGGAGAAGTCGCAAATCGGTTGACGTAGCCGGGACTCGATACTGCGAATCCTCCATGGCGCATGATCCGATCGATACGCTCGGCAAGGCGACCCGGCACAACATGCTCGTCAAAGCCGAGTGCAGCTGCGGGAACGTGCGCTACTGCCGTTATTTCTTTAGCGGGGACCCACCAGGGGCATCGACCTTTTGCATCTGGTCCGCGTCACCGCCATTGGCGACGCGTTTCCGGATCGTCTTATCGCAATGCCCCTTGGGCGGCTAATAGCCTGTACTTTTCGAAGATCGCTAGCTTCTGCGGATAGGTGATCCGTACCTTGGCGTTGCACCCGTCGCATCTGAAGTGCGCGATCGTTCTTAGCGCAGAGCCCTTCCTTACCGCCGGATGCGAGCAATCCGGACAATCGAATGTGAGCGCAACATCAGACAAGTCTTGGGCTAAACCCATTTCCATCTCCTTCGCAAGCGCTGTGGCTACACTCTGGCGGGACTCAATGGGGCAATGCAGATGCGAATGCCAACGCGGGACTAGAACAATTCGTCAGGGAAAGCCGCCCAGCTAGTGCGCCTTCTCTGCGCCCTTTGAGAGACGAAGAGACCTCAATTCATCCAGCAGTTCGCGCTCCTTGGTAGTAATGTTTCGGAAGATTGCGACAATCGCCACCGCTAAGGCCTCGGCATCCCGGCTTGAAGAGTCTATGTGTTCATCTGCGCAAACCTGATCGAACACGCGTTCGCAAATAGCCAGATCATGAGGGCTGAGGCAGGTGCGATTGAAACGCCGACGCAGCATCTGTGCGAACCTTTCAGGGCCTGTTGCCAGTGTTTGCGGCGGATTTTTTTTGTCGATGAACCGCTGAGGCGTGATTGGAATAAGTTTACTCGCTGACCGATAATTGGTCTTTCAATAGTCCCAAAATCAGGGCGCACTCGCGAGCTCTATACTGTCCAGCAATCATAAGTTGGCGGTAATCCCGCAATTTTTGTTCTGGGACATGAAATCCTCGCCGAAATTCCGCCGCCTCTTTCGGAGTTCGTGTGCAACCGAGTCTACTGGCGGTGACTTTCAAACTCGCCAGTGAGCATCCGACCTTGGCTGCAATATCTTTCAAAGGTTCGTTATTAAAATATCCATCAAGAATTATCTTGCGACGAGCTTCTGTTTTGAGGTTTGCGTTCATTTCGTTGCCTCCTCAACTACGCTTTCACCGTGCCAGACTCTATACGCACCACGTTGAAGAGTGTCGTTATCGTCGCATCCAGAAACTTATCTCGGAATGCATTTCTTGCTGTAACCCAGTGTGATAGCCCTCTGTGGACTCGCGTTCAGCTGGTCTTGCCAGATGGCTGTGATACACCACATGATTGCGGTGGCGATGGGCATACCGGAATCGGATACGGCACTACGCGATGGACGCTAAGAGGCAGGACAAGGCGCTTGCGAGGCAGGCGCTTGAGCGCGATCGACGTCGTTGGCCGCGCGAAGCTCAGCCTTACAATGAGGCTGCCCCGTCACTTGCGCCGGCGCTCGAACCTTTGCCCTTTTCGACGCTCGAACTGGCGCCAGAAGATCAATTCGTCGCTTGGCAGGCGCATATGGCTCCGCTTGTCGAGATCAAGTTGCCGGATGACAAATCGCTCGACGATGGCTTTCCCGCCGACCACACGGCTTGGAACCTCGGCGGCATGCTGATCGTTCAACAGCGCGCACCGGCACATAGTTATATGCGTTCTGCTGCGAAGCTTCGGTCCAGCTCGATCGATCACTGGTATATCGCTTTGCCGCATACTGGCCGGTCGTGGACGGAGGTCGATCGCCGCGTAGCGGAAAACCAGCCGGGCAAATTGGAGATTAGATCGCTTGGCTACCCGTTTCGGGGGAGGGCAACGGAATCCCAAAGTCTCTTTCTCTATTTGCCGCGTGATTTGTTCGCCGATGCGGCGGCAACCCTGGACGCAAAGAATAATTCAATTCTGTCCGGCAACTTTGCCAACCTTTTGCTCGACTACCTCAAGAACATCGAAGCAAGACTGCGCAGTCTCACGGTTGACGATCTGCCCCGCATCGTGCACGCAACACGCAGCATGATCATTGCCTGCCTCTCGCCCCCGGCGGAACATGCCGCGGCCACCGAACAATTGGTGAGTGTCGCGCTGATGGAGCGAGCCCGTCGATACGTCCACAACAATCTGGATGCGGCTCATCTGACGCCGGATTCAATGTGCCGGGCGCTCGGCGTCTCGCGCTCTCGTCTGTATCAGTTGTTCGAACCGAGCGGTGGTGTTCTCCACTACATACAAAGTCGCCGACTTCTGGCAGCCCATGTTGCGCTTAGCAATCCGGCGGACAGCCGGCGCATTGTTAATATTGCCGAAGCCGTCGGGTTTAGTTCAGCGGCTAATTTCAGCCGAGCTTTTAGCAAGGAATTCGGCTACAGCCCCCGCGAAGTCCGAAGCTCCGTGGTGTTACCGCGCCCCGCCCACTCTGTTTCGCATACCGGACACGAGGAGGCCTCTTCCTTTGAACATTGGCTCAAAGCGCTCGGAAGCTGAGTACAGGATCGGGAAGCTCATGGACCAGAATATTTTCGTGTCGCGTCCACCGCGCCATCAATTATAGCCAATTCCCAATTTATCGACCAACTGTTCATCGATGTCGCCGCGCATCACAGCGGAGCATACATTGCAACTACGCAGCATAAGACACTTGTTGAGACCGCGAGTCGTATGTTTGCCAAGTCAAGAAACAAAGAGATAGAGCGGTTCTGCGGTTCCTTGAAATGACGAACCGCTCTAGCCCGGATTATCTCACCAGCAAAGGGCTGCGTAGGCTGGCGGCGATCCCGGACAGCAATTAGCCGGTCGGGAACGGTGCAAGAGCGCCGCGCCGGGCAAGATATGTACGCCGGGATAAGTATTAGGATGCAAAGCTAACGACAGATCGGCTTCGTGCGTAGATGCTTGCAATGCTTGGCGGGGGCTCGGCGGCTTGGCGGGGGCTCGGCACAGGTGGCAGGCATCATGTTGGGGAGATGTCGTGTTGCCTGTGCCGATAGCCGCCGCTGCGCGGTCAAAGGTGGCGTCATTGAGTAAGCGTGCCAAGGTCGTTGGCGGCCGGCTGGAGTTTCTTCCGCCGCAGATCCCGACTCGGGTCGAGCGGCCGCCTGAAGGTGAGGGCTGGGTCCACGAGGCCAATCTCGACGGCTATCGAACCCAGATCATCATCGATAATGGCGGTGTGCGTCTTTACAACAAGAACGGCCGCGACTGGACCACGAAATACTGGCCCATCGCACTAGCCGTCGATCTGCCATGCCGGACTGCCATTCTCGACGGCGAAGTCATTGTTCCCGGCGAGCAGAGCGCTTTCGATTGCCCTGCGCTGGAAGCGGCGATCTGGAACGAGCCGAGCCGGCTGGTGTTCGTCGCGTTCGATATCCTCCATCTCGACGGCCACGATCTAGGCTCCTTGCCGCTGCTGCAGCGCAAGCAGGCGCTGTGGCAACTGATTGAGCCTGGCCTCGGCAAGATCCAATACAGTGAGCATTTCGAGGGCAGCGCGCTGGCGCTCTTCCGCACCGTCGAGAAGATCGGGCTCAATGGAATTATCTCGAAGCGCGCCGACAGCCGCTACAGGAGCGGACTGTCGAGCACATGGCTGAAGGCCAAAAAATTTGAAGAAGCCGACTCCCGAGTTGGGGGTCGTTTATGAGCCAGGCACGGCTCCAATGCCCTGATCGCTGCTCACGGGCGTCCTCACCGATTTGAGGCCTACGCGGGCGGACGCGACGCGCATACCAATCTGGCGGAACAAATCATGATCATTCTCATTGTGGTGATCATCAAGGGAGATTGATCATGGGTGACCGGCACAACCCAAAAATCGAGGCACCGGCAAATGTCGAAAAGGACCCGGAAGATTGGATCAGCGGAGATGATCCCATGACCCCCGCACAAGCCTCCTATTTGAAAACTTTAGCCGAACAGGCCGACGACCCTGACGCCTATGCTGACGGCCTCAGCAAGGCGGAAGCCTCTAAACGCATCGATGCACTCCGGGAGAAGTTAGGCCTGTAGTGCCCGCTCGTGGCTGTTGGCCTCCGGCGACGGGGCCGTTCCATCGAACCCGACAGCGGCTCTGTCCAGTTTGTTACCGTGGTCTGACCCCGGGGATGAGTTGCATTGCGTTCTGCAACCGCTCGCTGGATAGTCCTGGCGATGTTGCAGACCTTGATGACTCATTGGCCCCAGGTCCTCGCGATCATTTCGGTGGTGATGGCGGCCATCGGCATCGTCCACGCCATAATGACGAAGGAAGACGTCCGCGCCGCCACAGGTTGGGTCGGCGTGATGTTCCTGTCGCCATTCCTCGGCGCGATCATCTACGCCGTTGCCGGCATAAACCGCATTCGTCGTGCAACGATCAGCGCCATGCGGCCCCCTTCCAGCGAGGCGGCTTCCGCAAAACATGAGCGCAACTTTGCCGCCGAGGAATTGATTGCCGAGCGGTACGGCCAACGCTTCACCGGCCTGAAGACATTGGGCGACAGGGTGGCCCGGCGTGCCCTGACCTCGGGAAACGCGATTGCGATATTGGAGACAGGTGACGAGGCCTATGCCGCAATGTGCCGAGCGATTGATGGCGCTCAACGCGCTATCCTGCTCGAGACCTACATCTTCGACAATGACGATGTCGGGCGGCTTTTCGTGGAATCTCTCGCCGGAGCCGTCCAGCGGGGTGTCAGCGTTCGCGTGCTGATCGATGCCGTCGGGGCGCGTTACTCCGTCCCCAGCATTCTTGGGCGCCTGCGAGAGGCAGGAATCACAGCAGACCTCTTCAACGGCAACATTGGCATGGGCCTGCGTCTTCCCTACGCCAACCTCAGAACGCACCGGAAGATCCTGGTCGTCGACGGCACGATTGCGTTCACCGGAGGGATGAACATCCGAAAGGGATTCTCAGCCGAGTTCGCCGGCTCCTCCAGCGCGAGGGACACGCATTTTCAGGTCACCGGGCCGGTCGTTGCCGACCTTTTTTCGGTTGCCGCCGAAGATTGGCGCTTCGTGAGCGGCGAGCTCCTGAAAGGCGACACCTGGCAAGTGGCCGCGCTTCCCGCGGCTCCCGGTCAACCAATGCTGGCGCGGGCGGTTGCATCCGGGCCGGATGCCAGCATCGAAACGAACCACAACTTGCTGATCGGGGCATTTTCCGTCGCCCGCAAATCGATCCGCATCATGTCGCCCTATTTCCTGCCGGATCGGGAACTGATCAGCGCGCTGACGACCGCAGCCAGGCGAGGCGTCGAGATCGACATCGTGGTACCGGCGACGAACAATCTTTTCCTTATTGACCGGGCGATGACGGCGCAATTCGATCAGGTCCTGAAGCACTATTGCCGCGTATGGCGCACGCAGGGCTCGTTCGATCATTCGAAGCTGCTGTCGGTCGATGGGGTTTGGGCTTTTATAGGATCCTCCAATCTTGACGCCCGGTCCCTGCGGCTGAATTTTGAGATTGATGTAGAGGTTCTTGATGCAGGCTTTGCCGCGGAGATTGAAGCGCGGATCGGATCGGCAATCGCCTCCGCCACGTCTGTAACGATCGAAACCTTGAGAGCCCGGCCATTCATCGTCCGCCTGTTCGACCGAGTGTTGTGGCTGGGATCGCCCTACCTTTAGAGGCTTTCTCGTTCTGCCCGCGGCAATTCGGGCGACGCAGCCATCGCTCCTTTCGAGCGCCGCATCTCGTCAGGGCAGGAAGCAGCGATTGCACATCCTGTTTGAGTGAGACAAAGCTAAGTCTTGAAGGTGGTGAGGACGAGCAGCAGACTCATGCAAAGAACTGGACATAGCTTTCCTGCAAGTGTGCTCAAATCCATTCGCGACAGAAAAAAGCAGAAGGCGAAGGCTGCGCCGTCCGAAGGGGCACGCCCCGCGGGGACTCTGGTCGCATCTTACAACGTTCACAAATGCGTGGGCGTCGACAGAAAGTTCGATCCCGAACGAATCGGTCGCGTCATCCGGGAAATCGGCCCGGATGTCATTGCGTTGCAGGAAGCGGACAATCGCTTTGGAGATCGTGCCGGCCTTCTGGATCTGCTGCGTCTCGAATTGGAAACAGGCCTGGTGCCGGTGCCGGTGTCCGGAAACGGCAAAGGACACGGCTGGCACGGCAACGTTCTGCTTTTCAAACGTGGCATCGTTCGCAATGTCCATCAGATAAAGCTCCCGGGGCTGGAGCCGCGCGGAGCCCTGGTTGCCGAAATCGATCTGGACGAGAAACGAACTCTGCGCATTATCGCAGCCCATCTCGGCTTGCTGCGCCGATCGCGCTCCGAACAGGCCCGTGTCGTGCTCGAAATCATGAACAGACCGGACGAAAAGCCAACACTGCTGCTCGGCGATTTGAACGAATGGCGACTCGGAAACCGTTCCGCGCTGAATACGCTGCACACGACTTTCGGTCCCGCGCCACCGGCGGTCCCCACCTTTCCATCGAGTCTGCCGCTGCTGTCGCTCGACCGGATCATGGCAAACCGACACGGAATGATCTCCTCCGTCGAAGCCCATGACACGCCGCTTTCGCGGGTCGCCTCCGATCATCTGCCGCTTATAGGATTCGTTCGCCTGTGATGTAGCTGCCCAGCCCCATGAATGGAGATCGGTTCAAAGGGAAGCTCTAGCCGGACTGGCGGAGCGGGGCGGCCCAGCGGCTTTGGTTGCGGAGGAGGTCGCTGGGCCTGGCGAGCCTTCGGGGGCGTGTTCCACTTGGCTGATGAATACGTGCTGCAGATCGACGAAGCTCGACATCCAGGCGCTGATTGACAGGCTCGGCCGTGACCACGGCTCGATGCATGACGACCTGGTCGGGCTATTTGTTTGCTCAAATTGCAAGGCTGCCGGCCGTGACCGCCGGCAGGTTGAGAGCGTCCTCGGTTGCGGGCTCCAGCGGCACGCCGTCAATTCGCACGGGGCGGGCGGTTTGCTCCAGTCCGGAAATTCCGATTTGGAGGCCGCCATTGCACAGCTGCCCTGCGACATGCGAGTTTGTCAACCAAATGGCTCATCATGGGAGTCTCGTCATGTCCATTCGCCGGATTGCGTTGACCTCGGCAGCGGTCACGCTTGCCTTCACAACCCTCGCCCAGGCCAGGCCGGACACCCGCGCCATGACCTGCCAACAGACGCAGGCGCTAATCCAGAGCCATGGCTCGGCGGTGCTGACCACCGGCCCGAACACCTATGCCCTCTACGTCCGCCGGTACAGCAATGCGTGCGACTGGTCGGAAATCCCAGCGGTAGGGTTTGTGCCGACGCTCGATGGCCAGTGCTTGGTTCATCGATGCAGAGAGCCGCTCTACACTCCTCCCGGCTGACGGTGACGAGCATAGCTATTCTGCTGCGCCTTTCGGCAGGTAGCCCTTTTCCCGCAGATACGTGGTCAGGATCTTCTTGACCACGATGACACAGACCGCATGTACTCGTGTCGGCCTCGCCTGGCAAAGCCGATCATCACGAAACCAATGGAGCTCCATCCAGTGCGAACCGCAACGATGGTCATTGCCAATCCCGCAACGACGCAAAGCATCACGGCTACTTGGAGCAGCCAACTCCCAAAGAACTCAGGAGTCATGTTCCCCTCCCACCGCGGGTAAGCAAATGATCTCCCCAAGCCGTACTCAGCATCGCGCGGCAGGGCAGAGCGTCAAGCCTGATCGCGTAAGCTACCCCGGCAGCAAGCCGGCCCGCTCAAAGATCCGGGTGGCGCCGTCGGCGGTGATGAACGCCGCGACGGTCGGGCCTTCTTTGCCAGGAAACTCGATTTGAACAAAGCCAGCCTGACCTTCCGTAGTCGAGAGGCCATATTGCGGGTGCCCATGCACGAAAAAATCGCTGGCAGCGAACCGGACATCGAACATCGCCAGTAGCGTGTCTGCTTCAGGAACGTCCACGAGTTCGACGGCAACGTCGATATCAGCGGGCTTAACGACATCCTTTGACCGGCGCCGACCAGACCGCCGGGAGCCGAAAATCCAGGCTCGGCCTATTCTCTGTTGAGATCTAAGGAAAGCCAGTAGTCCTTCGAACTCCAAGTCTGTCAAATGCAGATCGAAGGCTCCCGTGTTCCTGGGCGGTAGGTCGTAGCTCACTTCGCTTCGCCGGCCTCATGTGGCGGGCCCTTCTCTACTGGAAGAAGTAACTCTGGCAAATCGATGAATTACTTAGATAAATCAACGGCAGATGGCGGAGGGAGAGGACCTGAAATCCAACCTTCTCCGCGGATCCGCGATCACCTTCGTAGTCGGGGTGTTCGGCTGATGCTGTTCAGTCGACGTGTTCAATCTGTGGACCTGGGTCCACCGGCGGAGCCGGCGCGCAATCCTCCCCCTTGCATTCCTCGACAGGGTTATCGGCTGGTGGAAGGCAGTTTTGGCCCTCGCAATGAACTGCCGGCTCTGGCGCTTCAACATGGTTAGGTGGTACAAGCTGATCCTCAGCGCGAACGGCCGGCATTGCTGCGCTGATCATGCCCGTGCACAAAATCGCAATCCCAAGCAATTTCATTTTCGCCTCCGTGCCTGGCAGCGAGCTGTACCCTACACTTTCAGCTGCGGCTGCATCCTCTCACCCGCGAACGACGTTAACACTGGGTTTCAGTGGCCGGAAGGACGGGCCGGATGACCAGCCTGTCACATGTTGAACGCAGGCCTGATAGGCGGCTGCGGTCGATGTCGTGGGGTCGGGCGCCTCGATGTCGGCGAGGGACGCTTGGATTGGCCGGATCGGCCTAATCGGGGCCGTAGGTGTGGTTGTTCAATCAGGTGTACTTCATCTTACTCCCTATCCAAGGAAATTTGATGGCCGCAGGCCCCGCTTTCCGGAAAGCTAAACTGGGAGCGGATTTTTCCAATGTTTTCCCCGGTGTGGGAATTCCCACAGCCGAGCCTGGTCCGACTGGCATATCCTTGTTTGCAACATCCAGGCCCGCCGGCTCGTGTTCAAGCAGGCGAAGGGAAAGGGAACGGTCATGAAATTCTTGGCTCCCTTCACAAAACTTGCTGCGGCGTTTCGCAAATTCGCCGCGCGGCGCTACCGGCCGGAGCTTTATTATATGCGTGGCCCGGGGCCAGCCACCGCCCGCCGTGCGGGCACGCACGCCGAGCGAAAGGCTCTGTTATCGGCAACGGACCAGTTGAGCCGTTTACCCGATGGCGTCCTTGGCGACATCGGCATCTCTCGTGACGAAATCATGTGCGCTTTGCGAAGCCGCGCCACCCGCCCTGCGGAGGCCTTTGCCCACGCCCGCTCTCCCCGAAGAGAGAATGACGCCATTCCGGGCGAGAGTCCAGAAGCTGCGGTAGTGGGTCATTTTGAAATTGCGGAGCAGGGCGTAAGGGGTGACAGCCTGGCTCTGTGATTGTGGCCCCGTGCGTAAACCAGTGTGTGCCGGACTCGGCCGGCTTGAGTTCATTCCGCCAATGATGCCTACCTTGGTCGCCAAGCCGCCCCAAGGCGATGACTGGATGCATGAATCGGTAATTCCGCTGTGTAGAAGCCCAAAGGTGCCCCGCAATGAGTCAATAAGTCTGGCACCGTACTTGCCTGGTCAGGTATGGGGTGGGGTGGAGGCCCGTCGCTTCGCAAATGTAGCGGCGGGTCTTCTGCATACGGGTCGCGCCCCGCCTACGCGCTGCCGTCCGTCTCGCTTTCCTCGTCGATCGCCCGGACCGGCAGATAGGCGTTGGTTTCCAGCCATTCGCGCGGGCGACATTGTTGACGAACTAAATCAGATTACCGTGGCCGTGGGGCACGCGGCCATCGCCGCCACCGCCATCCACAACAAGAATCGCAGAGCGGCGGCGAGAACATTTGTAGGCGCAACGCCGGACTACAGTTCCTCCGGGGTCTCCCAAGCGTGTGTCCGCAACCACTGCGGTGCGTCGGCCCATCGGCTTCTCGGCGATCGGCAGCGCCTGGTCACATGTTGCGGAAGCCGCTCATAGATCATGTTCAGCTATGCGAAGCTAAAAGCAATCGATCTAGTGGTCGTGGCGAAAACTGCACTCACCATTACCGAGCCTCTCGTATCAAGTTCAAGTAAGTCGGGTCAAAATCCGCCAACTCGTGAAGGCGATCGATATCGAGAACGGTCACCATTTTGCGATCCCATCTGATCAGCCCAGATGCGCGCAACTCCTGGATCATCCGGTTAACGTGTACGACTGATAAACCAACGATATCGGCAATGTCGGACTGCGTAACGGGTAGTTGGAAGCTTTGGCCACGGACAAGCCCCACAGTTTCCAGACGTGCGTAGAGCTCGCAGATCAAGTGAGCAAGGTGAGTATTGGACGGCCGGCGGCCAAGGCAGGTGACCCAGTTCCGCTCTATGGCGGCATCTATCACAGTAGAGAGCCACAGCAGACGACCGAGATGTGGCGACGCAGCGATTATGGCTTGGAGACTGGTATGGGGCACGAACGCAGCGATGCAATCCCCAAGCGACACGACGCTGTGGTCCATGACCTTTAGCAGCATCGAGTGCAGGTCAACGAAGTCGCCCGCTATATGAACTGCCGTAAGTTGGCGCTTGCCCTCGGAGACGTATTGCTGGCGGGCCGCAAAGCCGTTCAGGACAAGACAGCTTTCGGTTGGACGGGAGCTCTCCACCACAAGTTTCTCGCCAGCAGCAAACGTCCGGATTCGGAACGGCAGCTGCTCCAATAACCTCTTCTCTTCCTCGCTGATGTGGTCTCGGCGCTCGAGAGCCAGGATCAGCGCTGTGAAAGTGCCAGTCATAATATGCCGGGGGCACCGACGCCCCAGGGAGGTGGTTGGTCGCGTTGTGGCACAGCCTTCTCCTTCTGGTGCTTATGGTCGCTCATCGGGCGAGGAAACACCGATGATCAGACCAACCCCTATTTTAAGCGATTGCGGTTTGCTGGCCAATCCCCTTTGTCGGTCCGGGGCTCCGTTTCGTCCCACGCGCCGCGCCCATCAGGTCCGAATGTGCGGAACGGAGGTAACCCTCACGGACAGCTAAATGCTTGATGAGGGCGTGTCGTCTCGCTCGCGAAGACGACCGCCAATAAGATTCGAAGCTGTCGTCCCGACCCGCACGATGCCGGAAAATTAGCATTTGTTAGTCTGCACGTAAGTAATTCCAAAACCGCGACGCCAATGTGGAACCGACCTTCTTTCGACGGGTTAGCGTGGGCTTATCAGACCGACCAAGCTTATTCGAACTCGGAGATAAACATGCCAACAGAGCGGAGCGAGTTTGTGACCCTCATCCCTGCCTTGCGGGCCTTCGCCCGCACGCTCTCTAGGGATGCCTACGATGCCGACGACCTGGTCCAGGAGACGCTGATGAAAGGTATCGCAAACATCAACCGCTTCCAGCCCGGGACCAATATGAAATCCTGGCTTTTCACCATAATGCGCAACACTTTCTATACGCGCATCAAAATGGCGAATCGCGAGGGACCCGGTCTGCTCGATTGCGCTTCGAGCCGGCCCGCGATCGCGGCGAGCCAGGAATGGTCGCTACGCAGCCAGGAGATGGCGCGGGCCATCGAAGCTTTGCCCGACGATCAGCGCCAGGTTGTTGTTTTGATAGGCGTTCTCGGGACCAGTTACGACGATGCGGCAAGCATATGCGGCTGCGCCATCGGAACGATCAAGAGCCGCTTGAGCCGCGCGCGCCACCGGCTCCTAGGAACGTTTGGCGAAAAGGGTTCGGGCGGTGCCGTAACCACCTCGGCCATCTCCGCCGCCGCCCTCCAGTTCGACGAGGCGCGCGTTTAGGAGTGACCCTTTCGATGCAGTCACCAGCAAGCCGAGGCAAATCATTCGCAGCGCTGGTCCCCCAGTAACTCGCCGCAATAATTTCCCCCAGTAACTCGCCGTAATAATTAAGGATAAAACTGATGAGCGACGCATTTCCCCACTCCCGCCAGGACGAAAACTTGGCTTACACGACCGCCAGTGATGACGCTCACACGATCTTGCTGAACAAAGTTAGCTGGGGCGCCATTTTCGCCGGGGTGGTCGTCGCTCTCGTGGTCCAAGTCCTGCTGACTTTGCTGGGTGCGGGTATCGGCATCGCCACGCTCGATCCCGGGACCGGTGACAATCCCGAAGCGTCGACCTTCTCGATTGTAGCCGGTATCTGGTATGTCCTGTCCGGCATTGTTGCTGCGTTTGTTGGCGGCTACATCGCTGCTCGGATGTCCGGCAAGACGCTCCCGACCACGGGCGCCTTCCATGGTCTGACAACGTGGGCACTCACAACCTTGCTGGTCTTATATTTCCTCACCAGCACCGTCGGCATGATTGTTGGCGGAGCTTTCAATGGCATCGCACGTGCCGTCGGCGGCTTGAGCGAGACTGTTGCGCAGACTGCGGCCCCGATCGTCGCAGAGGCCAATCCTCTCGAAGCTATTGAAGCTCAGGTGCGCTCGACCGGAACAGATCCAGAAGCCCTTAACAATGCGGCCATTAACGCGATGCGCGCTCTCATCATGGGCAACGAGGCGGATGCGAACGCAGCGCGTCAAAACGCGGCACAAGCACTGGCGACGGCGCGCGGCATCCCTCTCGAACAAGCCACGCAGCAGGTGACGCAGATGGAACAACAATATCACCAAGCCGTCGAGCAGGCGAAGCAACAAGCGGCGGAAGCCGCAGATATCGCTGCTTCGGTCGTATCGTCCGGCGCACTCCTGGCATTCGCTTCCCTTGTGCTTGGCGCGATTGCGGGCTGGTTTGGTGGCCGTTCCGGGGTGGTTCACCCAGTCTTTGCAGACCGGCTCATACCCACGCGGCACGGTTTGACATGACTCTCACCGCCCCGGACAAAGTCCCTTTCGGCAGGCGAACTGCGGCAAGGGTTACGCCGACTTACCTCGACCAGCAATAGTGCTCCAGAACCTACGGTGCCGGCGCGCGTCGGGCCGGCCCGGGCCTTATCAGAACAGGGAGCATGTTGGCCATGGTTGGCCCCGGCCCAAAAACGGACGCTTTTCTGCTTTACGGCTGCTCCGTCCCAATTTAGCGATCGCTGATTATACGCCGGACACCGCCGGGCAATTCTTCGCCGTCATCGCCCCATTGTAGAAATCGGGATGGTGCGCCGACGGGGATCATGCCTTCCCAACGGGCCGAAAGGCTCAGCCCACGTTATCCGTGCTGTTCGGATCGATCTTCGTCAGTCGCTCTCTGGCATCGATCACGCGCCTTTGCTCGGCCCTTATTCGGCCGCACAACGCGAGATTCAGGGCGACGCCACCGTCCTCGTCCAGCAACTCATTCGCGCGCTTCAGAGAGTTCTCGGCTCGTTTTACACCCTGTCTGGCCTTGGCCACTTCGAGGCGATAAAATTCAAACATTTTTCCCGCGTCCTCTGCGGTTGCGGTCCCTTCGATAGTATTTAACCGGCGTCGATCCCGTTTGTTCCGGCCGCGCCGGTGGGTATTTCCCGCTTATATAAGAGTAGGGGCTTGCCGCGCGAGAACGTTGCGCACGTTCGACACCTGCCATTGGCCATTGCGCGCTGTGCGAACGCCGCGGTTGTTTAGAGCGATTGCCAGTCCACGTAGGCTAGTGATGCCGGACTGCTGGATGGAGGCGATGATCGGCAGCACGGTTTGGGCAAATCTGTCAGCCTCCCGGATCGAGATCTTCCGACCTCTCGCTGCAGCTTCCGCTGTGTTGGTCGGATTGCCGAGCTTCATTCCAGTGGTCTTGCGAGAGGCGAGGGCGGCCTTGGTCCGTTCCGAGATCAACCGCCGTTCTTTCTCTGCCAACGCGGCGTAAAGGTGCAGCATGAATGGATCGGCGTCGGCGCCAAGTTCGGCGACGATAAACGGGACCCGCTGAACCATCAGGCCGGCAATGAAGGCAACATCGCGCGACAGGCGGTCAAGCTTCGCCACAACGACTGGGCATTTAACCTGCCGGGCAAGGGCGAGGGCAGCGGTCAGTTGCGGACGTCGATCAAGTGCATCCGCGCCCTTTCCGGTTTCGATCTCGGTGAACTCCTGGAGGATGATCATTCCCTCGGCCTCGGCAAAGCGGGCGACCGCGACGCGCTGGGCCTCGATGCCCAACCCAGAACGTCCTTGCCGCTGTGTCGAGACTCGATAGTAGGCGACCGCGCGCGGCATGTTGCTAATCCCCGGGGTGTTCAAACTGCAAACCACCGTTTGCAGTGTGCTCGCCGGCCTTGGATAGCAAGCTAACCGTCGGATCTGGCTCGTTATTTATTCACTATCGCGGGGTGTGTCACAGGACTCTCAAGCAAAACCCGCTGGCGTGAGCTGACCGGTTCCCATTGGACCGGCTCAGGTTCGATTGCGATGGCGCGTCTTGCTCGAAGAGTTTGCGAATCCGGCGGAGAGATGATGATGCGAGTGATCTTACGCACTGGCTCACCGCTGTGTTCGTTCACGATCGTTTCCTTCCAGCCCATGCGGGTCTTGGCCCAGAAGATTGCCGCGGTAACGGATTGAGGGCCTTCGCCTGTGGCTTTGCGAAAGAGGCTTTGCGCCACAGCCGAATTGGCCTTGGTGTGGCCGATCTTCAACTCATGGCGGTAATGCTTGCGCAGGGTCTTGGGATCAACCCCGATCATGGCTGCAATCCCGGACGATACGGTGACTTCAACGGCCGCCAATTCACAGGCTCCAGTCCCAACCAGATTTATGTGGCTCGAGCAGCAAGGAACGCCAGCTGATATGATTTCATCCGTTTCGGATCAGTCGACCCCTCGGTCATCTTTTATGCTAGCGTTCCGGTGCGTTCGAAGGGCCGAGGCGGATTAACCGGCGAAGCGCAGCGCCTCATGAAGGACTGACGACATTGGAGTGAGGGTATGGTCGAGACGCGCGATTTCGACATCTTATCGCCGGGCTTCCACGCAAACCCCTTCCCCACGGTTGACCGCATGCGCACCGAAGGACCAGTGGTTTCCATGAGGCTGCCGATTATCGGCCGCACCTGGCTCGCCGTGACACACGACGCCTGCGCAACCTTGTTGAAGGATCACGAGAGCTTCGCGCGCGACCCTGCCAACGCGGGGAGCAGGACACAGGCGCGGATACTGAGAATTCTGCCGAGGTCGCTCGGTCTTCTGGCGCTGAATATGCTCGGCCATGACGACCCGGAGCACCGGCGCCTGCGTGGCCTCGTCGACCAGGCGTTCCAGCGCCGAACCGTTGAGGCCATGAAGCCGATGATCACGCAAATAGCCGATCGGCTTCTCGACAAGCTGGAGGGAAGGCCGGAGGTCGATCTGATGGCCGAGTTCTGTCGCGATCTTCCGCTTTCGGTCATCTGTGCGCTGCTCGGCCTGCCGGAGCAGGAACACGATCGATTCAAGAACTGGCTGGGTGGGCTGAAGGACACGGCCAATATCGGCGCCGTGCTCCGCGCCATTCCCGGTGTGATCCGTGCAGTCCGCTATCTTCGCCGCGTGTCACGGCAGGGAGGCGGAGCGCTGCCCGATGGATTGATCGTGGCGCTGCGCGATGCTGAAACCGATGGGCAGAAGCTCAGCGAGGATGAACTCGTCTCGATGATCTTTCTGCTTTTCGGCGCGGGGCAGGAAACCACGACCCATTTGATCTCCGGCGGGCTCTTTTCATTGTTGTCTCACGAGGACCAACGCCGCAGGCTGCAGAGCGACCCTAGCCTGATGCCCACCTGCGTCGAGGAGTGCCTGCGCTATGTATCGCCAGTGCAAATGACCAAGCCGCGCTTCGCGACCCGCGACATGGTTTGGCAGGGACGGCAATTCCGCCGCGGCGAGATGTTCGCCGGTTTCCTGACGGCGGCAAACAGCGATCCCGCCAAGTTTGAGGATCCGCACCGTTTCGACATCACGCGCCACCCAAACGCGCACCTCTCCTTCGGCACAGGCGTGCATTTCTGCCTCGGTTTCCAACTCGCTCGGGCGGAGGCCGCGATCGCGTTCGAACGTATCATCGCGCGCTTTCCGGCTATGCGCCTCGGCAGCGAAGGAGAGAAGATCGAGTGGCGCAAGCGCCTTGGCATTCGCGCCTTAGCGCAGTTGCGTGTACAACTCGTGACGTGAATAGGGTGCCGGGCGCAGAGTTTCTTGCACCTCGCTGATGCACTCCAAACACAAAGTCAGGAGGAGCTCTCGTTTTCAGTTGATTGTGACCTGGAGCTGGGTTTTGCTTGGCTTCGAAAGCCCGATCGGAGTCATGACGGCATCTTCGATATACGAGAATCCGTCGGTGTATCCCGATAGAACTGCAGTTGCGACTCGCAGCGCGGCATGAATGGCTGCATACGGTCGGCAGTGAAAAGGAACGCCGTCCACTCCTCGCCTGGGTCCAATCTAGAGGGCGGGTTATTTCATGCGAACCTGTGCCACGCTGTCCCTGTAGTCCGCTTTCGGGTCGCCCATCCCGAGGAAAAGTTTCACCCCGGCGACGATGCTGGAAGCATCTTTCCAGATTTCGGCGTCCGCAGGATCAAACCTGAGCAAGCACAGCTTCGGATCTTCCTTGCCTTCTTCGAACCATGCGGCGACGAAGCGATTCCACAACCGGTCGATGACTGCCCGATCATCGTCGATCCTCAGTGTGCCTTCAACGGTGGCGAACAAGTCGTGTCCCTTGGCGGAGTAGACCAGTGTCGCTTCCTTTGCAGATGCAACGGCCTCGGCCAAGTCGGTGTCCTTCGCTGTGAAGAAGTAGATTACGTTGCGGTCACCATCGAACTGCGCTGTCATCGGTCGAGGGTGGACGCTCGGGACGCCGATCATTGCCGTCATGTCGGAACGGATCGAATCCCAAAACTTGCTTTTGAATTCCTGATCGTTGTCGGGCATGGCTTGTCTCCTGTGAGAACGCCAAACGCCGCGTGTCTGCCGTGGTTCCAAGCGCTCGCGGGCAACAGGCAGAACCTGGCCAGCCACAGATCAGGTCGGCGTGACGACGAACATGGCCATTAACACGGTGCCCTTGACGAGCACCCGAAATGCAGCCCCAATCGGATCACATCGTTCATACGGGGATTCGCATGAACCGATTTCTCTTTGTGATGGCCGACTTTCTATCCCGACCGCCCGGCTTCTATGTGCTAATCGCTGCAATGATCGCCTGCACTGCGATGGTTCCGTTTGGGCTCACAAACGTAATCACTTATGCGCTCTCAGTGGCTGCGATAGTGATTACCGGCGTCGTGCTGATTCAGGGCTATCGCGACACTGCTGCCATCCATGCGAAGCTCGACGAGATCATTGTCGCATTGAAGGAAACGAGGAACAATGTCGTCGGGCTCGAGCACGCCCAGCCCGAGGAGATCAAAGCCCATTTGGCGCGGCTTGAACTGGAAGCGGCGGCGGCTGATCAAGAAGCTAAGCACGAGGGAGTCTCTGGCGCCTAATTACGCCAGCGGCTTGGCGAGATCGCGTCCAGCGGCTCGCCTGCGTTTCAAAATTCAACCCCAGGCGCTTGCCAAAACGGCCAGCTTCCGGCCACGGCCCGCCTAAGAACGACATGGCAGGGAACCGATTTAACAAGCTCTGAGTTTCAATTGTTAACCCAAGGTGAAAGTCTTAGGGAGCAACACAATGAAAACCATCCATCATCTCCTCGCCGGCACCGGTATGGTGCTGTTTTTCGGCTCAGCGGCGACCGTTCCAGCATTTGCGCAGGCGATTGAGCGCCAGATCTCGGCGGGGCAGCAATGTCGCTTGTGCCCGCCGCTCACCACTGGCGAGGGCCATCCGACAGGCACAGCTAGTAGGGACACCATCGCCGGCAGCGGCAGCGTCGGCGACCACGCCACCGGCAGCGGCAGCGGCACCGGCAGCATCGGCGGCAGCGGCAGCATTGACGGCAGCGCCACCGGCAGCGGCAGCGGCACCGGCAGCATCGGCGGCAGCGGCAGCATTGACGGCAGCGGCAGCGGCAGCATTGACGGCAGCGCCACCGGCAGCATCGGTGGCAGCGGCAGCATTGACGGCAGCGGCAGCATTGACGGCAGCGCCACCGGCAGCATTGACGGCAGCGGCAGCATTGACGGCAGCGGCAGCGGCAGCATTGACGGCAGCGCCACCGGCAGCATCGGTGGCAGCGGCAGCATTGACGGCAGCGGCAGCATTGACGGCAGCGCCACCGGCAGCATTGACGGCAGCGGCAGCATTGACGGCAGCGGCAGCGGCAGCATTGACGGCAGCGCCACCGGCAGCATCGGTGGCAGCGGCA